>JAFECU010000126.1 GCA_018242005.1 Pseudomonadota bacterium | reverse complement strand
TCGACACGCCGCGCGACCGCGTGGTCTGGGACGTGGGCCACCAGACCTACGCGCACAAGATCCTGACCGGCCGGCGCGAGCGCATGGCCACGCTGCGCCAGCTCGGCGGCATCTCGGGCTTTCCGCAGCGCGCCGAGAGCGAGTACGACACCTTTGGCACGGCGCATTCGTCCACCAGCATCTCCGCGGCACTGGGCATGGCGCTGGCGGCCAGGCAAAAGGGCGAGGACCGCCGCGCCATCGCCGTCATCGGCGACGGCGCCATGACGGCGGGCATGGCCTTCGAGGCGCTGAACAACGCCGGCGTGCAGGACTGCAACCTGCTCGTCATCCTCAACGACAACGACATGAGCATCAGCCCGCCCGTGGGCGCGCTCAACCGCTACCTGGCCCAGCTCATGAGCGGGCAGTTCTACGCGGCGGCCAAGGATGTGGGCAAGAGCGTGCTCAAGAACGTGCCGCCGCTGCTCGAGCTCGCCAAGCGCCTGGAGCAGCAGGCCAAGGGCATGGTGGTGCCAGCCACGCTGTTCGAGAAGTTCGGCTTCAACTACATCGGCCCCATCGACGGGCATGACCTCGATTCGCTCATCCCGACGCTGGAGAACATCAAGGGCCTCAAGGGTCCGCAGTTCCTGCACGTGGTGACCAAGAAGGGCCAGGGCTACAAGCTGGCCGAGCAGGACCCCGTGGCCTACCACGGTCCGGGCAAGTTCGACCCGCGCGTGGGTCTGGTCAAGCCGGCCACGCCGCCGAAGCAGACCTTCACACAGGTGTTTGGCGACTGGCTGTGCGACATGGCGGCCAAGGACCAGCGCCTGGTGGGCATCACGCCGGCCATGCGCGAGGGCTCGGGCATGGTCGAATTCCACCGGCGCTTCCCCGGCCGCTACTACGACGTGGGCATCGCCGAGCAGCATGCCGTGACCTTTGCCGCCGGCATGGCCTGCGAGGGCGTCAAACCCGTGGTCGCGATTTATTCGACCTTTCTGCAGCGCGCCTACGACCAGCTGATCCACGACGTGGCGCTGCAAAACCTGCCCGTGGTGTTCGCGCTCGACCGCGCGGGCCTGGTGGGCGCCGATGGCGCCACGCACGCCGGGGCATACGACATCGCCTTCGTGCGCTGCATCCCCAACATGAGCCTGGCGTGCCCGGCCGACGAGCGCGAATGCCGCCAGCTGCTGTCCACCGCCTACGCGCAGAACCACCCCGTCGCCGTGCGCTACCCGCGCGGGGCCGGCGTGGGCGTGTCCCCACTCGCCAGCCTGGAGGGCCTGCCCTTCGGCAAGGGCGAGATTCGCCGCCAGGGCCGGCAGTCAGGAACACGTGTGGCCATCCTGGCCTTCGGCACGCTGCTGTATCCGGCATTGCAGGCCGCCGAGGCGCTGGACGCCACCGTGGTCAATATGCGCTGGGCCAAGCCGCTCGATACCGAGCTGCTGCTGCAGGTGGCGGCCGAGCACGATGCCTTGGTCACCGTGGAAGAAGGCTGCATCATGGGCGGCGCCGGCAGCGCCGTGGCCGAGGCCCTGAACGCCGCCGGCGTGCTGCGCCCGCTGCTGCAGCTGGGCCTGCCCGATGCGTTCATCGAGCATGGCGACCCCGCCAGGCTGCTGGCCCTGCAGGGCCTGGACGCCCAGGGCCTGGAGCGCGCGATCACCGAGCGTTTCGGCCAGACACCCCCCGCAGCACTGCCGCGCGCCGTGGCCTGAGCGCCCGGCACGCCCGCGCATGGCGTTCAGGCGACGATGGTTTGCAATATCGGGGCAACCCCTGCGTGGCGAGCACGCCGCGTCGGCAATAACTAATTACACTTGATCGGCTCTGTTGGCAGCCCGCGGTGGTCCGCATGCCAGAGGCTTGTTTGGTGATCAATTCATTGGAGATATTGCACATGGATCGTCGTTCCCTCATCAAAAATGCCGGTATCGCCGGCGTGCTGGCCGCCGGCGTGGCGCCCGCGGTGCATGCCCAGGCGGCGGTGCGCTGGCGCATGGCCACCTCGTTCCCGAAGTCGCTGGAGACCCTGCATGGTGCGGGTGTGAAATTCTCCGAGACCGTGAAGGCGCTGTCGGGCGGCAAGTTCGAGGTGTCCGTGCATGCAGCGGGCGAGCTCATGCCCGCCTTCGGCATCGTTGACGCCCTGGCCGAGGACACGATCGAGATGGGCCTGTCCGCGGCCTACTACTACACCGGCAAGGACCCGGCCTTCGCCTTTAGCTGCGCCGTGCCCTTCGGCCTGACTGCCGGCCAGACGCAGGCCTGGAAGGAGCATGGCAATGGCCGCAAGCTGCTCAACGAACTGTTTGCCAAGTACAACTTCCAGACCCTCAGCGCGCTCAACACCGGCACGCAGATGGGCGGCTGGTACCGCAAGGAAATCAAGTCGCCCGAGGACTTCAAGGGCCTGAAGATGCGCCTGGGCGGCGGCGTGTTCGGCGAATCCATGGCCAAGCTGGGTGTGGTGGCGCAGAACATGCCAGCCGGCGAGGTGTACCAGGCACTGGAGAAGGGCACGCTCGATGCGGTGGAGTTCGTCGGCCCGTACGACGACGAGAAGCTGGGCTACAACAAGGTCGCCAAGTACTACTACTACGGCGCCTGGTGGGAAGGCGGCGCCGACCTGGAGTTCTTCATCAACAACAAGGCGCTGGCCAAGCTCTCGCCCGAGAACCAGGCCATCGTGCGCGCCGCGGCCGCCGTGGCGTACAACGACGGCACCTCGAAGTACCTGGCACTGAATCCGATCTCGCTCAAGCGCATGGTCGGTTCGGGCACGTTGCTCAAACCCTTCCCCAAGACCGTCATTGACGCCGGCTTCAAGACTGCGCAGGAGGTCTACGCGGAGCACAGCGCCAAGGAGCCCACCTTCAAGAAAATCTTCGAAGACATGCGTGCCTTCCAGCGCGACCAGATCCTGTGGAACCGCATCTCCGAGCTGCCGTTCCTGCAGACCATGGCCTCGGTCAAGATCTGACGTTCACCCTGGCGGGCATTGCCCGCCCACAAAAAAACCGCGACCAGGGTCGCGGTTTTTTTGTGGGCGGCGCGGTTCTTGCCCGCGCCCGTCTGTCAATGTTTGCCTGCGGCGTCCTGCAGGGCCTTGACCGGGTCATCGGCCTCGGATGAGGGGGTGGAGGCCGCCGGTTCCGCGGGAATGGCGGGCGGGGCGGTGGCATCGTCCTTGTGCTCTTCGCTGCCCTCGGCGGCGGGCTCGCCGAAGTCCGCACCTTCCTTGTTCAGGTTGTCCAGCATCTGCGTGCCCACTGCGTTCATGTCCACATCGACCTTCTTGTCGAGCTGGCTGGTCACCAGGCCCGGGAAGGCGATGAGGATGGCCACCATGGTCAGCTGCAGCACCAGGAAGGGAATGGCGCCCTTGTAGATCTGCATCGTGGTCACCGGCGCGATCGTCTTGCGCGTGACATGGTCCACATAGGGCTTGTCGGGCGCCACAGAACGCAGGAAGAACAGTGCAAAGCCGAACGGTGGGTGCATGAACGAGGTCTGCATGTTCACGGCCAGAAGCACGCCGAACCAGACCAGGTCAATGCCTATCTTGTCGGCGATGGGGCCGAGCAGCGGCACCACGATGAAGGACAGCTCGAAGAAGTCCAGGAAGAATGCCAACACGAAGACCATGAGGTTCACGAACACCAGAAAGCCGACCTTGCCGCCCGGCAGCTGGGTCAGCAGGTGCTCCACCCAGACCGGGCCATCGGCGGCCTGGAACACCATGCTGAAGAAGGTGGCGCCCACCAGGATGAACATGACGAAGGACGACAGTTTGGTCGTCGTGGCCAGCGCCTGCTTGAGCAGGTCCATGTTGATGCGCTTGCGCGAGGCGGCCATGACGATGGCGCCCATGGCGCCCATGGCGCCGCCCTCGGTGGGCGTGGCCACACCCAGGAAGATGGTGCCCAGCACCAGGAAGATCAGCAAGAGCGGCGGGATCAGCACGAAGGTCACGCGCTCGGCCAGCCGGGACAGCAGGCCCAGGTGGGTGATGCGGTTGATGACGGCAATCAGCCAGGCGACGAAGGTGCCGCCGCACATGGCGACGACGATCTTCTCGTCCGTAGGCACCATCTCCACCGCTTCGCCCTGCCACCAGCTGTGCACGGCCTCCATGTTGTGCGCCAGCACCACGGCCACCACGGTGGACAGCACGACCAGCAGGGCCAGCGAGGTGTAGCCGGCGCTGCCATTGGGCTCACGCAGCGTGCGCGCCTCGGGCGGCAGCGCGGGCACCATCTTGGGCTTGAAGATGGCGAGCACGATCACCCACAGCACGTACAGGCCCACCAGCGAAAAGCCGGGCACGAAGGCGCCCTTGTACAGATCGCCCACGCTCTTGCCCAACTGGTCGGCCAGCACGATCAGCACCAGCGATGGCGGAATGATCTGTGCCAGCGTGCCCGATGCGGCGATCACGCCGGCCGCCAGGCTGCGGTCATAGCCGTAGCGCAGCATGATGGGCAGCGAGATCAGGCCCATGGAGATCACCGAGGCTGCGACCACGCCGGTGGTGGCCGCCAGCATGGCGCCCACCAGGATCACGGCCAGCGCCAGACCGCCGCGCAGCGGGCCGAAGACCTGGCCCACCGAGTCAAGCAGGTCCTCGGCCATGCCGCTGCGCTCGAGGATCAGCCCCATGAGCGTGAAGAAGGGCACGGCCAGCAGCGTCTCGTTGGCCATGATGCCGATCAGGCGCTGCGGCAGCCAGGCCAGGGTGGAGGCGGGAAACACGCCCAGCTCTATGCCCAGCAGGCCAAAGAACAGACCACAGGCACCCAGGCTGAAGGCCACGGGAAAGCCAAGGATCAGAAAACACAGCAGCCCCCCGAACATGAGCGGGGCGAAATTGGCGGTAAGGAACTCCATGATTTCGGCGGCTCTCGTTCAATGGGTGTCGGGGGTGGGGATGACGCCGGCGGCGGCCGCGTGCTGGCGCAGGGCATCGGCAAGCTCTTCCTCGGTGGATTTTTCGCCGAGCTTGAGCGTGGGGTCCGGCCCCTGGCCCTTGAGGAAGGCGATGCACTTGATGAGTTCGGACCAACCCTGCAGCTGCAGCAGCACAAAGCCCACGGGCAGGGCCAGCCACACGGGCCAGCGGATCAGGCCGCCGGGGTTGGGCGACATCTCGCCCGAGGCGATCTTCTCGCCCAGCACGGGAATGCATAGCCACAGCACCAGCAGGCACACGGGGGTCAGGAAGAAGATCAGGCCCAGGATCTCAATCCACAGCTGCACCTTCTTGGGCAGGCGGCTGTTGAGCACGTCGATGCGCACATGCTCGCGATTGAGCAGGGTGTAACCGGCGGCGATCAGGAAGGACCAGGCAAAGAGATACCACTGCACCTCCAGAAAGCCATTGGAGCTGTAGTTGAAGACCTTGCGGACGATGGCGTTGATGGCACTGATGGCCGTGGCCGCAAAAATCAGCCAGATACAGTATTTGCCGACAAAACCGTTGAGCTTGTCGATGGCCCGCGATAGGGCGAGTAAGGCCTGCATGGTGTCTCCAGGAAGAGGGCGGGGCGCGCGGCCTGGGATCGCATGCGGGGTAGGCCTGCTCCAGAACCGGCTGTAAAAATGCGGGCGCCGCCTTGATGGAAGTCACGCGCGGCAGGCGCCTTATACAGGTTTTTACAAGACGCGCATTCTACGGAGTTGCCGCGGGCGCTGCAGGAAATTCAGCGCCATGGGGCAAGCGCTGACAGCTATGGTTTTTTTCGGCTCAAGCAGGGATTCCTGTTGAATGGGAATCGCTACTTGAGCCTTTTTTCTGGTTACGGTGCCGCGTTGGGGCGGGTCTGTGTGTCCTCGGCCGCGCTGTCGGGGTGGGCGGTGGCTTCGTCCGCCGCGGCGTCCTGACCATCGTCCGCGGCGTCCTGGCCATCGGCCAGGGCCTGGCGCACGGCGGCCTTGTCACCTGCGGCGGCGAACTTGCTGTACTTGCCCAGCAGTCCCACGAGCTGGCCATAGATGCGCGGCGCGCCGGCCAGGCATTCGCGCTGCTCCAGGAAGTCGGCCTCGCCCGTGAAGTTGCCCACCAGGCCGCCGGCCTCGGTCACCAGCAGGCTGCCGGCGGCCACGTCCCAGATCGACAGGCCGGCCTCGAAGAAGCCGTCACAGAAGCCAGCGGCCACGTAGGCCAGGTCCAGCGCTGCGGCGCCGGGGCGGCGCAGGCCGGCCGTGCGCGGCATGAGCTCGGCCATCATGGCCATGTACTGCTTGAAGTTGTCGCCCGGGCGGAAGGGAAAGCCCGTGGAGATCAGGCAGTCCCCGAGGCGCGTGCGCTTGGAGACGCGGATGCGGCGATCGTTCAGGAAGGCGCCGCGCCCGCGCGTGGCGGTGAACAGGTCGTTGCGCGAGGGGTCGTAGACCACGGCGTGCTCGATCTTGCCCTTGAAGGACAGGGCGATGCTCACGCAGTAGACGGGAAAGCCGTGGATAAAGTTGGTCGTGCCGTCCAGCGGGTCAATGATCCAGACATAGTCGGAATGCTTGGAGCCATGCTCGGAGCCCGACTCCTCGGCCAGGATGCCGTGGCCGGGGTAGGCCGTGAGCAGGGTCTCGATGATGGCCTGTTCGGCCGCATGATCGACCTCGGTCACGAAGTCGTTGATCTGCTTTTGCGAGATGCGCACCGCCTCCACATCGAGGGCCGCGCGGTTGATGATGGCGCCGGCGGCGCGTGCGGCCTTGATGGCCACGTTGAGCATGGGGTGCAGGTTGGACGACATGGTTTGTGATGAGGAGCGTGCGACCCGAGGGCCTGAGGGTGCGTGGCCGGCGATGCGGGCGCAAAGCGTGCATTTTACTTGGGCATGGCGCCAGCGCGCTTGCGGCGACAATTGCGGGCCGCCTGCACGGCGCCATTACCTGCCATGAAAACCCGCTTCATCCTCATACAGACCAGCCATGCCGGCAACGTGGGCGCCGCCGCGCGCGCCATGAAGACCATGGGTTTCGACGACCTGGTGCTGGTCGCTCCGCGCTGGCCCAATGTGCTGCGCAAGGAGGAAACCATACAGCGCGCCAGCGGTGCCCTGGACGTACTCGAGAACGCGCGCATCGTCGCCACGCTGGACGAGGCGGTCGATGGCATCAGCCACCTGTGCGCCACGGCCATGACGCCGCGCGACTTCGGCCCGCCCACGCGCGCTCCGCGTGAGCATTTTGCTTTGCTATTAAAAAACAAGCTTTCAGCGCTTGATGGTAGGGCGCTTGAGGCTTGTTTTACTGATTGTGTGCCTGCCCCTGAAGCCCCTCACCCCTCCCTCTCCCCAGAGGGGCGAGGGCGATCGGTCGCGCCGGTTTTACTTCCTCTCCCTCTGGGAGAGGGCGGGGGTGAGGGCTTGCGGCCAAGTCTGAGACATATCCCTAACCAGGCCGATTTGACTCAAAACTTCAGTGCCGAGTCGGGCATCGCCTTCCTGTTCGGCTCGGAGCGCTTCGGCATGGCCAACGAGGATGTGTACCGCTGCCATGTGGCGCTGAGCATTCCCACCAATCCGCGCTTTGGCTCGCTCAACCTGGGCGCGGCCGTGCAGCTCATCGCCTACGAGTGGCGCCAGGCGCTGGGGGGCTTCAGCGTGGAGGAGGCTGCCCCGCAGGGCGAGCGCGCCGATGCCGCGCAGGTCGCGGGCATGCTCGCCCACTGGGAGCAGGCGCTGGCCGCCATCGGCTTTCTCGACCCGGCGGCGCCCAAGAAGCTCATGCCGCGGCTGAACCAGCTGTTCAACCGCGCACAGCTCACGCAGGAGGAAATCCATATCCTGCGCGGTGTCGCCAAGTGCATGCTGCAGGTGGCGCGGCCAAACCGCTAGACTGCAACGCCGTTTCTTTCGCAACCACAAGCCCACATGCTCTCCCGCCTGCGATCCGACATCCAGTGCATTCTCGACCGCGACCCGGCGGCGCGCTCGCGCTTCGAGGTCGTCACCTGCTACCCGGGCCTGCACGCCATCTGGCTGCACCTGCCGGCGCACTGGTGCTGGGGGCATGGCCTCAAATGGCTGGGGCGCTTCATCTCGCACTTGGCGCGCTGGTTCACGGGCATAGAGATCCACCCGGGTGCCGTCATTGGCGAGCGCGTCTTCATCGACCACGGCATGGGCGTGGTGATCGGCGAGACGGCCGTCGTGGGCGACGGCTGCACCATCTACCACGGCGTGACGCTGGGCGGCACATCCCTCTACAAGGGCGCCAAGCGCCACCCCACGCTGGGCCGCGATGTGGTGGTCGCCGCGGGTGCCAAGGTGCTGGGCGGCTTCGAGGTGGGCGACGGCGCAAAGATCGGCAGCAACGCCGTGGTCATCAAGCCCGTGCCCGCAGGCGCCACGGCCGTGGGGATTCCGGCGCGCATCATCCCGTCCAAGGAAGGCCACAGCGCCGACGTGACCGAGCCGCACGAAGCCAAGTTCAGCGCCTACGGCGTCACCGCACTGCAGGACGACCCGCTGACTCAGGCCATGCGCGGCCTGATCGATGGCGCGGGCGCGCAGGAGCACCAGATCACGCTGCTGTGGCAGGCCATAGAGAAACTCTCACAGGCCACTTCGCAGGGCAAGGACTGCGTGCCCTGCGATGCAGCCCTGAGCGAGCAGTTCCCCGCCGCCAAGCTCAACGACATCATCGGCAAGTGACCGTGGGCCCAGGTGGCCGCGGCCCTGCCTCATTCTTGAATCAACGTGGGAGACTCCATGGACGTGATTGACGCCCTGCGCCAGCGCCGATCGGTGCGCGCCTTTTTGCCCGATGTGCCGCCGGCCGATCTGGTGCAGACCCTGCTGAAGGAGGCGGCCCAGGCCGCATCGGGCGGCAACCTGCAGCCCTGGCGCGTGGTGGCGCTCACGGGCGAGCCGCTGCGGCAGATCGTGAGCGCCGTTGCCCGGGCCCAGCCCGACGAGGACCGCGGCAACCAGAGCTACCCGCCCAGCCTGTGGGAGCCGTACCGCTCGCGCCGCTTTGCCAATGGCGAGGACCTGTACCGCGCCATCGGCATTCCGCGAGATGACAAGGCCGCGCGCCTGGAGCAGCTGGCCAAGAACGCCGAGTTCTTCGGCGCGCCCGTGGGCATCTTCATCTGCGTGGACGAGCGCATGGGCCTGCCGCAATGGGCTGACCTGGGCATCTACCTGCAGTCGCTGATGCTGCTGGCCGTGCACCACGGCCTGGCCACCTGCGCGCAGGGCTTCTGGCGCCGCTACGCCAGCACGCTGCAGAGCGCCCTGGCCCTGCCCGAGCCCTATCACGTGGCCTGCGGCGTGGCCCTGGGCTATGAGGACAAGGCCGCTCCGATCAACGCCCTGCGCTCCACGCGCGCGCCCTGGGAGGAATGGGCCGAGCTGCGCGGGTTCTCCTGATGCCGAGGGGCGGTGGGGCGCAGGCCCGCACGGCTCACCACACCGCCGTCATCCCGG
>JAFECU010000125.1 GCA_018242005.1 Pseudomonadota bacterium | reverse complement strand
GGATGGTCAGGCGCGGCCTCCCTGGGGATTCAGGGAAGCGGCTGGCGAAGCCGGGTGAGCAATTTGTTCGCGTTAAATCACGAATAATGATATGTTGCGCGAAACGCTTGAGGAAACTCCATGGCCGCCCCCAGCCCCTTGTCTGCAGTACTCGACGCGGCCGAACGTTCCGGCAAGCTGAACCTGCGCACAGAGGACATTCGTGCAGAGCTGCCTGGCGTCAGCCCAGCAGCACTGCACCAGGCACTGCATCGGCAGCAGCGGCGTGGCCGGCTCGTCCGCCTGTCCCGCGGCTCGGATCACTGGCTCATCGTGCCCCTGCAGCACGCCGCCTCCGGTGCCCCACCCCCGGAAGCCTGGCTGGACCGCTACATGAGCAAGACGCTGGGTGTTCCCTATTACGTCACGCTGCTGAGTGCCGCCGAAACCTATGGAGCGTCGCCTTACGCGGTGATGGTGACGCAGGTGATGGTGCCCGAACGTCGGCGTCCCATCACGGTCGGTCGCCACGAGGTGGTGTTTCACACCCGCGCACGGATCGAAGACATGCCGACCCGCTGGCACGAGACGCCGGACGGGCGCTTCAAGGTCGGTACACCGGAACTGACTGCGCTGGAACTGGTAGAGCGCGTGGCCCTGGTCGGCGGCATGGCCCGAGTTCGAGAGGTACTGCGGGAGTTGTGGGTGTCCTGCACGCCGCAGGGGTTGATCGAGGCGCTGAATGCCCTGCAGGAAGTCCCGACCGCACAACGTCTCGGGGCCTTGCTTGCCCTGGAGGACCAGGGCGCCCTCGGGTCGCGGGTCGCCGAATGGTTGCGCGACAAGGCGCTGCGTCTCATCCCCCTGGAGCGAGGACAAGCGCCGGATACATCGTCTGAAGTCGATACCACTTTCAAGGTGCGACTGACCTTTGATGCCAGGAGCGCCAATACATGATCCAGCATGCCCACCTGACGGCCTGGCAGAGCCATGCGCCGTGGCCCAAGCGCAGTCAGATCGAGCAGGATCTGCGGCTATCCCGTGGTGTGGCGGCCATCTTCGCCGATCCTGTCCTGGGCGAACATTTGGCGATGCGCGGTGGCACGGTCCTACACAAGGCGCACCTGGCACCGGCCGCACGCTATTCGGAAGACATCGATCTGGTGCTCGTCAAGGCGATGGATACGGAAACGCTGGATCAACATCTGCGCCGCGTGCTGACGCCGGTGCTGGGACAGCCGGCCGACTCGCTGATCGCCGACGCCTGGCTGGCGATTCGCAACGTACTGCGGCCGTCGAAGATTCTGCGCACCGCCTATCGATTCGTACCAGTGGGCCTGCGGCGCGAGGAAACCATCAAGGTCGAGGTCAACCTCAACGAAAGCGCGTCGCTGTACCCGCTGGTTGGCGTCGAACTGGACACGCTGGACGAAGAAGGCGAGCGCATTCGTGCCGTCGTGCGCTCCTACGACATCAATGAAATGTTGGGCACCAAGACGCGGGCGTTGATGCAGCGCGAGCAGGGACGCGATCTCTTCGATCTTTTTCATGCCTGGCAACTCAGTGAGGCGGGTACCACCCCCTATCCGGTGGACGGCGCCATGGCGATGGAAGCCTTCGCCTGGTATCTGGACAAGGAAGGAACTCGAATGGACTGCGACGAAGCCAATGCACTGCTTGATGCCAGGCTGCGTAAGGCGGCCTTTCGTCGCGACATGGACACGCTGTTGCGGCCGGGATTGCCCAAATTCGATGTTGATCAAGGTGCCGTAATTGTGCGGGCGGCTTATTTCAAGCACTTGAAGCCATAGTGTTATGGCACGGGAGATTAGGTTCTCTACCGAGTTGCACGAAGCATTGAACGACCTTTCACGGCGACCGGAGGCCGAAATAACCGGGGACATCAGCATGCCATGGCTGCCTTGGAATGCTTGCGACGCGATGTCACTGGCAGCAAAGATATGCTCGGGCAAACGCATCAGCAAACAAGGGGAAGCCTATGCGCCTTGGCCAACGCGCAGTCAGATCAAGCAGAACCTGCGCCCGCCCCGAGGTGTCGCCGCCGTCTTCGGCGACGAAGTACTGCGCGAGCAGACGCTTACAGTGGTTGCACCAATTTGGCCAAATGAATCGAACTGATTATGAGTGATGATGACGCTGGCGCAGCACCAATAACCATCGACAAAGTTCGAGCATCAAAGGCGGGCCATGCCTTTCATGAAGCTTGGGCCGCGCGCTCCGCTCTTGAACTCCTGCCGCCGTCGACCGACCTTACCGCTATCACGCTCGAGGGTTTCGATGAGCGAGACGAACGGAGCTTGGGAACTGGTGCGGTCGAGATTGCCGATCTCGTCCGGTACCACGGCGCCACCGATGTTGCCCGGGCGCATCGAGTCACGGTCGTTCAGTTCAAATACTCGATCGCAAGCGCCGACACGGCAGTGCGAGCTGCTGACTTGGCATCAACTCTTGCCAAGTTTGCCGCGACCGATGCCGAGCTTCGGGCGATGCATGGGGATGATCATGTTCTCGCCGTGGTCCGGTATGAATTTGCTACGAACAGGCCCATCCACGAGAACTTGGGGAAGGCGATCGCAGCGGTTGTCGCAGGCACGCAAGAAGCCGGTGATGTAGCCCGCCAAGCAGGCCAGATCAGTGAAGCTCTGAAAGAGTATCCCCATCCCTTTGCAGACCTACTGCGGCGAATGGAAATGGTCGGTAGCAAGGGAAGCTTGATAGAGGCTGAGCGTGCGATTTCAACAACGCTCGCCGCTTGGAGCGAGCCAGGGGATCCGGATGCGGAGAAACGCCTGCTGAAGTTGCGGAATCTCATCAGGATCAAGGCCGGTCCCGGTAGCGAGACGGACAAACGCGTTGACCGGGTAGCGGTTTTGGCTGAGTTGGAAGTGGAGCACGAGGATCGGCTGTATCCCACGCCCGACGCGTTCCCCGAGGTTGAGGTAGTCATTCAGCGCGATGTTCTTGGCGACATTGCGACCCTCGCCCGTGAAGCTGGTCTTCCTCTCGTTGTCCATGCTGCGGGCGGGATGGGCAAGACTGTCTTGATGCAAGGCCTCGCCGACCGATTGCGAGCCGATGGCCCCGTGGTGCTCTTCGATGGCTTCGGCGCCGGTCGCTGGCGGGATCCTGCTGACGGTCGGCACCTCCCGGAAAGGACGCTTGTCCACCTTGCCAATCTCATGGCCGGACAAGGCCTGTGCGACATTCTGTTGCCAGTGGCGGACGTTACGGGCTTGCTCAGGGCATTCCGCCGACGGCTCGCTCAATCGGTGGAGACGGCTCGGCGAACTCGCAGCGATGCATGTGTATCACTAGTGCTCGATGCGATCGACCACGCCGGGCTTGCCGCGCGGGAAACCGCGACATCATCCTTCGCACACCTTCTCATGCGCAGCATCAGCGTAGAGCCAATCGACGGCGTTCGCATCGTCGTATCGTGCCGGACTGAACGGCTCGCGCTGGCAACCGGCGATACCTCGCATCGTCCTTTCACAATTCCACTGTTCACTGACGCGGAAGTACGAGCCCTCGTCCAGCGGCGTGTGCCGGATGCTTCGGCCGACGAGATCGCCGCTTTGCTGACACGGTCAGGTCGCAACCCACGCTGTCTCGACAACCTGATCGCGGCCGGACGGCCGTTTGATCCCGTGTCTTTCCCTGACACCCCGGGAGAGCCGCAAGATCTGCTCGACGTGCTGCTTCGCAAGCGTCTCACCGAAGCGCGCGAAACCGCACGCGCTCGTGGTGCAAGCGATGCGGACATTGACCTCCTGCTCACAGGCATCGCCTTGCTGGCGCCCCCAGTTCCTATTGAAGAGCTTGCTGCGGCTCACGGCTTGATCGCGGAGCAGGTTGAGAGCTTCGCGGCCGACCTCGCCCCCTTGCTTGAGCGAACGCCACACGGCCTGATGTTCCGCGACGAGCCGACCGAAACCCTGATCCGATCGAGCTACGGCGCGAGCCAGGCCGGTCGAGATCGCGTTATCGCCGCTCTCCAAGAACGCCAACTCACTTCAAACTATGCAGCCCGGGCACTGCCCGCGTTGCTCACCTCGCTACGCGATGCCGATCAGCTCATCCAACTCGCCTACGACTTGCGTGTTCCCCGAGGCGCTTCACAGGTAAGCGCACGCGACATCCGTCTGTCGCGGATCACTGCCGCGATAGCGCTGGTGGGAGAGCTGAAGCGGCGCGATGATCTTCTCCGTCTGCTGCTGGAAGCATCGCTCGTTGCCGCGGGCCATGAGCGATCCGACCGCTTCCTATACCAGTATCCTGATCTCACCGCGGTAGCGGGTGACCCAGAAGCCTTGCGACGGCTTTTCGCGACCAATGTTGGCTGGCCTGGAGGGAAACACGCCGCGCTTGCACTTGTGAACGCCTTCGCCGGTGACCGAGACGAAGCCCGTCGCCATGCTCGGCGATCAATCGATTGGCACAATTGGGCCGCGCATAGCAAACGTAGCGCGCGCTTTAGCGAATCGAGCACCTCAAGGCAATGGGACGACATTGGCTTCGCCTATGTCGAGATGCTGGCGGGCAATGACGTGCGCGTTGCAGAGTTCTTCGCCCGTCGAGAGGACGGTGTGGCCTTCGCCAAGTTTAGCGACTTGTTCGATCTTCTGGATCGACACCAGTGTTCGGCGCATCCGCCCAAGACGCGCGTCGCAACGCGGCTGTTGCGTTGTCGACTGCCATCTCGCGCACTCTACGCCGCCGCGCTTCCATTCGTCGGCCGTGAACCATCCCACGCCAGAAGGCTTGTCACGGCACTTGCAGCCGCATCTTCTGGGACTGGCAAAAGCGAAGCCTTGGCGATGGCCAGCGTACTGGCATCGGCCCTGGCGATAGTGCTCGGCATGGAGAAAGAGGCAGCAAGCATCCTCGCTGGAGCTGCACTTACACCACCAAGCGTTTATGACTATTCCAGTCACTATCCGAGCGACCGTGCGATCCACGTGACCGTACTGGCCGCCGGTGTTCGAGCCGCCTTGAGCCGGAAACGCGCCGCCTTGGCTGACATAGCGCCAGCGGAATTCATTGGGTTGGTGCCTGCAAGTGCTCGATCGCGGGGCGCAGCAACCTTCAGTCGGGTGCTTAACCAGAAGCTAGCGGCTCCCAAGTTCGATGGAACTCGGCACCGACGGAAGAGGCGCAATGAACTCGACGAGGAAAAACGATCAAATTACTCGCGTGCGCTTGGCAGCCGAATCCTGCCGATGCTGAACTATGCGCAGGATGTCGCCGACATCATTCGACCGCCAAATGGAAAGGCGCGGGACGAGATGGTGGCCGCGGCCTTTGACCGACTTGTCCATGAAGTCGCGCAGTCATCCGACTATCCGTATCGGGACGGGAAGGCATATCTCGCGCGAAACGGCTTCCGAGTGATTTTCGACCTTGCCGACTCGTTAGGTGCGCTCAATGCCGCGATGGCGAAGCGCATGGTCGAGTGGGCAGCGAGCGCGCCGGGCCTATTCACGCCGGAACTTACCCAGGCGGTTGCTCGACTATCGCGCCTCCCACAGTGCCATGATGCAGCGCTCCTCCTTGCTGGCCATGTCGAGCGCAAGATCCAACTCGATACCGATGTTGGATCCCGCATCTCATCCTACGGAGACCTCGCTCGCGCAGCCTGGCGAGTGAGCACCGAAGAGGCTGCGGCCTATTTTCGCCGTGCGCTCGATCTTGCCGAGGCCATTGGATCGGATGACTTCGATCGTACCAATCACTTGCTGGAGCTGACCGGCCACTATTCGGGTCCCGAACTTTCGCCGGCGGCGGTGCACACCCTGGCGCGTATCCTCGAACTGAATCAGAACGAGGATGGCAAATTCCCCTGGACGGAGTACGCGAAAACGATGGTGCCGATTGCTGGTCGGGCGATGTTGGCTACGTTGGCACGGCTGGATGATCGTGACGCTGCTCGGCTCGGACTGTCGCTCGGCCCAGCGTTAACTGTCCTCGTTCGTGATTCGAAGCTTTCAGTTGAAGCCGCCGTCGCGCTATTTGGTTTGGCTGCTCCAGTCGAAACGTGGACGTGGCACATCTCGGGCTTCGCGTCAGAGGTCATTGGTCGCCTACCTCAAGAGCGGCGGGAATGGTTCTTCGACCTCCTTCTGGTCGAGATCGATCGTGAGGATCAACTGTCTCCCGCACGGGAGACGATCGAAGGGCTACATGACCTCGCTGAGCGCAGTCTTCCTGCCACTTCTCATGCTCGAACACGAATTGAGGGCCTGCTCACTCGCCTTGGACCCCAATCCGAATCGCGAACGGTCATCTCCCCGTCAACCGCGATGGAGCCGCCGGTCGTCTTCCCGGTGGACCTCACGGACTCGGACGACATTGACCGCCAGATTCTCAGCGAGGAGATTGATCAGTCGGGACGGCGCTGGCCGGTTCGTACACTGATTGATCTGGCCAAGCGAGCAAACTCTCCCGCCGAACGCCTCGGGTTCGTCCGCGCGGTCGTTGAAGCAACCGCTGCCACGCTTGCCGACAAAATCCACGCGCTGGACGACTACTTGGAGGAATGGGGTAGGTCGTCGGCGGCTATGCGCGATGCTCTGCCTGACTTGGGACTGCGCCTTGCCACCAAGCACGCCGCCGAACTTGCCAGTTCAAGCACCGACGCGTGGGGCAACTGGCGGGGGCTGGAGCAGCATTTTCATGCCGACCGTGCAGTTCTTGTCGAGCACGTAGTTGCAGCGCTCCGGAGCACCGCGGACAGTCTTGGTGGTAATGCCTGGCTCGCACTCGCCGCGAGACTGGCGTCTGACGTCAGTGCCAGCGCCATTGCGGAAGGCCTCGAACGGTTTCTGGCGAACACAGATGAAAAGCTGCCGTCCGAAGTGGGGGACGGGCCGTGGGACGCGCGTTTTACGGTTCCGTCTGACGAGGCGACATTCGTGGCGGGACTCGTGTGGGCGAGGCTCGGCCATCCCATCGCAGCAATGCGCTGGCGCGCAGCCCATGCGGTGCGGCGCCTGGTGGTGGCCGGACGGTTCGATGTCATTGAACGACTGATCGAGCGATTCGGGTCTGCTTCGAGCTTGCCGTTCGGCGATGCGAAGCTGCCTTTCTACTTAATGCATGCGCAGCTCTGGCTGTTGATCGCACTCGCTCGCGTAGCGAAAGACGCTGCTTCCGCGTTTGCCTCCCATCGCGCGTTCTTCGAGCGAATCGCCTTTTCCGCTGAGTTCCCGCACGTTGTCATGCGTGCGTTCGCGATAGACGTACTTCGCGAGCTTGCGCCTGCACTCGCACCCCAAGAGCGCGAAGCTCTGATCGCCAAGCTTGGCCTCGCAAACCGGTCGCCCTTCCCATCGGCTCCTCGAACCGACTACCGCGAGTTCCGGTATGCGCCTAGGCCAGACGCCTCGCCGCGCCCAGAGGATGGCTTCCACCTCGACTACGACTTCAACAAATATCAGGTCGAGCGTTTGTGCCACGTCTTCGCTTGTCCAGGCTGGGAGGTGGAGGACCGCATCAGCGCGTGGGTGCGGCGTTGGGACACAACCGTGCGAGGAATGCATGATTGCCCGCGTGGCAGAAGCG
>JAFECU010000124.1 GCA_018242005.1 Pseudomonadota bacterium | reverse complement strand
GGGCAGAAACCCGATGATGGATAGCGCTATCTTAGGAGACAATTCTTTCAGAAATATCAGGACTAACCCTTGAACGCCAACCGACGCCAGCGCCGCTCCAGCGGTCGCATCACGCTGAACGACGTGGCCAGCGCCGCTGGCGTGAGCCCTATCACGGTGTCGCGTACGCTGCGCGGTGAGCGCAGCGTGGACCCAGAGCTCGCGCAGCGTGTGCGCGAGGCCGCCGATCGCCTGGGCTACGTGCCCGACCCGGCGGCACGCGCGCTGGCCTCGCAGCGCAGTTCCCAGGTGCTGGTGCTGGTGCCTTTGCTGTCCAATGCCTTGTTCGTGGACCTGCTGGAGGCGGTGCACCGCACGCTGTTTCCCGAGGGCTACCTGCCTCTCATCGGCGTGACCCACTACGACAGCGCGGAAGAGGAATTGCTGCTGCGCACCTACCTGCCCCACCGCCCGGCGGGCCTGTTGGTAACGGGCTTCGACCGCAGCGAGACCGCGCGCCAGCTGATCATGCGCAGCGGCGTGCCCTGCGTACATCTCATGGAGACCAGCACCGCGCCGGGCGTGGCCTGCGTCGGCTTTTCGCAGCAGGAGGCGGGGGCGTGCATCACGCGCCACCTGCTGGAGCGCGGGCGTCGGCGCATCGCCTTCTGTGGGGCGCAACTCGACCCGCGCGTTCTGCAGCGCGCCGAAGGCTACCGACGCACCCTGAGCGATGCAGGCCTCTACGACCCGCGGCTGGAAATGCTGAGCCCCGAACGCTCTTCCATCGCCCTGGGCGCACGCCTGTTCGAGGACATGGTGCTGCGCATGCCCGGCATCGATGCGGTCTTCTTTTGCAACGACGACATCGCCCAGGGCGGGCTGCTGGCGGCCAACCGGCTGCGGATTGACGTGCCGGGGCGTATCGCCATCGCGGGATTCAACGACCTTGCAGGTAGCGCCCAGATGGTGCCGCCGCTGACCACCATTCGCACGCCACGCGGTGAAGTGGGCAGCGCCGGTGCCAGCATGCTGCTGGGCCTCATGCGCGGCACGCTGGATCAGCCGCAGAGCATTGCACTGAACTATGAACTCATCGTGCGCGAGAGCACTTGAGGCGCTTGGCCGCCAAAAAAAAACCGCAGCCTTGGCTGCGGAATCGATGAAGACGACCGGCCGCCGCGCAGGGGTCAATCCGCCGTGGCCTCCTCGGGCTCCGCCGGCTCGGACTTGGTACCGCGCTCCTTCTTGGGCAGCGGCTGGATGTCGAGCAGCACCTCCGAGCTTTCCACGCCCTGCTCGTCGGTCTTGTGCTCGATGTCCACCGTGAGGCGACCGCCTTCCGTCAAGCGGCCAAACAGCAACTCGTCGGCCAGCGCCTTGCGGACCGTGTCCTGGATCAGGCGCTGCATGGGGCGCGCGCCCATGAGAGGGTCGAATCCCTTCTTGGCCAGGTGCTTGCGCAGGGCGTCGGTGAAGGTGACCTCCACCTTCTTCTCGGCCAGCTGGGTTTCGAGCTGCAGCAGGAACTTGTCCACCACGCGCAGGATGATCAGTTCATCGAGCGGCTTGAAGCTCACGATGGCATCCAGGCGGTTACGGAACTCGGGCGTGAACAGCCGCTTGATGTCGCCCATTTCGTCGCCGGCCTGGCGCTGCGTCGTGAAGCCGATGGTGGCCTTGTTCATGGTCTCGGCGCCCGCATTCGTCGTCATGATGACGATGACATTGCGGAAGTCGGCCTTGCGCCCATTGTTGTCCGTCAGCGTGCCGTGGTCCATGACCTGCAAGAGCACGTTGAAGATGTCGGGGTGCGCCTTCTCGATCTCGTCGAGCAGCAGCACGGCGTGCGGCTTCTTGGTGATGGCCTCGGTCAAGAGGCCGCCCTGGTCGAAGCCTACGTAGCCCGGGGGCGCGCCGATCAGACGGCTTACGGCATGGCGCTCCATGTATTCCGACATGTCGAAGCGGATCAGGTCCACGCCCATGATGTAGGCCAGCTGCTTGGCGGCCTCGGTCTTGCCCACGCCCGTGGGGCCGGAAAACAGGAAGGAGCCGATGGGCTTGTCGCCCTTGCCCAGGCCCGAGCGCGCCATCTTGACGGCCGAGGCCAGCACCTCGAGCGCCTTGTCCTGGCCAAAGACCACGCTTTTCAGGTCGCGCTCCAGCGTCTGCAACTTGCCGCGGTCATCGTTGGACACGTTGGCGGGCGGGATGCGCGCGATTTTTGCAACGATTTCCTCGATCTCGGTCTTGCCAATGGTCTTCTTGCGCTTCGTGGGCGCGAGGATGCGCTGCGCCGCACCGGCTTCGTCGATCACGTCGATGGCCTTGTCGGGCAGGTGACGGTCGTTGATGTACTTGGCGGACAGTTCGGCCGCTGCCTGCAGCGCGGCGGCCGCATACTTCACGCCGTGGTGTTCCTCGAAGCGGGTCTTGAGGCCCTTCAGAATGTCCACCGTCTCGGCGACCGAGGGTTCGACGACATCCACCTTCTGGAAGCGCCGCGACAGGGCCGCGTCCTTCTCGAAGATGCCTCGGTACTCGGTGAACGTGGTCGCACCTATGCACTTGAGCGTGCCCGAGCTCAAAGCGGGCTTGAGCAGGTTGCTCGCATCGAGCGTGCCGCCCGAGGCCGCACCCGCGCCTATCAGCGTGTGGATCTCGTCGATGAACAGGATGGCGTTGGGCTTGTCCTTGAGGCTCTTCAGGACGCCCTTGAGGCGCTGCTCGAAGTCGCCGCGGTACTTGGTGCCGGCCAACAGCGCGCCCATGTCGAGTGCATACACCGTGCCCTCGGCCAGAATCTCGGGGACCTCGCCCTGCGTGATGCGCCAGGCCAGGCCCTCGGCAATGGCCGTCTTGCCCACACCGGCCTCGCCCACCAGCAGCGGGTTGTTCTTGCGCCGGCGGCACAGGATCTGGATGGTGCGCTCGACCTCGTAGTCGCGCCCGATCAGCGGGTCGATCTTGCCGTCCTTGGCCGCCTGGTTGAGGTTCTGCGTGTACTGCTCCAGCGGCGAGGCCTTCTCGCTGCGCTCGCCCTGCGCCCCCTCCTCGCCCTCGGGCTGGCCCTCGGGCTTGGGCTGCTCGGGCGGCTCGCCCTTCTTGATGCCGTGGGCGATGTAGTTGACGACGTCCAGGCGCGTCACGCCCTGCTGATGCAGGTAGTAGACGGCATGCGAATCCTTCTCGCCGAAGATGGCCACGAGCACGTTGGCGCCCGTGACTTCCTTCTTGCCGTTGCCCGTGCTCTGCACGTGCATGATGGCGCGCTGTATCACGCGCTGAAAACCCAGCGTGGGCTGTGTGTCCACCTCGTCGGTGCCTGCCACCTGGGGGGTGTTGTCCTTGATGAAATTGGTCAGCGATGCACGCAGATCATCGATGTTGGCCGCGCAGGCGCGCAGCACCTCGGCGGCGCTCGGGTTGTCCAGCAGCGCCAGCAGCAGGTGCTCCACGGTGATGAATTCGTGGCGCTGCTGACGGGCCTCGACGAAGGCCATGTGCAAGCTGACTTCCAGTTCCTGGGCAATCATGTGAGAACTCCTATGTGCTTGCGTATAAGGGATGACTTTAGATCGGGGACAAAGGCCATTTATTCAACAGGCTCACTCACGCACTGCAGCGGGTGCCCGGCCTGGTGCGCCGCATCCAGCACCTGCTCGACCTTGGTGGCCGCGACGTCGCGCGTGTAGACACCGCAGATACCTTTGCCGTCCAGGTGGATCTTGAGCATGATCTGCGTGGCCGCCTCGCGGTCCTTGCCGAAGAACTCCTGCAGCACGACGACCACAAACTCCATGGGCGTGTAGTCGTCGTTGAGCATGACCACCTGATACATCTGGGGCGGCTTGGTCTTCTGGGTTCGCCGCTCAAGCACGACCGAGCCACCCTCGTCCCGGGAGGGAACGCGCGGCGCCGGCGCGGGCTTGGGCTGTTTGGTTGCCATATGTTTCATTCTAGTGCGCTGAGCCCGCTGCAGCAGTGCCTGTAACTGGTGCTTCGTCCGCCTTTTTCAAGCGGTTTCATAGACCACATTCACGTTATTGCTGCCAGCCTGCGCCCCCCAGGCCGCCAGGGCTGCGTCACTCGGGAAGAAACGGCTGGCCTCCCCCAGCTGCAGCTCGACGACGGCCGCGCTCGCATCGGCCTGGCAAAGCAGGCCCATGCGCACGCGCAGGCCATGGGCCAGGACCTCGCCCTGCTCGGTTTCCTCGCGCCGCGGCGGAAACTCCTGCACGATGCCGGCCACGTCGGGCTTGGCACCGCCGTGTGACCCGACCAGCAGATAGCGCCCAAAGCGGGCACGCGCGCCGGCCAGGTCCCAGACCTGCTGCACCTTCACGCGCAGTCCCCCGCTGAAATGGTCGAACTGCATCCGGCCGCTGAGCACCACGAATTCGTCGTCCTTGAGTGCGCCGGCACAGGAGGCGACCACCCCCTCATCGGCCGATGCCTCGATGACGCCCGATTTGTCGTCGAGCTTGAACAGCGCCAGCTTGCCGCGCTGGCCGCTGATCACGCGATAGTCACCGACGATGCCGGCCAGCACCTGGGGCTCGCGGCTGTCGGCCAGCTCGGCAATGGGCGTGCGCACGAAGCGGCGCACCTCCTGCTGCACCTCGTCGAACAGATGGCCCGACAGGTAGAAGCCCACGGCCGTCTTTTCCTGCATCAGGCGTTCCTTGATGCCCCAGGGCGTGACCTGCGCAAGCTCGGGCTCCTGGGTGCTGGAGCCAATGGCGTCTTCACCCATCATGTCGAACAGCCCGCCCTGGTTGGCGTTGGCGAGTTGCGCCGCGGCAAAGTCGAAGGCGCGGTCTATGGAGGCCACGAGCGCCGCACGATCGAGGTGCAGGGCGTCGAAGGCGCCGGCCTTGATGAGCGCCTCCACCGTGCGCTTGTTGATGCGCGTGCGGTCCACGCGCACGCAAAAGTCGAACAGGCTCTTGAACGGCCCGCGATCTGCGCCGCGCGGCCCCACGCCACGCCCCTCGCGCGCGGCGATGATGGCCTCGATGGCCTGCTGGCCCGTGCCCTTGACGGCGCCCAGGCCGTAGCGAATCACCTTGTCCGTCACGGGCTCGAAGCGGTAGTTGCCGCGGTTGATGTCCGGCGGCTCAAAGCTCATGCCGAAATGCTTGGTCGCATCCTCGTACAACACCTTGAGCTTGTCGGTGTCGTCCATTTCCACGGTCATGTTGGCGCAGTAGAACTCGGCCGTGTAGTGCACCTTGAGCCAGCCCGTGTGGTAGGCGAGCAGCGAGTAGGCAGCGGCGTGCGACTTGTTGAAGCCGTAGCCAGCAAACTTTTCCATCAGGTCGAAGACTTCGTCGGCCTTGTCCTGGCTGATGCCCTTCTCGGCCGCGCCCTTGCGGAAGATGGCGCGATGCTCGGCCATTTCCTCGGCCTTCTTCTTGCCCATGGCGCGGCGCAGCATGTCGGCGCCGCCCAGGCTGTAGCCGCCCAGCACCTGGGCAGTCTGCATCACCTGCTCCTGGTAGACCATGATGCCGTAGGTCTCGGCCAGCACGGGCTCGACCAGCGGGTGCGGGTATTCCACCACCTCCTTGCCGTGTTTGCGGTTCACGAAGCTGGGGATCAGGTCCATCGGGCCCGGACGGTACAGCGCGTTGAGCGCAATCAGGTCTTCCAGGCGGCTGGGCTTGGCCTCCTTGAGCATGCCCTGCATGCCACGGCTTTCAAACTGGAACACGGCCTCGGTGCGCCCCTCGGAGAACAGGCGGTAGGTCGGCGCATCGTCGAGCGGGATGTTCTCGTAGCCGAAGTTCTCCTGGCCCTTGTGGCGCTTCATGACGAATTCGCGCGCAATCTCGAGGATGGTGAGCGTGGCCAGGCCCAAAAAGTCGAACTTCACCAGGCCTATGGCCTCCACGTCGTCCTTGTCGTACTGGCTCACCGCCGATTCGCTGCCGGGCTGCTGGTACAGCGGGCAGAAATCGGTGAGCTTGCCCGGCGCGATCAGCACGCCCCCGGCGTGCATGCCGATGTTGCGCGTCATGCCTTCGAGCTGCTGCGCCATCTCGATGATGGTGCGCACATCCTCTTCCTTGCGCACGCGCTCGTAGAGCATGGGCTCAAGCTCCAGGGCGTAGTTGTTCTTGTCGCCCTCTTTTCTTGGCTCGGGCGGGTAGGCCAGCGTGTAAGTCTGGCCGGGTTTGCCGGGCACCAACTTTGAAATGCCGTCACAGAACGTATAGCTCATATCCATGACGCGGCCCACGTCACGGATCGCCGCCTTGGCGGCCATGGTGCCAAAGGTGGCGATCTGGCTCACGGCGTCCTTGCCGTATTTGTCCTTCACATAGTCGATCACCCGGTCGCGGTTGGCCTGGCAGAAGTCGATGTCGAAGTCGGGCATCGAGACCCGCTCGGGATTCAGAAAGCGCTCGAACAGCAGGTTGTACTGCAGCGGATCGAGGTCGGTGATCTTGAGCGCGTAGGCCACGAGCGAGCCCGCGCCCGAGCCCCGGCCCGGCCCCACCGGGCAACCATGGGTCTTGGCCCACTGGATGAAGTCGCCCACGATGAGGAAGTAACCCGGGAAGCCCATCTTCAGGATGGTGCCGAGCTCGAACTCCAGCCGCTCCTCGTAGCGCGGGCGCTGCTTTTCACGCTCGGCCTCGTTGGGGAACAGGTGGATGAGCCGCTCCTTGAGCCCCTCGTGCGAGGCGTAGCGGAAATACTCCTCGATCGGCATGCCGTTGGGCGTGGGGAAATCGGGCAGCCGCGGCTTGCCCAGCACCAGGGTCAGATTGCAGCGCCTGGCAATCTCGAGCGTGTTGGCGATGGCCGAGGGAAGATCGGCAAACAGCGCCTGCATCTCGGCACCGGTCTTGAAGTACTGTTCGCGCGTGAAGCGGCGCACGCGCCGCGGATTCGCGAGAATCTCACCCTCTGCAATGCACACACGGGCCTCATGTGCCTCATAGCCGTCTGCTGTGGCGAACTGGACGGGGTGCGTGGCCACCACGGGCAGCTGCAGGCGTGCGGCAAGCTGCGCTGCCGCGGTGACATGGGCCTCGTCGTCGGCGCGGCCGGCGCGTTGCACCTCGATGTAAAAGCGATGCGTAAAAATCCCCGCAAGCCGAAGTGCCAGAGCCGCAGCGCCGGCTTCGTCGCCCTTCAGGAGTGCCTGCCCCACGGGGCCGGCCTGGGCGCCCGCGAGGACAATCAGGCCCTGGTTCAGCTCCTGCAGCCAGTCCCAGGTGCACAGTGGCAGATTTTTGACGACGTTGCGCGTCCAGGCCCGCGCCAGCAACTCTGACAGGTTGAGGTAGCCCTGGCGGTTCTGCACCAGCAGCAGCATGCGCGCTGGTGGCGCGCCCGCATCGCCCTCCACGCAGATCTCGACGCCCACGATGGGCTTGACCCCCTTGCCGCGCCCTTCCTTGTAGAACTTGACCGCGCCAAAGAGGTTGTTCAGGTCGGTGATGGCCAGCGCCGGCTGGCCGTCCCTGGCAGCCGCCTTGACGGCCTCGTCAATGCGAGTGGTTCCATCGACGACGGAAAATTCGGTGTGCAGGCGCAGGTGGACAAACATGCCGGCATTGTAGGAATGCGGACATGGCCCCGCAGGCGGGTCATGCTTGCCGAGCCTTGGGCTTACTTACAATGTCGCGTTGCGGCCATGGCCCGCCCCGTGCGCCGCCTTGCTGCCATTGCCCTATTACTTTCCTGTCCGAGAGCCTTCGACATGCCGCGTTTTCCCCTGTCTTTGATTTCCGCCTTGCTGGCCGCCGGCCTGCTGGCCGCCTGCGCCAGCCCGAACGAGGACAAGACGGCCGGCTGGAGCACCGACAAGATTTATTCAGAGGCACGCGACGAACTCAATGGCGGCGCCTACGACAAGGCCGTGCCGCTCTTCGAAAAGCTCGAGGGCCGGGCCGCCGGCACGCCACTGGCCCAGCAGGCCCAGCTGGACAAGGCCTATGCACAGTACAAGGGTGGCGAGAAGGCCCAGGCCATTGCCACGCTGGACCGCTTCATGAAGCTGCACCCGGCAAGCCCCGCCCTGGACTACGCTCTGTATCTCAAGGGCCTGGTGAATTTCAACGAAAACCTGGGCCTGTTCTCCTGGATCTCGCGCCAGGATCTGTCCGAGCGCGACCAGAAGGCGGCCAAGGACTCGTTCGAGTCCTTCCGCGAGCTGGCATCGCGCTTTCCCGATTCGCGCTACACGCCCGATGCGCGCCTGCGCATGACCTACATCATCAACTCGCTGGCGCGGTATGAGGTCCATGTGGCGCGCTACTACTACGATCGCGGGGCCTATGTGGCAGCCATCAGCCGCGCGCAAAGTGCCATCACCGACTACAAGGACGTGCCCGCCACCGAGGAGGCGCTGTACATCCTGGTGCGCTCCTATGACGCTCTGGGCATGACGCAACTGCGCGACGACGCGCGCCGCGTACTGCAGGCGTCCTATCCGCAAAGCAGCCTGCTCGAAAACGGTTTCAAGTCCAAGGACAATCCGTGGTGGAAATTCTGGTGAGCGCGTCCAGCGACGCCTCGAATTCCTGCTGCGTCAGCAACCTACGCATCGGCGGCAGGGCCCGCAGCAGGCGTTTGCCGTAACCCCTGCTCGCAAGGCGTGTGTCGGCCACGACCAGCACGCCGCGGTCTCCCTCGTGGCGTATCAGACGCCCGGCCCCCTGCTTGAGCGCCACGGCGGCCGCCGGCAGCGCAAGTTCGCGAAACGCGCTGCGCCCCTGCAGGGCTAGCCGCTCGCTGCGCGCCCGCATCAGCGGGTCGCCCGGCGAGGGAAACCGCAACCTGTCGATCACCAGCAGCTGCAGCGCATCACCTGGCACGTCAAAACCCTCCCAGAAGCTGGCAGAGCCCACCAGCACCCGGCCGGCGGCACAGTCGCCGGCGCCGGAATGTTGGCGAAAGCGTTCCATGATCTGGCGCCTGGGCGCCTGGCCTTGCACCAGCACCTCCACGCCGCTACCGGGCGCAAAGCGTTGCCGCAATACCGCAGCGATGACCTTCAGCGCCCTCAGGCTGGTGGTCAGCACCAGCGTACGACCGCCCAGGCGCGACACCGCTTCGCCCACCCATTGGGCGACCTGCTCGCTGTGATCCGGATCCGTGGGGGCAGGCAACTGCGGCGGCACATAGAGCGCCGCCTGGCGCGCATAGTCGAACGGACTGGGCACACGCAGGATGCGGGCATCCTCGAGGCCACAGGCCTGGGTGAACCAGCCCAGGGTCGCGTCGTCGCCCAACGTGGCGGAGGTAAAGACCCAGCTGAGTGCGTCCGCCACCTGCGCCTCGTTCCCGTCGTCATCGTCCTCCCAGGCCCCCTGCTGCACGGGTCTGCCCGGCCACAGCGTGCGCAGCGCCGCTGCCACGACCAGCGGCGAGTCCACCATCCGCAGGTGGCCCGTGGGCGTCTGCTCCAGCCAGCGCACCGAGCCAGCTTCGACCGGCTCGGCAAAATGCGCCAGAAGCTGCAGCAGGTCCACGCTGCGCTGGTGCAGCTGCTGCAGGTCGGGCCCCAGCGCTGCCAGGCCGTCCAGGGCCGTCAGGGCGGCGCGCAGGGCGCACACCGTGACATGCAACACCTCTGCCCAGGACGGGGCGTCCACGCCATCGGGTGCTGGCCCCAGCCAGGACCGACGAACCAAGCCGCCCTCGCCCTCGCCCTCGCCCGCATCAGCAGTCAACAGGCACAGAGTGCGGGCCGCCTGCCGCAGGCCGTCACGCAGGCCCTGCCAATCCGCCAGGCCAGGCGCCCAGCGCAGGCCCGCGCCATGCAGGTCCTGCGCCAGGTCCAGCAGTTGTCGGCTGCCGAACTGCGTGCCCTGAAACTGCGCGGCCGTCTCGGCCAGTTGGTGCGCCTCGTCGAAGATCACCACGCCGGCGCCGGGCACCAGGCGTGCCATGCCGGATTCGCGCAGGTCCAAGTCGGCAAAGAAGAGATGGTGGCTGATGACCAGCACATCGGCCGCCAGCGCCTCGCGACGGGCCTGGTAGACATGGCAGTCGTGAAAACGCGGGCAGTCGGCACCCAGACAGTTGTCCCGCGTGGACGTGACGAGCGGCAAGGCGGGAGAGTGCTCATCGAGGTCCGGCATCTGCGCCAGGTCGCCGGTCTGCGTGGCCTGAGCCCATTGCCCGATGCGGGCCAGGTCGCGCTCCAGGTCCGCGGGGTGCGCGATCTCGCCACGGCGCGCCAGGTCCAGGCGATGGCGGCACAGATAGCTGGAGCGCCCCTTGAGCAGGGCCACGCGCAGGGGTAGCGCCAGGGCCTGCTGCAGCAGGGGCAGGTCGCGGCCATGGAGCTGGTCCTGCAATGCCTTGGTGGCGGTGGAAACCACAACGCGCCGGCCGCTCAGCAGGGCCGGGACCAGGTAGGCAAAGGTCTTGCCTATGCCCGTGCCGGCTTCGACCACCAGGCGCGTCGGCTCGTCGATGGCATGCGCCACCGCACTGGCCATCTCCATTTGCCCGCAACGGGATCGAAAATACGGCAACACCCGCGCCAGGGGGCCTTCGGGTGCGAAGACCCTCGCCACTTGCTCAAGAAGCGACATGCACGGCCACTCGCGGCAAAAAAGAAGACAGAAACGGCACAGGTCAGAGCTTGAGAGTGTTTCCCTTTTTCATGACAGATGCGTCAAAACGGCTCCGCTTGATGCGCAAAGCGCAGCCAAGACACTGGCGCGCAGTTGCAACGATGAACGAGGGCGTTTGGGCATGCCAGGCGGGCATAAGGGAAAGACTCCGAGTCTCTTGGAACTTGGTTGACACTGCGAGGTGCAAGCTGCGGCGCCAGTTGATCATAATAGGCGTGGCCTCGCTGACCCTGGACGACACAACACGCCCGCCGCTCTCTTTTGTACATGACCATTGCGTTCCGCCTCATCGCCGCTACCGGCATCCACAAGGGTGACCGCAGCTACCAGCAAGACCAGGTTGCCCTGATCGCGCACCCGCGTTTCAATGGCTGCGTCCTGGGAGTGGTGGCCGATGGCATGGGCGGACGCAGCGGCGGGCGCAAGGCCGCCGACCAGGTCATGCTCACGGCGCGCCAATTGTTTGAGCGCTACTCGCCACAGACGGATGATGCGACGGCGCTGCTCATGCACCTCGTCCAGGAGGCGCATATCGTGATCCGCCTCACGGCCATCTCGGCCGAGCTGGAGCCGCACAGCACGATTGCCGCCTTTGTCATCAACCCGCGTGGCGACTGCCACTGGATTCATGCCGGCGACTCGCGCATCTACCACTTTGAGCAAGGGCAACTGGCGTTTCGCACCAGCGACCACTCCTATGTGCAGGCGCTGGTCGATCGTGGCGAGTTGACCGAGGACGAGGCCTGTGTCCACCCCCACTCCAATGTGTTGATCGGCTGCCTGGGCGCTGAAAGCGATCCGCCGATCACCACGCACCTGATCCCCCAACTGCGGCCCGGTGACACGCTGCTGGCCTGCAGCGACGGCGTGTGGCACTACTTTTCGACGGATGAGCTGGGGGCGGTACTGGAGTCCCTGACGCCACGCGAGGCCAGCGAGTTCCTGATCGACAAGGCGCGCATGCGCTCGCGCGGCGGCGGTGACAACCTGTCTCTGCTGGTGGTGAAGATCGAGGCGCTGGCCGATGACAGGAGATTGCCACGGCCCGCGGCGCAGCTTACGCCGCAGGTTTGATCAGGGCGCGGCCTATGGGGCCTTTGGCGTGGGTGGCGGAGGCAATGGCGCCGCTGGTGCATGGCCCGAGGCCGCAGCCTGTGCCTTCTCGCGCTCACGCTGCTCGCGATGTTCACGCGCCTGCCGCTGCTTGGCGTCGTACTTCTCACGCGATTCGGTGACGCGCTGCTGCTCGGCCTGCTGGCGGCGCGCAAGCTCGGCCTCATGATCGGCCACATGGCGCCGCTGCTGCTCGGCACGCACGCGCGCCTCCTGCGCGCGCTCCTCGGCGCTGCCGCGCTCGGTGGAGCGCATGGGCGCCGGTTTCTCGCCTGCCTTCAACTTTTCGCGCTGCTCCTGGGCGCGCTCCTCGATGGAGCGCCGGCGCTGCTCGGCCTTCTCGCGCCTTTCCTCGTCCTTGATCAGCAGCTCCTGCTGGCTCAGCGCCTTGTCGGTCGCACGCGCCTTGGCGCGCACCTTGCGCAGACAGTCGTTGACCGCAAATTCCTGGTAGCAGGCGGCCTCGTCCTTGTGCAGCTGTGCCTGCACGGCCTGGCGTTCGGCCTCCAGCTGCTCGCGCCGGGCCTGGCGCAGCTGGTGAGCCTGCTGTGCGGCATCGTCCCGCGGCGCAGGGGCCGCTGCCGGTTGTGCAGCTTGTGCAGGTTCGGCGGCCAGTGCCGGCGCCAGCCAGGCAACGGCAATAAGGAGCCCCAGGCAAGCGCGGGGGCGCAAAAATTCGAAAACCATCATGTCAGGCCCGTATCTACCACGCGCCGCTCCAGCTGCAGATATTCCTTGGACTGCATTTCCTGCAGGCGCGAGACGGTGCGCGGAAATTCATGCACCAGGGGGCCCTCAGTGTAGAGCCGCTCTGGCGGCACGGCGGCCGAGACGATGAGCTTGACGCGCCGGTCATAGAGCACATCCACCAGCCAGGTAAAGCGCCGCGCTGGCGAGGCCATGTTGACGGGCATATGCGGCACACCCGAGAGCAGCACAGTGTGGAACTGCGTGGCAATCTCCAGGTAGTCGTTCTGCGAGCGCGGGCCCATGCACAGCTCGCGGAAGTCGAACCACACCACGCCGCCGGCGCGGCGAAGGGAGCGGATTTCACGCGCCTCGATGTGCAGCACCGGGTCTTCGTCGTGCACCTCGGCCAGCAGGTCGAAGGTATGCTTCATCGCAGCATCGGCCTCGGGGCCCAGGGGGCAGTGGTAGAGCCTGGCATTCTCCAGCGTGCGGCGGCGATAGTCGGTTCCGTTGTCCACGTTGACCACCTCCATGCGCGCGTTCAGCAGCTCGATGGCGGGCAGGATGCGGTCGCGGTGCAAGCCGTCCGGGTAGAGCGCGTCTGGCTTGAAGTTGCTGGTGGTGACGAAGCCCACGCCGTTGTCGAACAGCGCCACCAGCAGGCGGTGCAGGATCATGGCGTCGGTGATGTCGGCGACATGAAACTCGTCGAAGCAGATCAGCTTATAGCGCTTGGCGATCCGCGCGCCGAGCACGTCGAGCGGGTTCTGTGTGCCTTGCAGCACGGCCAGCTCACGGTGCACCTCGCGCATGAATTCGTGAAAATGCAGGCGCACCTTGCGCTTCAAGGGCACGGCGTTGAAGAAGCAGTCCATGAGAAAGCTCTTGCCCCGTCCCACCCCGCCGTACATGTAGACGCCCTTGGGGATCTCGGGGTGGTTGATGAGCTTCTTGAGCGCATTCGAGCGGCGGCTCTTGTACTGGCTCCACTCGTGGGCACAGCGCTCCAATGCCTCCACCGCGCGCAGCTGCGCCGGGTCGCTCGTGAAACCCTTTGCGGCGAGCTCCGCCTCGTAGGCCTGCCTGACGTTCACCGGAAATCCTTGATATTAAAATAATAGCTGCCAGCGCTTGATACATAAGTGCTGGCAGCCATTTTCACCTCAAACCATCAGAAGTTGAGGGTGCGCTTGTCCACGGCCAGCGCCGCTTCCTTGGTGGCCTCGGACAGCGAAGGATGGGCGTGGCAGATGCGCGCGATGTCCTCGGCGCTGGCCTTGAATTCCATGGCCACGACGGCCTCGGCGATCAGCTCGCTGGCCATGGGGCCGACGATGTGCACGCCCAGGATTTCGTCCGTCGCCGCATCGGCCAGGAACTTGACGAAGCCCGTGGTGTCGCCCAGGGCGCGCGCGCGGCCGTTGGCCATGAAGGGGAAGCTGCCGGCCTTGTACTTGACGCCGTCGGCTTTCAGCTGCTGCTCGGTCTTGCCCACCCAGGCGATCTCGGGGCTGGTGTAGATCACCCAGGGAATGGTGTTGAAGTTGACGTGCCCGTGCTGGCCAGCCATGCGCTCGGCCACGGCAACGCCCTCTTCCTCGGCCTTGTGCGCGAGCATGGGGCCGCGCACCACGTCGCCCACGGCCCACACGCCGGGCAGGTTGGTCTTGCAGTCACCGTCCACCACGATGGCGCCGCGCTCGTCGAGCTGCAGGCCCACGGCCTCGGGGTTCAGGCCGATGGTGTTGGGCACGCGGCCGATGGAGACGATCAGCTTGTCGACCTCGAGCTTCTGTGCCTCGCCCTTGGCGTCGGTGTAGGCCACCGAGACGCCCTTCTTGCCACTCTTGACCTCGTCGATCTTCACGCCCAGCTCGATCTTCAGGCCCTGCTTGTCGAAGGCCTTCCTGGCCTCCTTCGCCACCTGCTCGTCCACCGCACCCAGGAAGGTCGGCAGGCCTTCGAGGACGGTCACATCAGAGCCCAGGCGACGCCAGACGCTGCCCATCTCCAGGCCGATGACGCCCGAGCCGATCACGCCCAGCTTCTTGGGCACGGCGCCAATCTGCAGCGCGCCGTCGTT
>JAFECU010000123.1 GCA_018242005.1 Pseudomonadota bacterium | reverse complement strand
GTCATGGTGTCCACGATGATCGCGGCGCCGCCAATGCCGTAGCCTTCATAGCGGATCTCCTCGTAGCTCACGCCTTCCAGCGTGCCCGAGGCCTTGTCGATGTTGTACTTGATACGGTCGGCCGGCATGTTGGCCGCCTTGGCCTTGTCGATGGCCAGACGCAGACGCGGGTTGGCCGAGGGGTCGCCGCCGCCGGTACGCGCCGCGACGGTAATTTCACGAATGATGCGGGTCCAGATCTTGCCGCGCTTTTCATCCTGGCGCCCCTTGCGGTGCTGGATGTTGGCCCATTTGCTGTGTCCTGCCACTGCAGAGTCCTTTGATTGATTTAATCTTGCGGCCGGGATTTTACTTTTGACTCACCCTCTACTCAGACCGCCATGGCCGAACCCCTATTGATCGCACAGCACGATTCCACACAATGCCACCTGCTGCCGGGCCTGGCCAACCGCCATGGCCTCATCACCGGGGCCACCGGCACGGGCAAGACGGTGACGCTGCAGCAGCTTGCAGAGCAGTTCTCGCGCATCGGCGTGCCAGTGTTCATGGCAGACGTGAAAGGCGACCTCACGGGCATCAGCCAGAAGGGCAGCGTGGGCGACAAGCTGGCCACGGCGCTGGCCGAGCGCGGCCTGCCTACGCCCGAGCCCGTGGCCTGCCCCACCACGCTGTGGGACGTATTCGGCGAACAGGGTCACCCGGTGCGAGCCACCATCTCCGACATGGGGCCGCTGCTGATCGGGCGCATGCTCAATCTCAACGAGACGCAGCTGGGCGTGCTGAACCTGGTGTTCAAGATCGCCGACGACAACGGCCTCTTGCTGCTGGACCTGAAGGACCTGCGCGCCATGCTCCAGCATGTGGGTGAAAACGCCAAGGACTTCACCACCGAGTACGGCAACATCAGCGCCGCGAGCATAGGCGCCATACAGCGCGGCCTGATGCAGATCGAGACCCAGGGCGGCGACAAGTTCTTCGGCGAGCCCATGCTCAACATCGAGGACTTCATGCAGACCGTGGACGGACGCGGCGTGGTCAACATCCTGGCCGCCGACAAGCTCATGAACGCGCCGCGCCTGTATGCCACCTTCCTGCTGTGGCTGCTGTCCGACCTGTTCGAGCGCCTGCCCGAGATCGGCGATCCCGAGCAGCCCAAACTGGTGTTCTTCTTCGACGAGGCCCACCTGCTGTTCAACGAGGCGCCCAAGGTGCTCGTCGAGCGCATCGAGCTCGTGGTGCGCCTGGTTCGGTCCAAGGGCGTGGGCGTGTATTTCGCCACGCAGAACCCGCTGGACATTCCCGACAGCGTGCTGGCCCAGCTGGGCAACCGCGTGCAGCATGCACTGCGGGCGTTCACCCCGCGTGACCAGAAGGCCGTGAAGGCCACGGCCACCACCATGCGCCCCAAGGCGGGCCTGAACATCGAGGCCGCCATCACCGAGCTGGCCGTGGGCGAGGCGCTGGTGAGCTTTCTCGACCCCAAGGGCCGCCCCTGCGAGACCGAACGTGTCTACGTGCTGCCGCCGGGCAGCCAGATCGGCCCGATCACGGATGCCCAGCGCCGGGCATTGATTGCAGGTTCTCTCGTCGCCGGCACCTACGATCAACCCGTTGACCGCGAATCCGCCTACGAGAAGCTGCGCGGCCGCAGCGATGCCACCGTCGGCAATGGCGCGGCGGCCCAGGGCAGCACAGGCGCGCCGGCAGGCGGCGGCCTGATGGACGAGGTCAACAACGTGCTGTTCGGCAGCACCGGCCCGCGCGGCGGCAAGAAGGACGGCCTGGTGCAGACCATGGCCAAATCGGCCGTGCGCACCATGGGCACCAGTCTGGGCAAGGAGATCCTGCGCGGCGTGCTCGGCGGCATCTTCGGTGGCAAGAAGCGCTGACCAATTGACAAAAATGGCTGCAGCGCTTATCCACCAAGCGCTTGCAGCTATGCTTTCATGAGCAGCCCATGATGCGCCGCTGATTCAGCGGCCTGCGCGCAACAAGGGCACGGGCCGCGGCGACATCAATCCACCAGCCCCACGAACAGGTTCTGCACGTCGTCGTTGTTCTCGATGCCGGCCAGAAACGCCTGCACCTCCTCCTGCGCCTCGGGCGACAGGCTGGCCATGCTCACCGGGTTCCTGGCCTTGTAGCCGAGCTTGGCCGACAGCACCTTGAAGCCGAACTCGGGCAGCGCCTTGGCGACCGTGTCCAGATCGGTGGGATCGGTCAGGAACAGGGTCTGGCCCTCCTCCTCGCCCGGTTCGAAATCCTGCGCGCCGGCCTCGATGGCGGCCAGCTCGGCGTCGGCACCCGCCTGTTCGGGCTCGCCCTCGATCATGCCCACGTGGTCGAAGTCCCAGGCCACGGCGCTCATCTGGCCCCTGCGGAAGCACACGCGCATCTCGGGCGCCGTGCGGTTCACGTTGTCGGTCAGGCATTCCACCATCACCGGCACCTGGTGCGGCGCGAAGCCCTCGTAGATCACGCGCTCGTAGTTCACGGCATCGGCGCCCACGCCCGAGCCCTTCTTGACCGCGCGCTCCAGCGTGTCCTTGGGCATGGACGCCTTGCGCGCCGCCTCGATGGCCAGGCGCAGGCGCGAATTGCCGGCCGGGTCAGCCCCCGCGCGCGCGGCGACGATGATTTCCTTGACCAGCTTCCCAAAAAGCCTGCCCTTGGCATCGGCGACCAGCGCCTTGCCCTTTGCCTTCCATTGCGCGCCCATGGCTGCGAATCCTTTGCTCGTGGAGCCCACGAAACATGCGGACCGTGGCCGCGTCGGCGAAGTGTATACCTCGCAACCGGCGCGCCCTTTGCAATGAAAAATATCAAACTTGATAGCTGCCAGCGCTTTACAGCAGCGCGTTTTCTGCCATTTTTGCTCAAAAAACCGGCAGGACGGCTATGATGCGGCGGCCCGCCAGCCGCAGGAAAATTACGCCCGCCTTTCACCTCCACGACACCATGACCCTGCCCACCTACGACGACGTCCCCCAAGCCGCCCACCGCCTCAAGGGCATGGCCCACCGCACGCCCGTGCTGCGCTCCAGCACGGCGGACGCGCTGCTCGGCGCCGAGCTGTTCTTCAAGTGCGAGAACCTGCAGCGCATGGGCGCATTCAAGTTCCGCGGCGCATTCAACACCCTGGCGCAGTTCACCGAGGCTCAGCGCCGGGGCGGCGTGCTGGCCTTCTCGTCGGGCAACCACGCGCAAGCCATCGCGCTGTCGGCGCGCCTGCTGGAAATGCCCGCCGTCATCGTCATGCCGCAGGACGCGCCCGCCGCGAAGATCGCCGCCACGCGCGGCTACGGCGCCGAAGTCGTCACCTACGACCGCTTCACCGAAGACCGCGAGGCCATCAGCCGCCGCCTGGCCGATGAGCGCGGCATGACGCTGGTGCCGCCCTTCGACCACCCGCACGTGATCGCCGGCCAGGGCACCACGGCCCTGGAGCTGATCGAGGAAGTGCCCCGCCTGGACTACCTGTTCACCCCCCTGGGCGGTGGCGGCCTGCTGTCGGGCTGCCTGCTGGCCGCGTGCCACCTGGCACCGCAGTGCCGCGTGATCGGCGTGGAACCCGAGGCTGGCAACGACGGCCAGCAGTCGCTGCGCGCCGGCCGCATCGTGCGCATCGCCACGCCGCGCACCATCGCCGACGGCGCGCAGTCCCAGTCGCTGGGCGACATCACCTTCCCCATCATCCAGGCGCACGCGGCCGGCATCGCCACCGCCACCGACGCGCAACTGACCGAGGCCCTGCGCTTCTTCGCCGAGCGCATGAAGATCGTCGTCGAACCCACGGGCGCGCTGGCCTTCGCGGGCGCGCGCCACGGCGGCATCGATCTGGCGGGCAAACGCGTGGGCATCGTCATCAGCGGCGGCAACGTCGATCTGGCGAGCTACGCGCGGTTGCTGGCCGGCTGAATCCACAACCTGCAAGACAGCGACTTCGAGCGCTTTTTCGAGCGCATGGCACGCTTCGAGGCGCCCGACGTTTCCGGCAGGCTGCAGGAAATTCTGGACGCTCTGCAAGTGCTGGCGCACAGCCCGCTGATGGGCCGACCCGTGCGCGGCGGCAAGCGTGAACTGGTGGTAGAGCGCGGCGTGCACGGTTATGCCGTGCTATACCGGTACCTGGCGGAGATCGACAACTATTCGTGCTCGCGCTGCGGGCGCAGCGCGAATCGGGCTTCAAGCATTAAGCATTAAGGTGTGCCGCTCAGGCCCGCGTGCAAAATCGAGGTTTTCCTTCCACGAAGCAACCCGATCATGAGCAACGTCCACGTCATCGACCACCCCCTGGTGCAGCACAAGCTCACCCTGATGCGCAAGAAGGACGCCAGCACCAACAGCTTTCGCCGCCTGCTGGGCGAGCTGTCCACGCTGATGGCCTACGAGGTCACGCGCGACATGCCGCTGCAGGATGTGACCATCGAAACCCCGCTCGAGACCATGACTGCCAAGGTCATAGACGGCAAGAAGCTGGTGCTGGTCTCCATCCTGCGCGCGGGCAACGGCTTTCTCGACGGCATGCTCAACGTGGTGCCGGGCGCGCGCATTGGCCATATCGGCCTGTACCGCGACCCGGCCACGCTGCAGCCCGTGGAGTACTACTTCAAGATGCCCTCCGAGATGGCCGAGCGCGACGTGATCGTGGTCGACCCCATGCTGGCCACCGGCAACTCGGCCGCCGCTGCCGTGGAGCGCATCAAGCAGCTCAAGCCGCGCTCGATCAAGTTCGTCTGCCTGCTCGCTGCCCCCGAGGGCGTGGCCACCATGCAGCAGGCCCATCCCGATGTGCCGATCTTCACCGCCGCGATCGACCGCGAGCTCAACGACCACGGCTACATACTGCCGGGTCTGGGCGACGCGGGCGACCGCATTTTCGGCACCAAGTGAGAGGGCCGTTGCCGTTCACCTCTCATCGACTGCGCCCGCGCCAGTGGGCCGCAGCCGACCGCGCGGCCTTCACGGCTTTGACCACCGCCCCTGAGGCGATGAAATAGTTCCCCACGCCGCTCACGGTCGCCCAAAGCCACGCCATGACCGAGCGCATAGAGTTGCCGATAGAAGCCGGCGCAGCCGGAGATTGCGCCCCAGGCAGTTTCCTTATGCCCGGTGAACGTGGCGCATGCTCTCAGTGGTGGTCCTGCAGCGTCACCTGCACGCACAGGCCCCGCCCGGGGGCCGGCAACAGTTCCAGCACCGCTCCTGCATCGGCGGCCCTCATTCGCATACCGGCAATACCATGGCCTGCCGCGGATCCGCTGGGTTCGGTCTGCGCCAGGCCTTTGCCGTTGTCAACCACCTGCAGCCGCCAGGCGCCACCCTCGGCCAGAGTCACATGCTCCAGCCGGATCGCCACGGCCGTCGCCGCTGAATGTTGCAGCACATTGCTGAGCGCCTCCTGGACGATGGCCGTGAGCTCACGCGCAGGCAGACCCACGGGCATGAGCGCCGCGTCGGATGGCAGCACATCCCATGCGAGCGTGATGCCGCGATGGTCCATCACCGGCTGGATGCGGTGGCGAAGGCGTGCCAGGCGGTCGGACAAGGCGTCGTCATCGCCGTCCATGGAGTCCACCAGCAGGCGCAGGTCCAGCAGGCAATGCTCCAGCGTCTGCAGCAGCGGCCGCATGGCCGGTGCCCCGGCATCCACCAGGGCCATGGCATGCACGAGCTGCGAGCCCACCTGATCATGCAGGTCGCGCGCAATGCGCTGGCGCTCGAGCTTGAGCTCGTGACTGGGACGAATGCTGCGCCGCGGCCGCCACTGCAGGGCGCGTGGCAGTTGCAGCAGTATCAGCACTGCCAGCAACCCTGTGATACCCAGGTTGAAGACCTGCCAACGCCGGGTCGTGCCAGGTGCCCACTGGTCGGCATAGAACACCAGCAGCAAATTCACGAGCAGCTGAATGAAACAAAGCGCAGCACAGGCCAGTGCATACGCCGGTGGACGCGTGCGAAACATTATTTCCTTATTGTGATGGAGACGCGCCCGCAGAACCTCCCGCCCTGCTCACTGTCAAGCCGTGGCCCCTGTCAGAACAAGCCGCGCAGCGATGCGAAACGCACGGCCTGGGCACGTGTGCGCACCTGGAGCTTGCGGTAGATATTCTTGATGTGTGTATTCACCGTGAGGCTGCTGATGGCCAGGCGCTCGCCAATCTCGGCGCTGGTATAGCCACTGGCCACCATGCGCAGCACCTCTTTCTCGCGCTGCGACAGACGCTCCGTCTCGCGCTCCTCGGGCACCGGTTCATGGGCAGGCGGGGTTGGGCCGTGGTCAAAGCGCTGCAGCAGACGCCGCGCGAGATGCGGCGTGATGGACGCACCGCCATTGGCCACCTGCAGCACGGCCTGCGGGTAGCTGCCGAACCAGGAGTTCTTGACGAGGTAGCCGGTGGCGCCCAGCTCGAACGCATGCAGCACCTGGTCGTCGTTTTCCATGATGGAAATGATCACCGCCTCGGCCGTGGGCCGCATCGACTTCATGTAGTCGATGAGCTGGAAACCCTCGCCATCACCCAGGTTCAGGTCCACCAGCATGACGTCGAATTCATGCTGTTTGATGGCCTTGCGGCCCTCGCGCACGCTGGAAACCTGCGCCACCAACAAGGTGCGCTGATCAGCCATCAACTCCTGTGCGATCACGCGGCGCATGTGCGGGTCATCGTCCACGAGCAGCACGCGTACCGGCTTTTCGACCTGCCCCACCATGAAATCGGGCCACATCGACGGCGGGTTTTGCAGCACCGCAAACTGACCCGGCACCGGCGGATCACCCTCGGGAGTCGAAGGGCTGGCGCCTTTGGCTTCATTCGAATTCAGCATGCAGACCTCCTTATGGTTATGGCGTGTGCTGGCACAGGTCACACATTCATGAGCTTTGTCATATCGTAAGTCACGTAAAGACCTGGCGCGTGGAGTCAACCTCGGCGAAGCAAGCGACTGCCGCGCCAAGACCGTCCGAAGTTACGGCGTTGACTTCTGGAAACTACCACAAACACTAGGAGAAATCCATGACTGATTGGGGGCTGCCCGCGTCAACGGCCCACCCACGCCAGGCAGCTTCGACTGCCTTATTTGATCGTGCGCCCAGACCTCACGCCAGCACTGTTTCGACGGGGCCACAACGCGTCGAGCACCGAGGCGCACACCGGGGTGCCCATCTCCCAAATGCCCAGCATGGCCCGGACGCAAGTAGCGGCCGGCCATCCACAAACGGCGGCGGACACAGGTTGGTGCGCAACAGCGGCACATCGGCCACCGGAAGTGCAGTGCAGATCCGAATGAAAAAAGCCGCGCAGCCCTTTCCGGTCCTGCGCGGCCAGCTACACAAAATGTAGTCTACTTGCGCTGCGGCGGCACGTCCGTGCAGCTGCCGTGGGCGATCTCGGCGGCCATGCCAATGCTCTCGCCCAGCGTCGGGTGCGGGTGGATGGTCTTGCCGATGTCCACGGCATCGGCGCCCATCTCGATCGCCAGGGCCACCTCGCCGATCATGTCGCCCGCGTGGGTGCCGACGATGCCGCCGCCCAGGATCTTGCCGTGGCCGTGGGCCTCGGGTGAATCATCGAACAGCAGCTTGGTGTAGCCCTCGTCGCGACCGTTGGCAATGGCGCGGCCCGATGCAGTCCAGGGGAACAAGCCCTTCTTGACCTTGATGCCCTGGGCCTTGGCCTGGTCCTCGGTGAGGCCCACCCAGGCGACCTCGGGATCGGTGTAGGCCACGCTCGGGATCACGCGGGCATTGAAGGCGGCGCTGGCCAGCGCCTTGTCGCCCTTGAGTTCACCTGCGATGACCTCGGCCGCCACATGCGCCTCATGCACCGCCTTGTGCGCCAGCATGGGCTGGCCGACGATGTCGCCGATGGCGAAGATGTGCGGCACGTTGGTGCGCATCTGGATGTCGACGTTGATGAAGCCGCGATCCGTGACGGCCACGCCGGCCTTGTCCGCGCCGATCTTCTTGCCGTTGGGGCTGCGGCCCACGGCTTGCAGCACCAGGTCGTAGGTCTGCGGCTCGGGGGCGGTGCCGCCCTCTTCCGCCGGTGCAAAGCTGACCTTGATGCCCTCAGGTGTGGCCTCCGCGCCCACGGTCTTGGTCTTGAGCATGATGTTGTCGAAGCGGTGCTGGTTCATCTTCTGCCAGACCTTGACCAGGTCGCGGTCGGCGCCCTGCATCAGGCCGTCGAGCATTTCGACCACGTCCAGCCGCGCGCCCAGGGTGGAGTACACCGTGCCCATTTCCAGGCCGATGATGCCGCCGCCCAGGATGAGCATGCGCTTCGGAACGCCCTGCAACGCCAGTGCGCCGGTGCTGTCCACCACGCGCGGGTCGTCGGGCATGAAGGGCAGGCGCACGGCCTGGCTGCCGGCAGCAATGATGGCGCGCTGGAAGGCGACGACCTTTTTGCTGCCGGTCTTGTCCTGGCCGCTGCCGGTGGTTTCCTCCACCTCCAGGTGGTTGCTGCCCACGAAGCTGCCATAGCCGCGCACGGTGGTCACCTTGCGCATCTTGGCCATGGCGGCCAGGCCGCCGGTCAGCTTGCCGATGACCTTCTCTTTGTGGCCACGCAGGGTGTCCACGTTGACCTGGGGCGCGCCGAAGCTGATGCCGGCCTTGTCCAGGTGGGCCACTTCGTCCATGACCGCAGCCACGTGCAGCAGCGCCTTGGATGGTATGCAGCCCACGTTGAGGCACACGCCGCCGAGCGTCGCGTAGCGCTCGACCAGGACCACCTTCAGGCCCAGATCGGCCGCGCGGAACGCCGCCGAGTAGCCGCCTGGGCCGCCACCGAGCACGAGCACGTCGCACTCCAGATCGGCCGTTCCGCCGAAGCTGCTTGCTATCGGCGCAGGAGCTGCCGGGGCTTGCACAGCGGGCGCTGGAGCCGGTTTTGGCTCAGACGCCGGCGCGGTGGCCGGCGCAGCGCCGGCGGTCTCCAGCGTCAGCACCACCGAGCCTTCGCCCACCTTGTCGCCGAGCTTGACCTTGAGCTCCTTGACCACGCCCGCGTGGCTCGACGGGATTTCCATCGACGCCTTGTCGGACTCCACGGTGATGAGGCTTTGCTCCACGGCGATGGTGTCGCCGGGCTTGACCAGCACTTCGATCACGCCAACCTCGGCGAAGTCGCCAATGTCGGGCACCTTGATGTCGATTACTGCCATTTCAGTGTTCCTTTCACAGCAGCACGCGGCGGAAGTCCGCCAGGATCTGGCCGAGGTAGGCGTTGAAGCGCGCGGCCGCGGCGCCGTCGATCACGCGGTGGTCCCAGGTGAGCGACAGCGGCAGCATCAGGCGCGGCTGAAATGCCTTGCCGTCCCACACGGGCTCGATGTTGGAGCGGCACACGCCCAGGATGGCGACCTCGGGCGCGTTGATGATGGGCGTGAAGTAACGCCCGCCAATGCCGCCCAGGCTGCTGATCGTGAAGGTGGCGCCGCTCATGTCGGCCGGCCCCAGCTTGCCGTCGCGCGCCTTCTTGGCGAGCTCGCCCATTTCCTGGCTGATCTGCAGCACGCCCTTCTTGTCGGCGTCCTTGATGACGGGCACGACCAGGCCGTTGGGCGTGTCGGCCGCGAAGCCGATGTGCCAGTACTGCTTGTAGACCAGGGCGTCGCCGTCCAGGCTGCTGTTGAACTCGGGGAATTTTTTCAGCGCCGCCACGCAGGCCTTGATGAGGAAGGCCAGCATGGTGACCTTGACGCCGCTCTTCTCGTTCTCCTTGTTGGTGGACACGCGGAAGGCTTCGAGGTCGGTGATGTCGGCATCGTCATGGTTGGTGACGGCCGGAATCACGATGGCGTTGCGGCTCAGGTTGGCACCGCTGATCTTCTTGATGCGCGACAGATCCTTGCGCTCGATGGGGCCGAACTTGGCAAAGTCCACCTTGGGCCAGGGCAGCAGGTCGAGGCCGACGCCCGTGCCGCCACCGGCAGGCGCCTTGGCGGCCTGGGCCTGGGTCTGCGTGGTTCCGGCCATGACGGAGCGGGTGAAGGCTTGCACGTCCTCGGCCGTGATGCGGCCCTTGGGGCCCGTGCCCTTGACCTCGGGCAGCGGCACGCCCAGCTCGCGGGCAAACTTGCGCACCGAGGGGCTGGCATGCGGCAGCCGGCCGGTGGGCGCCACCGTGGGGTCGTGCGCCGGGGCGGCGCTCTGCACAGGCACTGGAGCCGCAGCCACAGCTGCGCCAGCCGCCGGCGCCGGTGCCGCAGTTGCAGGCGCCGGCGCCTGCGCCGGTGCCGCGGCAGGCGCGCTGCCCTCAATCACGGCCACCAGGTCACCGATGTTGACCTTGTCGCCCAGTTTGACCTTGAGCTCCTTGAGCACGCCGGCCACGGGCGAGGGAATTTCCATCGAGGCCTTGTCGGATTCGACGGTGAACAGCGACTGCTCCACCCGGATGGTGTCGCCCGCCTTGACCAGCAGCTCGATCACGGCCACGTCCTTGAAGTCGCCGATGTCGGGCACGCGCACTTCGATGGGGCCGGCCGCAGCGGGGGCTGCTGCCGCCACCGGCGGCGCTGCGGTTTCAGTAGCTGCCGGCGCTTGCGCAGCGGGCGCTGGGGCCGGTTTTGGCGCAACTGCTGCGGCGTCCGCCGTTTCCAGCTCGGCAATCACGCTGCCCTGCTTGACCTTGTCGCCCAGCTTGACGGTGACCGATTTGACGACGCCCGCGTGGCTCGACGGGATCTCCATCGAGGCCTTGTCGGACTCGACGGTGATCAGCGACTGCTCGGCCGCGACGGTATCGCCGGGCTTGACCAGCAGCTCGATCACGCCCACTTCGTCAAAGTCCCCGATATCGGGCACCTGGATTTGAATCAATGCCATGGTTGGTCTCCCTTTTTTCTCAGGCGTGCAGCGGGTTGATCTTGTCGGCGTTGATGCCGTACTTGGCAATGGCCTCGGCCACCTTGGCGGCCGGCAGCTTGCCCTCGTCGGCCAGGCTCTTGAGCGCGGCCACGGTGATGTAGTGGCGGTTGACCTCGAAATGCTCGCGCAGGCGGTAGCGGAAGTCGCTGCGGCCAAAGCCGTCCGTGCCCAGCACCGTGTAGGAGCGGCCGGCCGGGATGAAGGCGCGGATTTGCTCGGCAAAGGCCTTGACATAGTCGGTCGATGCCACCACAGGGCCGGCGCTGCCGGACAGCTGCTGCGCCACGAAGGACGCGCGCGGCGCCTCCAGCGGGTGCAACAGGTTCCAGCGCGCCGTCTCCTGGCCCTCGCGGGCCAGCTCGGTGAAGCTGGTGCAGCTCCACACGTCGGCGTGCACGCCCCAGTCGGTGGCCAGCAGCTTCTGTGCCTCCAGCGACTCGCGCAGAATGGAGCCCGAGCCCAGCAGCTGCACGCGCAGATCGCCCGGCGCGCCGGCCTTGCATTGGTACATGCCCTTGAGGATCTGATCTTCGGTGCCGGCGGTGAGGCCGGGCATGGCGTAGTTCTCGTTGAGCAGCGTGATGTAGTAGAAGACGTTTTCCTGCTTCTCCACCATGCGCTTCAAGCCATGCTGCATGATGACCCCGACCTCGTGGGCGAAGGTTGGGTCATAGCTCACGCAGTTGGGAATCGTGCTCGACAGAATGTGGCTGTGCCCGTCCTCGTGCTGCAGGCCCTCGCCGTTCAAGGTGGTGCGGCCGCTGGTGCCGCCCAGGATGAAGCCGCGCGCCTGCATGTCGCCGGCGGCCCAGGCAAAGTCGCCAAAGCGCTGGAAACCGAACATCGAGTAGTAGACGAAGAACGGAATCATGATGCGGTTGTTCGTCGAGTACGACGTGGCCGCCGCGATCCACGAGCACATGCCGCCCGCCTCGTTGATACCCTCTTGCAGGATCTGGCCGTTTTCCTGCTCCTTGTAGTACATGACCTGGTCACGGTCGACCGGCGTGTACTGCTGGCCCAGGGGGTTGTAGATGCCGATCTGGCGAAACAATCCTTCCATGCCGAAGGTGCGTGCCTCATCGACCAGGATGGGCACGACGCGCGGGCCCAGCGCCTTGTCGCGCAAGAGCTGCGTCAGGAAGCGCACATAGGCCTGGGTGGTGCTGATCTCGCGGCCCTCGGCCGTGGGATCCAGGATGGCCTTGAAGGTGTCGAGCGCGGGCACGGTGAAACTTTCGTCCGCATGCGTGCGCCGGTGCGGCAGGTAGCCGCCCAGGGCCTTGCGGCGCTCGTGCAGGTACTTCATTTCCGGCGTGTCGTCGGCCGGCTTGTAGTAGGGGATCTTGTCCAGCTCGCTGTCCGGGATCGGAATGTTGAAGCGGTCGCGGATGTAGCGGATGTCCTCGTCGTCCAGCTTCTTCGTCTGGTGCACGGTGTTCTTGGCCTCGCCGGCCTTGCCCATGCCGTAGCCCTTGACGGTCTTGACCAGCAGCACCGTGGGCTGGCCATGGTGCTCATTGGCCGCGTGGAAGGCAGCGTAGACCTTCTCGGGTTCGTGGCCACCGCGGCGCAGTTCCCAGATGTCGTCGTCGGACAGATGCTCGACCAGCTTGAGCGTCTCGGGGTACTTGCCAAAGAAATGCTTGCGGATGTAGGCACCGTCCATGGCACGGTAGGTCTGGTAGTCGCCGTCCAGCGTCTCCATCATCACCTGCTTGAGCTTGCCGCTCTTGTCGCGCGCCAGCAGCTCGTCCCAGCCCTTGCCCCACAGGAGCTTGATGACATGCCAGCCGGCACCGCGGAAGTCACCCTCCAGTTCCTGGATGACCTTGCCATTGCCGCGCACCGGACCGTCCAGGCGCTGCAGGTTGCAGTTGATGACGAAGATCAGGTTGTCCAGGTTCTCGCGCGCCGCGAGGCTGATGGCGCCCTTGCTCTCGGGCTCGTCCATCTCGCCGTCGCCCAGGAACACCCAGACCCGGCGGTTGTCGGTCTTGGCGATGCCGCGTGCATGCAGGTACTTGAGAAAGCGCGCCTGGTAGATGGCCATCATCGGGCCCAGGCCCATGCTCACCGTGGGGAACTGCCAGAAGCCCGGCATGAGCTTGGGGTGGGGGTAGCTCGACAGGCCGTGGCCGCCGACTTCCTGGCGGAAGTTCTCCAGCTGGTCTTCGCTGATGCGGCCTTCGAGATAGGCGCGGGCGTAGATGCCCGGTGCGCTGTGGCCCTGGAAATAGATGCAGTCGCCGCCGTGGTTCTCGCTCTCGGCGTGCCAGAAATGGTTGAAGCCGGCGCCCCACATGGAAGCGAGCGAGGCAAACGAGCCGATGTGCCCGCCCAGGTCGCCGCCGTCATGCGGATGCAGGCGATTGGCACGCACCACCATGGCCATGGCGTTCCAGCGCATGTAGGCGCGCAGGCGTTTCTCGATCGCGATGTTGCCGGGGCAGCGTGCCTCCTGTTCCGGCTCTATGGTGTTGACGTAGCCGGTGTTGGCGGAGAACGGAAGGTCGATGCTGCTCTGGCGAGCCTGTTCCAGCAATTGTTCGAGCAGAAAATGCGCGCGCTCAGGCCCCTCTTTTTCTATTACGGCGGAAAGCGCCTCAAGCCACTCGCGTGTTTCCTCTTGATCGATGTCGGCGGCGCTCAGGCCTTTGGTGGGATCGGACATAACCTTCGTCTCCTTGTGAAATGGGTGGTGACAGGGGGGATATTGCCCGAAGTTTCGCACAGTTTTTCAAAATTTCAAATCGTGCGCATTGATTTCTTATTGTGAAATTTTGCTGCGATCGCACATAATTTCTTCAGGTGAAATTGCATGCAGCCAAGGCTTAAACTGACGCCCATGGATTCCGCCGACGCCTCCGCCGCCCCGACCGTTTCAGCCGTGAAGGCTCCGGCACGCTGGTGGCGCTCGTGGTGGCGCAGCCTCTCGCCCGGGCGCCAGGACCGCTTTGCCGCGCTCGCGCCCCTGGCGGCCGTGTTGATGTTCATGGCCGCCATCGCCGCCTCGTTCTGGTATTTGCGCACCGAGGAAATCGACCGGGAGAAGGAAGCCCTCAAGCGCGACGTGGAATACGCGCAGCAGCGTGTGCGCCTGCGCCTCCTGGAACGCCAGGAACAAATCATGCGGCTGGCGCGCGACCTCTCCAATGAAGAGCTCACGCGCGCCGACTTCGTGAGCCGCGCAGAGGCCCTCATCAGCCAATACCCTGAGCTACAGGCCATTACCTGGATAGACGAGCGCCGCCGCATTCGCGCCACGCACGCCGCACCCACAGTGAGCAGCAACCAGCTGCGCGTGAGCGGCGAGGTCATCAAGACCGGCGAGGCCGCAGACCTCTTCAAGCTGGCGCGCGACATGCAGCAGCCGGTCTACTCGCAGCCCGAAGCGGGCAGCGATGACACCACGCCCCTGCTGCAGCTGCAGGTGCCACTATCGACGCAGGGCAAGTTCGCGGGCGTGGTGCTGGCCGAATATTCCATCGACAGCCTGCTGCGCTACGGCACGCCCACCGAGGTGCTGGCGCGCTACGCCGTCACGCTCGTGGATGGCCACGGCCGGGTGCTGGCCGGCACACCGCTTGCGCCACGGCACAACGCGTTATGGCCCTGGACCACCAAGGCCAATGAGTACGAGGTTCCGGTCTCGCCCGTGGGCAATGGCCTGGTGCTGCGCGGCCAGGCCTACCGCACCTCGCTGGGCGTGGTGGGCAATGGTCTGTTCTGGCTTGTGGGCACCCTGAGCGCCATGACCACATGGATGCTGATTGCCACCTGGCGCCACACACGCCGGCGCCAGCAGGCCCAGCGGGCGCTGGTGGCCGAGACCAATTTCCGCCGCGCCATGGAGAACTCTATTCTCACGGGCATGCGCGCGCTGGACCTGGAGGGCCGCATCACCTATGTGAACGCCGCCTTCTGCCAGATGACGGGCTGGACCCAGGCCGAACTCATAGGCCAGGGGCCGCCGTACAGCTACTGGCCCGAGGCGGAGTACGACAGGCTGCACGCCAACCTGCGCGACGAGCTCTCGGGCAAGACCGTACCTGGAGGCTTTCAGGTACGCGTTCGGCGCAAGAGCGGCACGCTGTTCGATGCTCGCCTGTATGTCTCGCCCCTCGTGGACGCCCGTGGCCAGCAGACGGGCTGGATGACCTCGATGACCGACATCACCGAGCCCAACCGCGTGCGCGAGCAGCTCACCGCATCGCATGAGCGCTTCACCATCGTGCTGGAGGCACTGGACGCATCGGTGTCGGTCGCCCCTCTCGGCAGCCAGGAGCTGCTGTTTGCCAACCGCCTGTACCGCCAGTGGTTCGGTTCGCAGACCGGCGGCCATCTGGAGATGGTGGCGCAGGCCGGCGTGCTTCCGTCGCGCAGCACCGGCACGGTGGAGGAAGATGATGGACTCATGGGCCTGTCCATCGACCCGCTGGCTCGCTCGCGCTCGGAAAACGCCGAGATCTACCGTGCCGACCTGGGCAAGTGGCTGGAGGTGCGCTCGCGCTATCTCAACTGGGTGGATGGGCGCCTGGCGCAGATGGTCATCGCCACCGACATCACGCCGCGCCGCCTGGCCGAGGAGCAGGCCGCGCGCCAGGCCGAACGCGCCGAGTCGGTGAGCCGCCTCATCACCATGGGCGAGATGGCTTCCAGCGTGGCGCATGAGCTCAACCAGCCGCTCACCGCCATCAGCAACTATTGCAGCGGCATGGTCTCGCGCATCCAGGGCGGGCAGCTCAGCGAGGCGGCCCTGCTGGCCGCGCTGCAAAAGACCGCCCACCAGGCGCAGCGCGCGGGCCAGATCATTCAACGCATACGTTCTTTCGTAAAGCGGAGCGAGCCCAACCGCACGCTGGCCGATGTGCACGAAATGGTCAGCGAGGCGCTGGAGCTCGCCAGCATCGAGCTGCGCCGCCACAACGTGCGCCTCACCCACTACGTGGCGGCCCGCCTGCCGCAGGTTTCGGCCGACACCATCCTCATCGAGCAGGTGCTGATCAACCTGATGAAGAACGGCGCCGAATCCATCGCCCAGGCCCAGCGCCCGCCGGCGCTGCGCAGCGTGGAGCTGCGCGTCACGCCGCGCCAGGTGGACGGCTGCGACGTGATCGAGTTCTCGGTGCAGGATACGGGCCGCGGCCTGGCGCCCGAGGTGCTGGCCCATTTGTTCGAGGCCTTCTTCTCCACCAAGAGCGAGGGCATGGGCATGGGCCTGAACCTGTGCCGCAGCATCGTCGAATCCCACCAGGGCAGGATGCATGCGGAGAACCTCTACAATGGAACGGATGTCATCGGTTGCCGGTTTTCGTTCTGGCTACCGCTTGCCAACACGGCGGATACCACTATCAATTCCGCAGCAACGCCAAACCCCAGGACTATTGCATGAGTTTGATTCCGAAAAAAGGCACCGTCTATGTCGTGGATGACGATGAGGCCGTCCGCGACTCGCTTCAGTGGCTGCTCGAAGGCAAGGATTACCGCGTACGCTGTTTTGATTCGGCAGAGTCCTTTCTCACCCGTTACGACCCGCGCGAGGTGGCCTGCCTGATCGTGGACATCCGCATGGGTGGCATGACCGGACTGGAGTTGCAGGACCGACTGCTGGAGCGCAAGTCGCCCCTGCCCATCGTCTTCATCACCGGCCATGGCGACGTACCCATGGCCGTCAACACCATGAAGAAGGGGGCACTCGATTTCATCCAGAAGCCCTTCAACGAGGAAGAGTTGCTCGGTCTGGTCGAACGCATGCTGGACCGTGCCCGCGAGGCCTTCGCCGGCCACCAGCAGGCCGCCAGCCGCGACGCGCTGCTGTCCAAGCTCACCGGCCGCGAGGCCCAGGTGCTCGAGCGCATCGTCGCCGGCCGCCTGAACAAGCAGATCGCCGACGACCTAGGCATCAGCATCAAGACCGTGGAGGCGCACCGCGCCAACATCATGGAAAAGCTCAACGCCAACACCGTGGCGGACCTGCTCAAAATTGCCCTGGGGCAGCAAGCGGCCAAGGTTTAATCAACTACTATTTTCATAGCTGCCGGCGCGTGTCACATAAGCGTCAGGCAGCTTTTTCATTTGTATTTCACGGATTCTTGAAATGACCGCCCAACTGATCGATGGCAACGCCCTCTCGCGCCAACTGCGCGCGCAAGTCGCCCAGCGCACCCAGGCGCTGAAGGCGCGCGGCATCACCCCGGGCCTGGCCGTCGTGCTGGTGGGCGACAACCCGGCCAGCCAGGTCTATGTGCGCAACAAGGTCAAGGCCTGCGAGGACGTGGGCTTTCACTCGGTGCTCGAAAAATACGACGCCAGCCTGACAGAGGCCGAGCTGCTCGCCCGCGTCCAGGCGCTGAACAACGACCCCAGCATCCACGGCATCCTGGTGCAGCTGCCGCTGCCTAAGCACATAGCCGACCACAAGGTCATCGAGGCCATCTCTCCAGCCAAGGACGTGGACGGCTTTCACGTGGCCAGCGCCGGCGCGCTGATGGTGGGCGAGGTCGGCTTCAAGGCCTGCACGCCCTACGGCTGCATGAAGATGCTCGAATCCATTGGCATGAAGGACCTGCGTGGCAAGCACGCCGTGGTCATCGGCCGCAGCAACATCGTCGGCAAGCCCATGGCCATGATGCTGCTGGCCGCCAATGCCACCGTCACCGTCTGCCACAGCGGCACCGCCGACCTGACCGCCATGACGCGCCAGGCCGACATCGTGGTCGCGGCCGTGGGCAAGCGCAATGTGCTGACGGCGCCAATGGTGAAACCCGGCGCCGTGGTCATCGACGTGGGCATGAACCGCAACGACGAGGGCAAGCTCTGCGGCGACGTGGACTTTGATGGCGTCAAGGAAGTGGCGGGCTGGATCACGCCCGTGCCCGGCGGCGTGGGCCCCATGACCATCACCATGCTGCTGGTGAACACTCTCGAAGCGGCCGAGAGGCTCTGAGCTTGAACCCCTGGGCGGCAACGCCATCTAAAACGCGCATGACCAATCCCCTACTCGACTTCTCCGGCCACATTCCCTTCGATCGCATCACCCCCGCCGACGTGGCGCCGGCCGTCGACCTGCTGCTCGAGCGTGCCGATGCGGCGCTGGAGGCCGTCACCGCCGCCGACTATCCGGCCGACTGGAACGCGATCGCCCGCGTGCTCGACGTTGCCACCGAAGAGCTGGGCCGCGCCTTTGGCGCCGTGGGCCACCTGAGCAGCGTGGCCGACACGCCCGAGCTGCGCGCCGCCTACAACGCCGCCCTGCCGCGCGTCACCGCTTTCTGGACACGCCTGGGCGCCGACGAACGCCTGTACGCCAAGTACAAGGCCATAGACCCCGCCACGCTCAATGCCGAGCAGCGCCAGGCGCACAGCAACGCCATGCGCAACTTCGTTCTGTCGGGCGCCGAGCTGCAGGGCGCGGCGCGCGAGCGCTTTGCCGCCATCCAGGAACGGCTGGCCGAGCTTCAGCAGAAGTTCAGCGAGAACGTGCTCGACGCCACCGACGCCTTTGCCTACTACGCCGGCGCCGATGAACTCCAGGGCCTGCCAGCCGACGTCATGGAGACCGCGCGCGCCGCCGCCGAGGCGGAGGGCAAGCAGGGCTACAAGCTCACGCTGAAGATGCCTTGCTACCTGCCGGTGATGCAGTTTGCCAAGAGCAGCGCGCTGCGCGAGACGCTCTACCACGCCTATGTCACGCGCGCATCCGACCAGGCCGCGGGCGATTCCGCACGCTTTGACAACAGCGCCGTGATGGCCGAAATCCTGGCGCTGCGCCGGGAAGAGGCGCAGCTGCTGGGCTACGAAAATTTCGGCCAGCTGTCGCTGGTGCCCAAGATGGCGCACACGCCGGATCAGGTCACGCAGTTCCTGCGCGATCTCGCAAAGCGCGCGCGCCCGTTTGCCGAGAAAGACGTGGCCGACCTGCGCGCCTTCGCCGCCGAACGGCTGGGCCTGTCAGACCCGCAGGCCTGGGACTGGCCCTATGTCTCCGAACAGCTCAAGGAGGCGCGCTACGCCTTCAGCGAACAGGAGCTCAAGCAATACTTCCCCGCGCCCAAGGTGCTGGCCGGCCTGTTCAAGATCGTCGAGACGCTGTTCGAGGTCGACATCCGCCGCGACCAGGCGCCCGTGTGGAACAGCGCCGTGGAGTTCTACCGCATCGAGCGCGGCGGCGAGCTGGTGGGCCAGTTCTATCTGGACCAGCCCGCGCGCAACGCCAAGCGTGGCGGCGCCTGGATGGACGACGCGCGCACGCGCTGGCTGCGCCCCGACAACGGCCGGCTGCAGACGCCCGTGGCACACCTGGTGTGCAACTTCGCAGGCGGCGTGGCCGGCCGCCCGCCACTGCTCACGCATGACGACGTGATCACGCTGTTCCACGAATTCGGCCATGGCCTGCACCACATGCTCACCCAGGTCAACGAGCGCGACGTCTCGGGCATCGGCGGCGTGGAATGGGACGCCGTGGAGCTGCCCAGCCAGTTCATGGAGAACTTCTGCTGGGAATGGGAGGTGCTGCGCCACATGAGCGCCCATGTGGAGACGGGAGAGCCCCTGCCGCGTGCGCTCTACGACAAGATGATCGCCGCCAAGAACTTCCAGGCCGGCATGCAGACCTTGCGCCAGATCGAGTTCTCGCTCTTCGACATGCTGCTGCACACCGAGCACGATCCGAAGGCCGACCCCCTGCCCCTGCTGAACCGCGTGCGCGACGAGGTTGCCGTCCTCAAGCCCCCGGCCTTCAACCGCATGGCCCACAGCTTCAGCCACATCTTTGCGGGCGGTTACGCGGCCGGCTACTACAGCTACAAATGGGCCGAGGTGCTGTCCGCCGACGCCTATGCGGCCTTCGAGGAAACGACGGACGCGCATGGCATGCCCAGCATCGAGACCGGCCGCCGTTACCGCCAGAGCATCCTGGAAGCCGGCGGCAGCCGCCCCGCCATGGAGTCCTTCAAGGCCTTCCGCGGGCGCGAGCCGCAGCTCGATGCACTGCTGCGCCACCAGGGTATGGCATAGTAAAAAGCGAGCTATCAGCACCTGCCTGCAAAGGAATTCAGCACGTTTTTGGTGCGAAACCTTTGTGCATCATCTGCAATCAGCTATGGTTTTTATGGCCTTGGGCCAAGAATAGGAGCACCGGCATGACCCTCGTTCGCCACCTCGCCGCAGCCAGCGCTTGCACGCTGCTGGCCCTGGCCGCGCAGGCCCAGCAGGTCTACCGAATCGTCGGCCCGGACGGCAAGGTCACGTTCTCGGATCGCGCGCCCGCGGCGGGCGCGGACGCAGCCCCGATCGGCGGCGGCTCGCGCGGCGGCGGCAATGCAAGCAACGAAGCAGGCCTGCCCTACCAGCTGCGCCAGGTCGCCGCGCGCTTTCCCGTGACGCTGTACACCGGTGCCGACTGCGCGCCCTGCAACAGCGCGCGCAACCTGCTTGTCAACCGCGGCATTCCGTTTTCCGAGCGCACCGTCGCCAGCAACGATGACATCGATGCGCTCAAGCGCCTCAGCGGCGAATCCAGCCTGCCGTTTGGCACCATTGGCGGGCAGCAGATCAAGGGGTTTTCGGACAGCGAATGGAGCCAGTACCTGAACGCCGCGGGTTACCCCGCGCAATCGCAGCTGCCGCCCAGCTACCGCCGCCCCCCAGCCACGCCACTGGTCGCCATTTCGGCCAAGCCGGTGGCGCCGGCGGCAGAGACTGCACCCGCACCTGCCGCACGTCCCGCGGCACCCGCCACGCCGGCCACGGGCCGCACGCCGGCCAACCCGGCGGGCATCGTCTTCTGAACCACTTCAGAACGTCAGCGTACGCACGCCCTGCGCCGTGCCCAGCAGGCACACCTGGGCCTTTTGGTGGGCAAAAACGCCCACGGTGACCACGCCGGGCCACTGGTTCACCTCGCTCTCGAAGGCCAGAGGATCGGCAATGGCCAGCCCGCGCACGTCCAGGATGTGCTGACCGTTGTCGGTCACCAGTGGCCGGCCGTCGGCGAGGCGCAGCGTGGCCCGCCCGCCCATGGCGGCAAAGCGCCGCGTGATCTGGGCGGCTGCCATCGGAATCACCTCCACCGGCAGGGGAAAGGCGCCCAGCACCTGAACCAGCTTGGACTCGTCCGCAATGCAGACAAAGCGCTGCGCCAGCGCCGCCACGATCTTCTCGCGCGTGAGCGCGGCGCCCCCGCCCTTGACCATGTGGCCGTGGCCGTCGATTTCGTCGGCGCCGTCGATGTAGACCGACAGCGATGCGACCTCATTGGCGTCGAACACGGGAATGCCCAACGCCTTGAGCCGCGTGGTGCTGGCCTCCGAGCTGGACACGGCACCGCCAATCCGATCCTTGACCGTCGCCAGCGCGTCAATGAACTTGTTGACCGTGGAGCCCGTGCCCACGCCCACGATCTCGCCGGGCACGACATAGTCCAGCGCGGCCCGGCCAACCAGGGTCTTGAGTTCGTCTTGGGAAAGGGAGTGGGGTGCAGTCATGGGGGAAAATCGCGAGTGAATCCCGAATTATCCCCATGTCCCTACTCCCCTACGCCCTCGCCCGCCCTTTTCTCTTCGGCATGGACGCCGAAGCCGCCCACGAACTGACCATGGACATGCTGGCCCGCGGCCAGCGTACGCCGCTGCAATGGGCCTGGTGCAATGAAACGGTGAGCGACCCCGTGCGGCTCGCGGGCCTCACTTTCCCCAACCGCGTGGGCCTGGCCGCCGGCCTCGACAAGAACGCGCGCTGCATCGATGCGCTGGCCGCCATGGGCTTCGGCTTTGTCGAGGTGGGCACCGTCACACCCAGGGGCCAGCCAGGCAACCCCAGGCCGCGCATGTTCCGCCTGCCCGAGGCGCGCGCCCTCATCAACCGCCTGGGCTTCAACAACGAGGGGCTCGATGCCTTCATCGCCAACGTGCGGCGCTCCCAGGTGCGCGCCCAGGGCAAGCCCCTGCTCTTGGGCCTGAACATCGGCAAAAACGCCAGCACGCCCATAGAGCAGGCGACGAGCGACTACCTCAGCTGCCTGGAAGGCGTGTACCCGCACGCCGACTATGTGACGGTGAACATCAGCTCGCCCAACACGCAGAACCTGCGCGCCTTGCAAAGCGACGAGGCGCTCGATGCGCTGCTCTCCGCGATCGCCGAGCGCCGCGAGCGTCTGGCCGCCACGATGGGCCGGCGCGTGCCCATCTTCGTGAAAATCGCCCCCGACCTGACGGATGAGCAGGTCGCGGTGATTGCCGCCACGCTCCAGCGCCACGGCATGGACGGCGTGATCGCCACCAACACCACGATCGCGCGCGATGCCGTACAGGGCCTGCCCCACGCGGGTGAGACCGGTGGCCTGAGCGGCGCGCCGGTGCTGGCGGCCAGCAACGCCATCATCAGCCAGCTGCGCGCCTCGCTGGGCCCCGCGTTTCCCATCATCGGTGTGGGCGGTGTCATGAGCGCCGAAGATGCGGTGAGCAAGATCCGCGCGGGCGCCGACGTGGTGCAGATCTACACCGGCCTGATCTACGAAGGCCCCGCGCTCGTCAGCCGCGCGGCCCGCGCCATCAAGGCCATACGCTGATCCCCTTGCGCAAAGGACAAGGGCCGCGCAGGGCGGCCCTTGATGATGAGGATGCAGGGCGGCGCGTCACCTACGCCGCATGCGCAAGATGGTGGGCAGCACCACGCCCGCCATGCGAACCAGGCGGCTCGGTCCCGCCAGCGCCGCGGCGCCCAGGACGGCCGCGACTGCCAGCGGATGCAGCCGAGCAAAACTCGCCCGGCGCGCAAGCAGCGGATCGGCGGGGTTCACACGCCCCCCCTGCGCAATGGCCGCGGCACGCGCCTGGCGCAGCGCATCGCGGCGCGCGCGCAGGCGCTCGCGTTGCGCCAGGATACGGTCGAGCACCTGCTGCTGCTCGGGCGTGGGTCGGGGTGTGGTGGCGGGCATCAGACCTGCTCCTTGATCGCGCGCCAGTCCTGCACCAACTCGCGCCTTGTAAGCGCAAAGGCACTACGCGCCTGGCGCGCCAGAGACAGCAAGGTCAGCAGCACGCCAGCACAGGCCAAACACCACAGGCCCGCCAATACCCAGGCGACCAGCGCGCGCTGGGGCGTGTCCCAGAACTGCACCAGCAAGGCCGCCGACAGCAGCAACAGGGCCCCCATGGCAAGGGCACCGAAGATGACCAGCAGCAGCGCCAGCAGCGCCATGCGGCGCTTGTGCTCGGCCCATTCCAGGCGCGCAAGCTCCAGGCGGTCTTCCACCGCGAGCGTGCCCTCGGAAATGGCGGCGCGCCAGCGCGCGGTCAAACCCTGCAGGTTCAGCAGCGAGGTCCAGTTCATGCGCGCCATTGATTGACTGCCGGCAAGCGGCGCTCAGCGGCGCGCCAGCAAAAAGCCAACCAGCGCGCCCACGGCCATCGCTGCGCTGGCCACGCGCCAGGGCTCATCGTGGGCATAGCGATCGGCCGCCCGGGCCGCATCCTTGGCCTGATCGGCCGCCTGCTGGGCGGCGCGCACCGTGGCGTCGCGCACGGTCTGAACGCCATCATCGAGGCGCTGGCGCAATTGCTTGATCTCGGGAATGCCGTCCAGGTCGCGGCTGGCCAGAAGGCCGCGCAGATCGCCGACGAGCTTCTCGAGTTCGCCCTGGGTGGTGGAGACGGTTTCGGATACGGAGGACATAGACAAGCCTTTCATAGCAGGAAACAACGGCAATACGCCAGCCATGGCAAACATGCAGGCGGACACTTCATCTTAGCCCAGCCAGCAGGTTTGCAAGAAAAATCGTAGCTGGATAGAGGTTGTTTGTGACCCAACACGGAGCATGTCTTGCATCGCACTGGGCCTCACTGCGCCAGCATGTCGCGCACATGCGCGCCAATGGCAAGGGCGCTCGTCAAGCCCGGCGACTCGATGCCAAACAGGTTGACCAGGCCCGCCACGCCGTGCTCGCTCGGCCCCTGGATCAGGAAGTCGGCCGCCGGCTCCTGCGGCCCGTGGATCTTGGGGCGAATGCCCGCATAGCCAGCCGCCAGTGCGCCATCGCGCAGGCCCGGCCAGTACTTGCGCACCTCGGCATAGAAGCCCTGGGCGCGGCCAGCGTCCACCACCAGATCATCGGGGCTGTCCACCCATTGCACATCGGGCCCGAACTTTGCCTGCCCGCCCAGGTCCAGCGTCAGGTGAACGCCCAGTCCGGCCGACTCTGGCACCGGGTAGATCAAATGGCTGAACGGCGCGCGCCCGGACAGCGTGAAATAGTTGCCCTTGGCATATGCCGCCCGCGGCACGTGAACTGGATCCAGCCCCACAAAGCGCCGCGCCAGGTCCGGCGCATGCAGGCCCGCCGCATTCACCACCGTGCGCGCGCTGATGCACGTGCCGTCCTTGGCCTCAAGATGTATGGCATCTGGCATGCACCGGGCCTGCGCCAGCGGCGAATTCAATGCCAAAAGACCACCGGCGTTCTCCATGTCGCCCAGCAGCGCCAACATGAGCGCGTGGCTGTCCACGATGCCCGTGCTGGGCGACAGCAGCGCGGCCACACATTCGAGCTCGGGTTCGAGCGCCCGCGCCTCCTCGCGCGTGAGCCATTGCAGGTCACGCACGCCATTGGCCGCAGCGCGCTGCCTGATGCCGTCGAGCTGCGCCTGCTGCTGGGCGGAAGTGGCCACGATGAGCTTGCCGCAGCGCCGGTGCGGCAGTCCGCGCTCGGCGCAATAGGCGTACAGCATGTCCTTGCCCTGCACGCACAGCCGCGCCTTGAGCGAGCCCTGGGGGTAGTAGATGCCGGCATGAATCACTTCGCTGTTGCGCGAGCTGGTTTCCGTACCAATGGCGTTGGCAGCCTCGAGCACCATGACTTCGCGCCCGGCCAACGCGAGGGCACGCGCCACCGCCAGACCCACCACGCCCGCGCCGACGACGACGCAATCCACCGTTTCGCTCATGGATCAATCCTCATGATTTCACGCCAGCGCCTGGTATGCGAGGACAGCAGGAAAGTGCAGGATGCACCGTGGAGGTGCCCCGCGCCTTCCCGGCGGTTGCGGCCACCGTTCCCACCGCCCTGCATACCATGCGCCACATGCTTTCGGTTCTCCGACCACATCGCCACGCCCACTGCGGTCGTCGGTCTGATGGGGCTGACAGGCCCATGGCCCGCTGAGCACTCTGGAGGTCATCACCCTATTCATGATCCGCCCCATGCTGCCAATATTGTCGTGGAAACGAGGGTAACCGACATGATTGTCAGCGAAGCCGGCATCTTCGTGATTGCGACTGCCGGCTTCACCACTCGACGAACGTCTTGTGATTCCAGCCCTTGTCACTTCCCGCTCCTGGAGCAGGGCAGCTCCCTGTCAAATATGGGTTCAATCATTTAAAGCGCACTACGCCAGCCTGCCCGCCGGCCACCCGCTGCGCGCTGGCTGACTGGGTTGATCGTTGCTGATTTTCAATAAAAACCGTGTTCAGCACTTGTTGGGAAGGCGCCAACCGCTATCGGATGCAGAGCATGACTCCAACGCCTGTCCCACCTCCGTCTCCAGCTTCAGTTCCAGCAGCCCATCGGCACGCGTGCGGCCTCGGTTGATGGCGGCCACGGGCAGGCCTTGTTGCACCGCCGCCTGCACGAAGCGAAAGCCCGAATACACCATGAGCGACGAGCCCGCGACCAACACCGCGTCGGCGCGGGCCAGTGCAGCGTAGGCCGCTTCGACACGCGCGCGTGGCACGGATTCGCCAAAGAACACCACGTCGGGCTTGAGCAGGCCAGTGCCACAGCGCGTGCACGGCGGCACATCGAAGGACTGGAAATCGCGCCCGTCCAGGTCTGCGTCCCCGTCCGGCGCTGTCTTGGCCTGCAACCCGGCCCAATCGGGGTTGCGCCGCAGCAGCTCGCGCTGCAGTTCGGCTCGGGTTGTGCGCGCCTCACAGTGCATGCAGCGCACAGTGGCTATGCGGCCGTGCAGGTCAATGACGCGCCGGCTGCCAGCGGCATGGTGCAGGCCGTCCACGTTCTGGGTCAACAGCAGTTCGATGCGACCCTGGCGCTCCAGCTGCGCCAGCGCTTGGTGCGCGGCGCCGGGCCGCGCCCCACCCATCACAGGCCAGCCGATGAGACTGCGCGCCCAGTAGCGCCGGCGCGTGGCCTCGTCGCTCATGAAGGACTGGTAGGTGACGGGCTGCGGGCGCTTCCAGTCGCCGTTCTCGTCGCGGTAGTCGGGTATGCCGGCCTCGGTGCTGCAGCCGGCACCGGTGATGACGAAAAGACGCGCGTGCCTGTGCACAAAGGCGCGTAGCGCGTCGATATCTGCCGCGGGCTGCATGATCAATCCATGCCGGGCGCGATGCTCTCGGCGTAGTCGTACACAGCCGCCAGGATGGCCTGCGTGCGCTCGTCGTCGGCCTCGGCGCCCAGAGTATCGAGCCGCTCGAACAGCGCGTCGAAGGTCAGGCCGCCGCCCTCGCCGTCCAGCAGCATGGCAGTGCGGTGCGCCTCCCAGCGCTCGTGCTCGTCTGGCGAGAGGGTCTGCGGGAAGTTGCGCGCACGATAGCGCCAGGCCAGTTCGGTCAGGCGCGCATCGTCAAAACCCAGGCGTTCGTGTGCCAGCTCCTCGCCCCCAAGGGCGCGCAGACGATTCAGGCGCCGGCGATCCTCATTGCCCAGAAAGCCGCCGTACAGGTCCTGGTCCACGTCCACGGGTGGTTCCTGCGGCCGTTGGAACACCTGGGCCCAGATGGCGCTCATGTCGGGCAGCTGGCGTGCAGTCTCGGCATGCTGCGCCGCCTGCGCCAGATCAATGCCCCAGCGCTGGGCCATGACGGGCGTGAGGGTGTTCACATTGCCCACCACCATGGGCGACTTGTTCAAATGCACGCTCTTCATCGGCAGGCGCGTCACGCCCTCGGGCAGGTCGGCCTGGCGCGTGAACAGCCGCTGGCGTATCTCGTCAGCGCCCAACCGTCCCAGTTCGGACGGGTCATGCGACAGATCCCAGGCCAGCAGTTCGTTCTTGTTCGTGGGGTGGCTGGCCAGCGGCCACATCACGGCGAGGCACCCGCGCTCGACAGGAAACATGCCCGAGACATGCAGGAAGGGCCGCGCCGTCTGCGCCGTGGCGGGCAGGCGCAACTCCGCGGCCACGCGGTCCTTCTTGTGCAGGGACAGCGCAAAGTCGAACAGCTTGGAGTTGCGCTGGCGTATCAGCCGCGCCAGCGCGATCGTGGCGCGCACGTCGGAGAGCGCGTCGTGCGCGGCCTCGTGCGCGAGGCCATTGGCGCGTGTCAAATGCTCCAGCCGGAAGCTGGGCTTGCCGTCCACTATGGGCCACTCAATGCCATCCGGGCGCAGCGCATAGGTCATGCGCACGACGTCCAGCAGGTCCCACCGGCCGCACTGGTTCTGCCATTCGCGCGCATAGGGGTCGATGAGGTTGCGCCAGAACATGAAGCGCGTGATCTCGTCGTCAAAGCGAATGGTGTTGTAACCCACACCAATGGTGCCGGGCAGGGCCAGCTCGGCTTCTATGCGTGCGGCAAACTCATGTTCTGGCAGGCCCTTATCCAGGCACAGCTGCGGCGTGATTCCGGTGATCAGGCAGGCCTCGGGGCTGGGCAGGTAGTCGTTGGCCGGCCGGCAATACATCATCAAGGGTTTGCCGATCTCATTGAGTTCGGCATCCGTGCGTATGGCGGCAAACTGGGCCGGGCGATCGCGGCGCGTATCGGCGCCAAAGGTTTCGTAGTCGTGCCAGAGAAAGGTGTGCATGAGCGGGTCGGTTGCAGCCGATAACAGGGCCAGCCGCGAGTATGCATGGGCCCTGCCGGCACAATCACGATCATGCGTTCCCTGATTCTTCCCAGCGCCCTGGCTCTGGCAGCCCTTGGCGGCTGCGCCAACGCCCCCACGGCAGCGACAACGGCGGCAGCCACACCAGCACCGGCAACGGCGGCAACCGTCGCCGCCCCACCCGGACCGGCACCCGCCGCCACCAGCGACCTCGCAAGCACCATTGCCGGCTTCCACGCCTGGCTGCAGTCCTTTGCCAGTCAGGCGCTTGCAGCCGGCATCCACCGGCAGACCGTGGACGCCATGCTGGCGCACGCCCAGTGGCAGCCACGCGTGGTGGAGCTCGACCGCTCCCAGCCCGAATTCACACGCACGCCCTGGGCCTATCTGGACAGCGCCGTCTCACCCCAGCGCGTGGCCCAAGGCCGCGAGCAACGCCGCCTGCATGCCGCGGCGCTGGAATCGGCCGAGCAGCGCTACGGCGTGCCGGCCAGCATCATCACCGCCATCTGGGGCATGGAGAGCAACTACGGCCGAAACTTCGGCAGCTTCTCCACCATAGACGCGCTGGCCACGCTGGCCTACGACGGTCGGCGCCGCGACTGGGCGCGCGGCGAACTGCTGGCGGCGCTACGCATCGTGGATCGCGGCGACATCTCCGCCGATGCGCTCGTGGGTTCCTGGGCCGGCGCCATGGGGCACACGCAGTTTCTGCCTTCGGTTTATCTTGCCTATGCCGTGGATGCCGACGGGGACGGCCGCCGCGACATCTGGGCCAGCGTCGCCGATGTGACCGCCTCCACGGCCAACTTCCTCGCGCAGTCGGGCTGGCAAAGCGGCCAGCCCTGGGGCGTGGAAGTGCAGCTGCCGCCGGGCTTTGACTACGCCCGTGCCGAACTGAGCGTGCGCCAGGACAGCAGCGTCTGGGCGGCCGAGGGCGTGCGCGGCATCGGCGGTGCCCCCCTGCCCTCGCTGCCAGCCGCCTCCATCCTCACACCCGCCGGCGCGCGTGGCCCGGCCATCCTGGTGGGGCCCAACTTCCGCACCCTCCTGCGCTACAACAACTCAGTCAACTACGCCCTGGCCGTAGGCCTGCTTGCGCGTCAGATCGACGAAGGTCCGGGTCTGTCCACCCCCTGGCCGCGTGACCTGACTCCTTTGTCACGCAGCGAAACCAAGACACTGCAGGAACTGCTGAACGCCCGGGGTTTCGACGCCGGAACGCCCGACGGCGTGGCCGGCCCGACCACCCGCGCCGGCCTGCGCCGATTCCAGCGCAGCCAGGGCCTGCCGGCCGACGGCTATGCCACGCCCGAGCTGCTGCAAATGCTACAAAAACCGTGAACAGAAAGTGCCGACTGACGTTGCGCATGCAACCCCACCAGCGGCATCCATCATGCGGCCATCCAGACCGACGACGCATCCCGCAGCAGCCTGCGCGCGTCGCCTTCCATGCGCGTGCCGACCTTCCGCTCCAGAGCGACGCCGTCGATGAGCGGCGCCAGATCGACGCGCGGGCTGACCACAATCAGTGCCAGGCGAACGGAAGTCAGTACCCTTTCGCCTGGTTCGCAAAATAGACCCGATCAATCTTGAAATCGAGATACCCAAACGCCAGGCGCAGCACCCACGGCGCGCCGGCAATAGCATCTCGCTGATGGTTCAAGGAAAACACAAGACGATCACCGAGAGTAGCGTAGCTGCCATCACAGGAGTTTCGTCACAGCTCCCGGCTGATGGTGCTGGGGCTGCGCCCCTGCAGCGTCAGAAAAACGCGTCCTTTGCTGACGCGGGTTTGCGCGGCATCGGCTCATCATCAACCAGCCCTAGGATAGCGCAGCCAGCCGCGCAGCGAGCAAGTCGGCCTGCTCGGCGAACCTCCTCGCATCGGTCTTCTGCAACTGAGCCAGGTTGTGCAGCTTCCAGCGGATGCCCGGCAGTGTCCCGCAGCGGCGTAAACAGCACTTCATGGATTGGCCAGTTGCTGCTGGACAGATAGACCACAAACGCGCGCCGGATGCCGGCCGTGATGCCCTCATGCGCAAAAAGCTGCATCACATCGAACAGGTCGCGCGGATGCTGTCGATCCAGAGCTGCCACCAGCTTGCCGCCGCACACGTCCTCCAGCGACACCACCGGATTCTCCAGATCGGCCATGAGTACGTCGCGGGCCACTGGTGTGAGCGAAGCGCGGCGCACGGGCTGCACGGTGCCGCGCATGACGAAGTTGACTTCGACCTTGACCTGAATCGGGCCGCGCCGCACCAGCAGTTTGGTCTCCCCTGCCGCGGCTGCCGGCGCATGCGTCTGGAAGCCCCGCTTCTTCAAACGCTCGGCAGCTTGCCGGATGGCCTCGTTGATGCGCACCAGCGCCTCATCGCGCGGCAGCGTGTGATCGGGAAAGACCAAATCAAGATCGACCGACAAACGCGGCATGTCGCGCACGAACAGGTTGATCGCAGTGCCATCCCTTGAGCACGGCTTTGCGCGCGTCCAGGAGCAGCTCGCGCGCCATCGTCAGCGGGATGCCGTCGGGGCCGTAGCGCCCGAGGGTCAGCGTCTCGCGGCGGCCGTTGAGGCGGTAGTCGTAGCGGAAGGTGACAGTGCCGCCAGGCGATACCGTCACGTTCATTCCGTCCCGGTCAGAAGCCTTATAAATCTTGGACTTAGGC
>JAFECU010000122.1 GCA_018242005.1 Pseudomonadota bacterium | reverse complement strand
TCACCACGAAGCCTTGCACGGGCTCGCCGGCCTCGTAGCGCAGGGCCAGGTCCTCGATCTCCACGCTCTCGAAGCCTGCCCGGCGGCACAGCGCCTGGATATGGCTGCGCTTGTGGGCCTAGCGGCCGCTGGGCTGCAACACGAGGTCGGGGCCATCCTCAGCAGCGGTTTCGCAGGAAAAGAAAAAATCGCCAGCCGGAAGCAGGATGCGGTGGGCGTTGGGGATGGCCTCGGACAGATCACCTGCATAGATGAATACGTCGAGGGCGGTGATCACTTCATAGATCGAAGCGGGCGTGGCCTCCAGCGCCTCGAGCAGGTTCACCGTGTGAAACCGGTCGTAGACGTTGTGGCGCGCGGCCTGCTCGACCATCTTGGAGGATATGTCCACGCCGATCAGAAAACCGTCCAGGCGACCCAGGCACACGCCCAGCAGGCCCGTGCCGCAGCCCAGATCCAGCACGTTGAGGCGCTTCTCCGGGTAGCGGGCCAGAATCTTGTCGGCCACGATCTTGGGCAACTGGTAGCGCAAGCCGCGCACCATGTGCTGGTCATAGACCTCGGCCATGCCGTCGAACAGGTGGCGGTTTAGCTCCACAGGCTGGTGCGCCGGGGTGATGCCATGGGCCAGGGCGTTGTAGTACGCGTACACGCTGTCGCCTGGCACCAGTGCGAGCAGTGCGGTAGTGTCGGCAATGGCCTTGGCAGGCTTGCCGGCGGCCAGCAAGGTCTTCACGCGGCCCAGCAGCGCGTATTGGTTGTCTGGCTGCTGTTCGAGCAGGCCACCCCACAGTTGCAAGGCCTCCTCGTATTGGCTCAGGGCGCTCAAGTCCTGCGCCAGCAACTGGCTCAGCTGCACGTCGCCCGGCACCATTTCCAGGCCGCGGCGCAGGTGCTTGACGGCCATCTCGGTGTGTCCCGCGCGGTGTGCGATATCGATCACGCCGGCGAGTACCAGCGGGTTCCTGGGCTCCAGTGCTGCCACCTTCTCGGCCGTCTCCACGGCCTCCTTGAACTGGTTCTGGCGCGCCAGCAGCAGCGCCAGCTCCAGCAGGCCGGGGCCCCAGTCGGGCGCCATGGCGACGCATTTGCGCAGGGCCTCGAAGGCACCCTTGACGTTGCCTGATTTGTCGGCCATCAGGCCGGCGAGCATGAAGATGCGCGCATCGCCCGGGCTCTTGCGTTGCGCTTCGTTGAGGGTCTGCGCGGCTTCGCGGAGCTCGCCCTTGCCGATCTGGGTGCGGGCGGTTTCGAGATGCTTGCGGATGGGGTCGGCGATGGGTGTGGTAGTACGGGTATTCATGGCAGCGGACGGACGGCGAACTGAGGCCCGGCTGGCCCCCAATGAAGAAAACCCGCGATTATCGGCCATGTGCCTTTGCGGTAGCTGCGGGTGGCTCTAAGCGGCGGCGCGCAGGCATCTTCCGCTTGGCGCGCCGTTGACGGCTAGTAAGCGCTCGCAATTGTCAACAATGTTGAGTAGTGGCATTTTGTATTATTTTTTGTTGAAACGTAGAAATGTGTTTAACCTGAGTCAGAATTCCATGATTAACTGCGATGGCGCTGTGGGTATAGACGCCCATCGGTCGCGGTTTCCTCAGTTTTTTATGGCAACAGGAGAAGAAAATGAAGCAAATGGGGTGGGCGACGGGGTTACCGCACACATGGGGCAAGCGCCTGGCGGCAGTGGCCGGCGGGCTGCTGCTGGCATCTACGGCCTATGCGGGCTTTACCAACGGCGGCTTTGAGGACGCGACGGACTTCAATGGCTGGACGAAGGAAACCTATCTGAACAACAAAGGCGGCATCTCGCTGACCAATGGGGTTTTTGTACCGCCTACGAGCGAGGCACAGTTGAATTTGACCGCGGGTGGCGGTGGCAACTTGCACTCCATCTTGCGCAACTCGACGCTGGACGGAAGTTCTGACGGTAATACCAACGGCAACATCAAATACCCCCATTGGGGCACAGCCGTGGCGCGGCTGAACGCGCCTGGCGGCGACCAATACAAGGCGAATGCCATACGGCAGGAAGCCACGATCAGCTATGCAACCGACGCAGACGCGGACGGCAAGGTGCATATCCGTTTTGCTGCCGCGCCGGTGCTGCAGGATGCAGGTCACGCCCCACATCAGCAGCCGTACTTCTTCATCCAGGTGAAGAACAAGGACACCGGCAAGGTGTTGTTCACCACGTTCAACTTCGCCAATGAGCCCGGCTTCACCTGGAATACCGGCATCGGTCAATACAAGTACACCAATTGGCAGACGTTCGACGTTGCGCTGGATCCGGCCGACGTGCTCAATAACGCGAAGCTGGAATTTTTTGCCGTGGCCGCGGGCTGCTCGCAGGGTGGGCATCAGGGCTATCTGTACCTGGACATGGTGGGCACCAAGCTGCCAAGCGGCGCGGGCCTGTGGATCGCCGCTACTGGGCCGTCCCTGATCACCCAACCCACCGAGGCCGATGGCTCCTCGCTCATCACCTATACCTACAACTATCAGAACGTGACTGGAAGTTCCACGGCCAACAACGTGGCGCTGAACATTCCCGTGCCGCCGGGATCGACGTTCGAGTCTGTGGCCGGCGCAAATGCTGGCGTATGTACGGCTCCTGCGGTGGGTTCGACCGGCCCTATGAGCTGCAGCATTGCCAGCATGAATGGCGGCGACAGCGGCACCTTCACCATGACGGTGCGCGTGCCGGCCAACACCACGACGCAGTCGCTCAACAATGCGTCGTACACCATCGCCGCCACCGGCGTTTCCCCGCAACTGGGTTCTCCGGTCAAGACCACGCTGCTGCCAGACCTGGTGCCCGATGTGAGCAAGGTGCCCAAGACCATGCCCTATGGCCAGCCGCTGCCGGCCGGGTCGCAGTTCTCTTGCACCAACCAGGGCGCGACGGCGGCCGTCAATGGCACCTGCGCCATCTCGGGCCTGCCTGCGGGTGTGACCGCGGGGCAATGTACGCTCAACGGAGCGAACTGGAACAGCCCGGCGAACGTGCCCGTGGGGCAGACCGTGGTGTGCCCGTTGTCCGGCACGCCCAACAACCCTGCCCAGCAGGGTACGAACCTCCCGGTCACGGTGACGGGTAGCGGCAACGGCGGCGGCGTGCCCAAGTCATCGCCGGTTGTGGCCGGCGGCGTGCCAGTCGGGGCCGCGGCACCGGCTTCTATCCCCACCCTGAGCGAATGGGGCCTGATCATCCTGTCGGCCCTGATGGGGCTGTTCATGGTGGGCATGCACCGCCGCCGAATGTTC
>JAFECU010000121.1 GCA_018242005.1 Pseudomonadota bacterium | reverse complement strand
GCAGCGCGCTGCGGAGGCGCCAAGCGGCCGGACCGCCCCGCGCCAGCCGACGCTGCGCATGAAGACCGAGCGCGGCCCCGCCGAGGGCTCGGGCCCGCCGGCCCTGCGCGCGCCCGAGCCTGGGCCGGCTGAGCCGCCGGTGCTGCTGGCCAGCGGCCAGGCCTCCTGGTATGCCGACAGCCTGCACGGGCGGCGCACGGCCAGCGGTGAGCGCTATGACCGCGAGGAGTACACGGCCGCGCACCGCAGCCTGCCGTTTGGTGCACGCCTGTGCGTGCGCAGCCTGGTCAACGGCCGTACGGTCATAGTGCGCGTCAATGACCGAGGGCCGTTTACGCCCGGACGAATCATCGACCTGAGCCGCGCCGCCGCCGAGGACCTGGGCATGGTGGGCCTGGGCATCAAGTCGGTGGAGCTGTGGCAGGTTGGCCCCGACGACGACGCCTGTCCCGATCGCCTGGAGCAGGCCGTGACGGGCTCGGGCCTGGGCCTGGACGCCGATGCTGCGGCACAGGCCCTGCAGCGGCGTGCGCCCAAGGCAGCGCCCAAGCACAGGCCGCGGCGCAAGCGCCGCTAGCTCCCGACCTCTAGGACGTGGGACGAATGCCGGTCCTGCGCCAGCAGCTGCGCCATTTGCGGCAGGGCCTGGCGCAGCGCGGCCTCCAGCGTGAATGGCGGATTGATCAGGAACATGCCGCTGGCGGGCAGGCCGGGGCGGCGCTCCGGCTGGGCCTGCTTGCCTGACTTCACGGTCAGCGTGGCATGCAGCCAGGGCTTGCCGGCCTTGTTGGCCAGGGTCTTGAGCCGGCGCGGCAGCTCATGCGCCTCGGGGCGCGCGATGATCGGGTACCAGATGGCGTACACCCCCGTGGCAAAGCGCTTGAGCGCGTCCTGCAGCATGTCTTGCACGCGCGCGTAGTCACTCTTGATTTCATAGCTGGGGTCGCACAATACAAGCGCGCGACGCGCCGGCGGGGGTAAAAATTTCTTGATGCACTCAAAACCGTCCTCGACCAGCACGGCCACCTGTCGGCCGGCCTCCAGCTGGGCGATGTTGCCCGCCAGCGCGCGCGCGTCCGTAGGGTGCAGCTCGAAGAGTTTGATCCGGTCCTGCTCACGCAGCAGGCGCTGGGCGATGAAAGGCGAGCCGGGGTAGACGCGCGTCGATGCCCCCTGGTTGAAGGCGCGCACCATGTCCAGATAGTCCTGCAGCGCCGGAGCCAGTGGGGTGGGTGCGCCTGGCGCGAGCAGGCGCAGGATGCCGTCCGCGGCTTCGCCGCTGGTACTGGCGTAATCCCCATCGAGCCTGTACAGGCCCGCGCCGGCATGTGTATCCAATACGGTGAGGGCCGCGTCTTTCTGTAGAAGATGTTGCAAAGTGGCAATGAGCACCGTGTGCTTGAGCACATCGGCGTGATTGCCTGCGTGGAAGGCGTGGCGATAACTGAACATGCGCGCAATGGTAGCGACAGGCACGAAGCATGCGCTTGGGGGCAAGTGATGTTTTTGACCGACAGGATGCGCTTTGTTGCCAGTTGCTCGGAAGGGCTAGGCCATCATCGCGCTCCCTGCAGCCCTGGCGCCCATCTTGTTAGCCACCACCTCCATCCCCGCCTCCACGTCCGTCGTTGCGCGTCTGCCAGCCAGCACCGCGCAGCATGTCGATGCCTTGGCGCCGGGGACGCGGCTCGGTGAGTTCGAGGTGCAGTCGCTGATCGGTGTGGGCGGTTTCGGCATGGTCTACCAGGCCTTTGACCATTCCCTGCAGCGCAGTGTGGCCATCAAGGAATACATGCCCGCGGCGCTGGCCGGGCGCGCCGATGGGCGCTCGCTGTGGGTGCGCTCGTCTTCCAACGAGCAGTCGTTCCAGGCGGGCCTGGCCTCGTTCGTGGACGAGGCGCGGCTGCTGGCGCGCTTTGACCACCCGAGCCTTGTCAAGGTGTTCCGCTTCTGGGAGGCCAATCACACGGCCTACATGGTCATGCCCCTGTACCGCGGCATGACGCTCAAGCAGGCGCGTGCCCATATGCGCACGCCGCCGCCCGAGGCCTGGCTGCGCAGTCTGCTGTGGTCGGTCGCGAGCGCGCTGCGTGTGCTGCACGACGGACAGACCCTGCACCGCGACATCTCGCCTGACAACATCTTCCTGCAGGACCGTGGACCACCGGTGCTGCTGGACCTGGGCGCTGCGCGCCATGCCATCGGTGGCGGCAGCCACAGGCATGCGGCCGTACTCAAGGTCAACTATGCGCCGCTGGAGCAATACACCGATGCCGCGGACGAGACGGGCCAGGGCCCCTGGAGCGACCTGTACGCGCTGGGCGCCGCGGTCCATGGCTGCCTGTGCAACACCACGCCGCAGCCCGCGACGCAGCGCGCCCTGCGCGACCGCATGCTGCCCATGCCGCGCGTGGCGCGTGCGCTGCGCCGGCAGTTTGGCATCGACTACTCCCCCGCCTTTGTCAATGCCATAGGGCGTTGCCTGGCACTCCAGCCGCAGAATCGGCCGCAATCGGTCACGGAATTTCTGCAGGACATGGACATGACGGCCGCGCCGGCAGGGCTGGAGTCCTTCGATTTCCGCGCGGCGCTGGGCGAGCGCTGGGTCGAGCCCCAGGCCAAGGACGCGCCGGGCGTGGCCCGGCCCATGATGATCGGCCTGACGCGGTCGCGTTCCGGGGAGCCTGTGCCTGGCGCCAACCTGTCACCGCCTTCGGGGAAGCATCCGCGGCGGCGCCAGCGCACGCGCGCCAAGGGGCGCGGCCATGCTACTGCCCTGGCGCAATCGGGCGAGGCCAGTGGGTCCGGGCGCGCCATGGGGCAGGCGCGCATGATGTGGGCCATGGCGGGGTCCGTGGCGGTCATGACACTGGCAGGCAGCCTGTGGTGGGGACAGCATCCCCATCGACCGCACCAGACACCCGAGAGCGAAATCATCACCGAGTGGGCCGAGCCTGCAGCACCATCGGCTTTGATGCGCGCGACGCACGAACCTGCCGCCGGCCTTCCGGCGCCGGCCGCGCAGCCGATCGCCGCAATCACGCAATCCATGCCCGCGCAATCCCTCGAGCCGGCAGGCCCGCCGCCCGCGGCCCTGGCGCGTGTGGTCCTGCCGGAGCCCATGCCGGTCGTGACGCCGGGACTGGCGTCGGGGCCCGAGGAGGCCTGCGCTTCTGCGGGTTTTTGGACGCAATCGATGTGCATCCACCAGGAATGCCTGAAGGCAGACATGGCGCGCCACCCCGTCTGCGTGGAAAGCCGCCGCCGGCATGAGGCGCAGGAGTTGCAGCAAGAGCTCTATGCGCAATGAGCGCCGCCGCCTCGCGCGATGCATTTTTGTATAATGGCGGGCTTCGCAGCGATTTTTGGTCCCGCGGCGAGGCATTCATCCCACCTAAGAGACTCCCACCAGAGGAGCACCGACCGTGGAAAAGGACCGCCAAACCCTCTTCTAAAGAGAAACTCATGACTACTTTCAGCGCAAAGCCCGCTGAGGTCGTGCACGAGTGGTTTGTGATTGACGCCACCGACAAGGTGCTCGGACGGGTCGCCAGCGAAGTGGCCCTCCGTCTGCGCGGCAAGCACAAAGCCATTTACACGCCTCACGTCGATACCGGTGACTTCATCGTCGTCGTCAACGCCTCCAAGCTCAAGGTCACCGGCACCAAGTCGCTCGACAAGGTGTACTACCGCCACTCGGGCTACCCCGGCGGCATCACGGCCACGAACTTCCGTGACCTGCAGGCCAAGCACCCCGGCCGCGCACTCGAGAAGGCCGTCAAGGGCATGCTGCCCAAGGGCCCCCTGGGCTACGCCATGATCAAGAAGCTGAAGGTCTACGGTGGCGCGGAGCATCCGCACAGCGCCCAGCAGCCCAAGCCCCTGGCAATCTAAGGAGCCGAGATGATTGGTGAATGGAACAATGGCACCGGCCGTCGCAAGTCCAGCGTCGCCCGCGTGTTTCTGAAGAAGGGCTCCGGCAAGATCACTGTGAATGGCAAGGACATTCAGCAGTATTTCGGCCGCGAGACCTCGATCATGATTACCAAGCAGCCCCTGGTGCTGACGGGTAACGTCGAAGCGTTCGACATCCAGATCAACGTGCACGGCGGCGGCGAGTCCGGCCAGGCCGGCGCGGCCCGCCACGGCATCACGCGCGCACTGATCGACTACGACGCAGCGCTCAAGCCCCAGCTGAGCCAAGCTGGCTTCGTCACGCGCGATGCCCGTGAAGTCGAGCGTAAGAAGGTCGGCCTGCACTCTGCACGCCGCGCAAAGCAGTTCTCCAAGCGTTAATTCGTCTTTTGGGTTCTGCCCTTCGGTACAAAGCCACCTTCGGGTGGCTTTGTGCGTTCCTCGGGTCGGCAATGGCCCCAGGGCCTCTGGCGGCAAAGGCGCTGCCAGCGCTTCAATCGACCCGTTTGCGGTAGCATCCCCACCAGTTTTGACCATTGGAGCAATCCATGAGCGCAGCAGCACAGACAGCCGACACCCCGATGCCCGACCCGATTCTCTTCACCGACAGCGCCGCCACCAAGGTGGCAGAGCTGATTGCCGAAGAGGGCAACCCCGACCTCAAGCTGCGCGTGTTCGTGCAGGGCGGCGGCTGCTCGGGCTTTCAGTACGGCTTCACGTTCGACGAGATCACGAACGACGACGACACCGTCATGACCAAGAACGGCGTGTCGCTGCTCATCGATGCCATGAGCTACCAGTACCTCGTGGGCGCCGAGATCGACTACAAGGAAGACCTGCAGGGCGCGCAGTTCGTCATCAAGAACCCGAATGCCGAAACCACCTGCGGCTGTGGCTCGAGCTTCTCGGTGCAGGATCAGTGAGCGCCTTGCGCTCTTCGTGAAGCAGCCGCCCTCGAGGCGGCTTTTTCATGCCGGGTAGATGGCGCCCAGGATGCGCGGGCCACGCGCGCCGGTCACGGCCGGCAGATTGGCCGCTACGCCCGCCAGGCACTGGTGGGCCAGCCAGGCAAACGCTGCGGCCTCCACCTGCAGGGCGGGCAGGCCGTGGCTGCCGGAGTCTTCGACGCTGACGCCCGGCAGCAGCGCCCGCAGGCGCTCCATCAGATGGCCGTTGAGCGCGCCGCCGCCGCAGACGATGAGCAGGCCGCATTCGGGCGCATGGCGCCGCAGTTCCTGCGCGCAGCTTGCGGCGGTGAACTCGGCGAGCGTGGCCTGCACGTCCTGCGGCCGCGCGTCACTGCCCGCGGCGGGCAGGTGCCGCTGCAGCCAGTCGGGGTTGAACAGATCGCGCCCCGTGCTCTTGGGCGGGGGCAGGGCCAGGAAGGGCTCGGCCAGCAGGGACTGGAGCAGCGCGTCCACGGGCCGGCCGCTGCGCGCCCAGGCGCCGCCGGCGTCGTAGGGGTGGCCCGTGTGGCGCTCGCACCAATGGTCCATGAGGGCATTGGCCGGTCCGCAGTCAAACCCGAGCACGCCGCCATCGGGGCGCAGGATGCTCAGGTTGGAGATGCCGCCCAGGTTCAATACCGCCACCGTACGCGCCGCCTGGCCAAACACCCCCTGGTGAAAGGCCGGCACCAGCGGCGCGCCCTGGCCGCCGGCGGCGACGTCGCGGCTGCGTAGGTCGGCCACCACGGTGATGCCGGTGAGTTCGGCCAGCAGGGCTGGGTTGTTGAGCTGCAGCGTATAGCCCGTGCCGTCGAAGGCCTGGGGGCGGTGGCGCACGGTCTGGCCATGGGCGCCTATGGCGCGCACCGCGGCCGCTTTCATGCCGGCCTGGCGCAGCAGGTCGTGCACCACGCCCGCATAGCCCCGCGCCAGCGCGTTCGCGGCCAGGGCCGCGCGGTGCAGTTCGTCGCCGCCGCTGCCGTTGAGGGCAAGCAGTTCTGCTCTTAAATCAGGAGCTAGCGGCGCTGATGCATGAAGCGCTACGCGGCATTCTTGCGCCGTAATTTCCGCCAGCACACCGTCGATGCCGTCGAGCGAGGTGCCCGACATCAACCCGATGTAGCACTGCGACCTGGGACTCACAAGGAGTCGTTATTCGGCGCTGGCCTGCAGGACCTGCGCGGCCGATGACAGCTGCACGCGCATGTTGGACGCCAGGCGGTTGAAGGCCGGGCGCGCGGCAGCGGGCACGGGCTGGGCGGCCTCGCTCTCGTGGGCGATGGTCATGGGATCGCGCTGCTCGCCATCCACGCGGAACTCGAAATGCAGGTGCGGGCCGGTGGCCCAGCCGGTGGCGCCCACGGCGCCGATCTTCTGGCCCTGCTCCACGCTCTGGCCCTTGTGCACGTCGATGCGGCTCAGGTGCGCGTAGACGGTGACATGCTGGTTGCGGTGTTTGACGAAGACCACGTTGCCATAGCCGTTCTGCACGCCGGCAAAGTCCACCACGCCGTCACCCACGGTGCGTACGGCCGTGCCCATGGGCGCGGCGAAGTCGGTGCCAAGGTGGGCACGCCAGGTCTTGTGGATGGGGTGCATGCGCATGGCGAAGCCGCTGGAGATGCGCGAGAACTCGACCGGCGAGGCCAGGTAGGCGCGGCGCATACTCTGTCCGTCCAGCGTGTAGTACGAGCCCTTGGCTGCACCGGGAGACTGGAACCAGACGGCGCTGTAGGTCTTGCCGCCGTTCTGGAATTCGGCGCTCAGCACGCGGCCGCTGCGCAGCGGCTCGCCGTCGGCCTCGAGGGTCTCATAGACCACCGAGAAGCGGTCGTCCTTGCGCAGCGCGCGGCTAAAGTCGATGTCGCCGGAGAACACCTCGGCCAGCTGCACGGCCACGGCGTCGGGGATGCTGGCCGCGTCGGTGGCGGCAAACAGCGAGCTGCGGATGACGCCGCCCGCGAGCCGGCTGCCTACCGTGAGCCTGGCGGTTTCGGTGCGCGAGGCGAAGCCGCCATCGGGCTTGCGTTCGACCACCAGGCGCTGGAACTGGTCGCCATCCTCAGGTGCCCAGCGCGCCGTCAGGCGCACGAGGCGGTGGTCGTCGGTGGTTTCGGCCGAGACGGAGCGGCCGGCGCGGCCCAGGAGCTGCTGGCGCGCCAGGCCGTCGCCGCGCAGAAACGCCGCCGCCGCCGGATCGGCGACACCCATGCGTTGCAGCAGGCTTTCGGCCGTGTCGGAGCCGCGTGTGGTGTCGGAGCGGTACAGTGAAAACGCTGGCATGTCCACGAGCGAAGACAGGGGCGTGTCGCCGGCCAGTGAAGTCACGGGCTGCGTCACCGTGGTCACCGGCAGGTCGGCCGGGTCCGGCGCCAGCGAGGCCACGGCAAAGGCGCCGCCGCCACCGGTGAGCAGCAGGGTGGCCAGGGCGGCCGTAATGCGTTTCGGATGATTTTGTATCGTCTGCTTGAGCTGGTTGAGCAATAGCAGGCCGGCGGTTGTCAGGCCGTTGTTCAAAAGTCTTACCCCTGGCATAGGTGTTTTGCGGCCCGGGGGGCTCAAGGGCGGCAAAGCACTAAGAATGTGGAATCGCTGCGGAATGAGCCCAGGCCGGTTGGATGGGCGGGGCTACTAGAATCCGCTGCTTGAAAGCGCCCGAGAGTATAGCCCTTGGGTCTTTGGCGGTACCCCAAAAAACCCTTATGAATCAATTGACTGTTACGACTTTTCCGGTGACCGATGGTGTAGGGCGAGCGCTCGAAGTGTCGCTGCGCGGCGTCGACGAGTTGCTGCCCAGGGAGGACTGGGTGCAGAAGCTGGCGCGCTCCGAGGCCACGGGCCAGCCGCTGCGCATCAAGCTGGGACTGGACCCCACGGCGCCGGACATCCACATCGGCCACACCGTGGTGCTCAACAAGATGCGCCAGCTGCAGGACCTGGGCCACCAGGTGATCTTCCTGATCGGTGACTTCACCACGCTGATCGGTGACCCCTCGGGGCGCAACAGCACGCGCCCGCCGCTCACGGCCGAACAGATCAAGGTCAACGCCGAGACCTACTACACCCAGGCCGCCAAGGTGCTCGACCCGGCGCGCACCGAGATCCGCTACAACAGCGAGTGGAACGACGCGCTGGGCACACGCGGCCTGATCCAGCTGGCCGCCAAGTACACCGTGGCGCGCATGATGGAGCGCAACGACTTCCACCAGCGCTTTGCCGAGGGCAACTCCATCAGCCTTCATGAGTTCCTCTACCCGCTGCTCCAGGGTTATGACTCTGTCGCGCTCAAGAGTGACCTCGAACTCGGTGGCACGGACCAGAAGTTCAACCTGCTCATGGGCCGCCACCTGCAGCAGGAATACGGCCAGGAGCCGCAGTGCGTGCTCACCATGCCGCTGCTCGTGGGCCTGGACGGCGTGGACAAGATGTCCAAATCCAAGAACAACTACATCGGCATCACCGAGGACGCCAACACCATGTTCGCCAAGGTGCTGAGCATCTCCGACGAGCTGATGTGGGACTGGTACACGCTGCTGTCCTTCAAAAGCCTGGCCGAGATCGCGCAGCTCAAGGCCGAGGTCGCGGGCGGACGCAACCCCAAGGACGCCAAGGTGCTGCTGGCCAAGGAGATCACGGCGCGCTTTCACAGCGTGGCCGCGGCCGATGCGGCCGAGCAGGACTTCCAGAACCGCAGCAAGGGCGGTATTCCCGACGACATTCCCGAGGTGCAGCTCACCGGCGCGCCGCTGGGCATTGGCGCTGTTCTGAAGCAATCCAAGCTCGCGCCCTCGACCAGCGAGGCCAATCGCCTGATCGACGGTGGCGGCGTGCGCGTAGACGCCAGCGTGGTCAGCGACAAGGGCCTGAAGCTGGCCGCGGGCAGCTACGTGGTGCAGGTAGGCAAGCGCAAGTTTGCGCGCGTGACGCTCAGCTGACCTCCCCGGTGGCGCGGCGCGTGGCCTCGGCCTGCAGCCGCAGCCAGGCGCAGAAGGCCTGGATCTCGGGCCGCTGGGCGCTGCGCGGCCCCAGCACCAGCCAGTACACCAGCGGCGAATCGAGCCGGTGGCCGGGCAGCACCTCCAGCAGGTCGCCCGATGCCAGGCTTTGCGCAACGAGCGGCATGCGCGCGAGCGCCAGGCCCTGGCCGGCCAGCGCCGCCTGGGCGATCTGCTGCGCGTAGTTGAAGTAAAGCCAGCGCCGCGGCTGCAGCTGGGCGAGGCCGTGCACCTCGAACCAGCGCCGCCAGGTGATGAGCTCGAAGTAGGGCAGGCGATGCGCGTCGCCGGCCTCGATCAGCGTGAACTGCGCCACGTCCGCGGGCTGGCTGATCGGCGGCGTGCTTTTGAGCAGCCAGGGGCTGGCCACCACGGCGAGCTGTTCGCCGAACAGGCGCTCGGCGCCCGCCGGCTGGCTGCCCGGCACGGACGAGCGCAGCGCCAGGTCCACGTCGGCAGTTTCCAGATCGACCATGGCATCGCTCGCGTCGATGCGGATGTCGATGTCCGGGTTGTCGCGCTGAAACGCCTCCATGCGCGGGATCAGCCACATCGAGGCAAAGCTGGCCCAGGTGGCGATCGCCACGCTCTTGCGCCCTGCCTGCTGGCGCACGAGGCGCACGGCCGCGTCCATGCGTTCGAGCGCCGGCGCCACCGTGCGCTGCAGCTGGCCGCCCGCGCCCGTCAGCTCCACGGCGCGAGTGTGGCGCAGGAACAGGGGCACGCCCACCTCGTCCTCCAGCGCCTGGATCTGGCGGCTCACGGCCGACTGGGTCAGCGCGAGTTCCTCGGCCGCGGCGCGGAAGTTCAGGTGCCGCGCCACGGCCAGAAAGGCGCGCCAATGGCCCACGGCCACGGGCCGGGTGCGCAGATGGGTTGTGGATGGCAGGGCTTGTTTCATGGCCGTGGATGATGCCTCAATTGATGCGATTTAGGAATCTATGAGAGGACTCGCTTTCATTGGACGGATGGTCGCTGCACGGCGCAAACTGGCGTCACATCAATGCTTTCAGGAGACCACCATGACCGCATCGCAAGTTCTCAATTGGCAACAATCGGCCGATCAGGACCGGTGCCTGCTGGCTGCCGGTACGGCACGCAGCCTGCACCCCAGGGCCGCCATGCAGCTGCGCGTGCTCAGCGGCCGCGCCTGGGTGACGCTGGACGACGGGCCCCATGGCTGGCGCGAGGAATCGGGCGACCTGCTGCTGCACGCCGGCCAGAGCCTCAACGTGGCGCCGGGCCGGCATGCCGTGATCGAAGCTGTGGGGCATGAGGCGCTGCAATACCAGTGGCGTCGGCCCCAGGCGGCCGTGGCGGCGTGCCGGCAGTTGGCGGGCGCGGCGTCTGGCGTCTGCCCCGCCTGAATCTTGTTGACGCTGTGCGGCCCGGGCCGCGCCGGATAATGCAGGGCTTGTCGGCGGGCATGGGGCCCGCCGGCCAGAGCCGATTCGCCGCCTTCATC
>JAFECU010000120.1 GCA_018242005.1 Pseudomonadota bacterium | reverse complement strand
GACGCCCAGCCGGCGCATCAGCGCAAGGCTGTCGCGATAAGCGCCGATCAGGATGTGCTGGCCGTTGTCGAAGGGCGGGTCACCGGCCACGCTGCGCGCCCGGCCGCCCAGCTGCGGCGCCATCTCGAAGACGGTGATCTCGTGGCCCGCATCGGCCAGCGCGACCGCAGCAGCGATGCCAGCCCAGCCGCCCCCGACGACAGCTGTTTTCACGACCGCGCAGCTCCCGCAGAACTGGCGTTGCCAGGCTGCGCGGCGCACCCCTTCGACGGGGCCGGCGAAGCCGCTACGGGTTGGGTCATTGCTTCCAGTTGGTCTTCATGGCGATCCAGAGCTTGCGCAGCGGCGTCAGCGCAATGCGCTGGTGCAGCACCTGGAAGTTCTCGCGCTCGATCTCCACCAGCAGCGCGCGGTAGATGTTGGCCATCATCAGCCCGGGCTTCTGCGCCGTGCGGTCGGCGTCGGGCAGCAGGGCCAGCGCCTCGTCGTAGAGCCGGTGCGCGCGCTCGGCCTGGAACTTCATCAGCGCCGTGAAGCGGTCGGAGTATTCGCGCTTGGTGATCTCATGCGCCTTGACGTCAAACTGCTTCAACTCGCTGATGGGCAGGTAGATGCGCCCGCGCATGGCGTCCTCGCCCACGTCGCGGATGATGTTGGTGAGCTGGAAGGCCAGGCCCAGCTTGTGCGCATACTGCGTGGTGCGCTCGTCCTGCTGGCCGAAGATGCGCGCCGCCACCTCGCCCACCACGCCGGCCACCAGGTGGCAGTAGCGCTGCAGGCCCGCAAAGTCGAGGTAGCGTGTCTGCTCCAGGTCCATCTGGCAGCCTTCGATCACGGCCTGCAGCTGGCGTTGTTCTATGCCATAGACGGGCACATGGGGCATCAGCGCCTGCATCACCGGGTGGCTGGGCTGGCCGGCGAAGGCCTTGGCTACCTCGCCCTGCCACCATGCGAGCTTGGCCTGGGCCACGCCGGCGTCGGAGACGTTGTCCACCACGTCGTCCACTTCCCGGCAAAAGGCATAGAAGGCCGTGATGGCCGCGCGCCGCTCGCGCGGCAGGAACAAAAAGGCGTAATAGAAGCTGCTGCCCGAGGCTGCGGCCTTGTCTTGTACGTAATGCTCGGGGGTACTCATCGGGGCGCTGGGGTTGACTGGGCGGCGATTGTCCCATGGGGGCAGCGGGGTTTCAGTGTTGCGCCGCGACGAGTGCAAAGCCCGCGGCCATGCCCAGGCCATGCAGCAGTGTGGCGGCCACGGTGAGCGCCAGCGCGGGCCGCAGCCGCGAGGGCTGGCGCGCGTGGCGCAGCAGCAGGGTGGCCGCGGCCAGCGACAGCGGCAGGGACGCCAGGCCCCACAGCGCGCTGGCTGGCGGAATCAGCAGCCAGGCGCTGGCCGCGAGCCAGCCATGGGCGGCCAGCACCAGGCCCAGGTAGGCCCAGGACGCGCCCCTGGGGCCCAGGCGCACGGCCAGAGTGCGCTTGCCCGCGCGTGCGTCGGCCTTGGCGTCGGGAAAGCCGTTGATGAGCAGCAGTGCCGCGACCAGCAGCGCAAAGCTCAGCGCCGCGCTGGTGGGGATCACGAAGAACTGGCGCCGCTGCACGTAGTCGCTGCCGAGGACGACCAGAAACCAGGCGCAGGCGACGGCCGGTTCGCCCAGGCCGCGCGCCATCAGCCGCAGCGGCGGGGCCGAATAGCCCCAGGCCAGCAGCAGGCCGGCCATGCCCAGCAGCAGCACGCCGCCGGCGGTCTTGACGGCCAGCAGCAGGCCCGCCGGCACCAGCACCAGCAGCAGGGCCTTGGCCAGGGCGTCGGTCTGGCCCTCGGTGACCATGCCGTTCTGGATCAGGCGTGAGCCGCCCGTGAACGGGTGTATGCCCTGGGTGTTGCCGGCGTCGGCGCCGCTCCTTGCGTCATGCAGGTCGTTGAGCACGTTGCCGGCCGCATGCGCCAGCACGGCCAGCAGCATGGTGGCACCGGCCAGTGGCAGGTCGAGCCCGCAGCCGCAGGCGGCGGCCGTGGCCGTGCCCAGCACGCAGGCCACGACGGTCAGCAGCAGAAAGGCCGGGCGCGTCATGCGCCAGAGCACGGCAAGAGGCGGGGTGGCGTTGTCGGCGGGCATTTACATCGTCAGTGAGCGGGCGGCCATGCGCAGCCAGTCCAGCGGGCGAAGCACGGGGCGCCGGCACAGGCTGGCGCCACCCAGTGCCTCGACCTTGTCCAGAATGCGCAGGCCGCCCTGCACGACCAGGCGCAGCTCCCAGCCGGCACGGCCGCCCAGGCGCCGTACCAGCGGGGCGCCTTCGAGCATCAGCTGGCGTGCCCAGGCGGCGCAGTCCAGGATCAAGCGGTCGCTCTCGGGCGTGCGCCGCAGCGCGGCGAGGTCGGCGCGCGCCACGCCGTGGGCCGCGCAGTCGGCATCCGTCAGGTAGTGGCGTACGCGCGGCAGGTCCACGCTCAGGTCCTGCCAGAAGTTGATGAGCTGCAGGGCGCTGCAGATGGCGTCGCTCTGGCGCAGCGCGGCGGCGTCCTGCACGCCATATAGATGCAGCAGCAGGCGCCCCACGGGGTTGGCCGAGCGGCGGCAGTAGTCCAGCAGCTGCGCTTGGTCGGCGTAGCTGGCACCGTCCCGGGTCATGGCCACGTCCTGCATGAAGGCGTCGAGCAGGTCATCGAGCAGCGCCAGGGGTAGCCGATGCTCGTGCAGCGTGGCCTGCAGCGGGCCGAACACCCCGGCCCAGCGCGTGGGGGGCTGTCCGGCGGCTATGGATTGCAGCTCGGAGCGGTAGGCCGCCAGGTCGGCCAGCCGCTGGGCCGCCGTGGCCTGGCCCTCGTCGGCGATGTCGTCCGCCGTGCGCGCAAAGGCGTAGACGGCGGCAATGGGCTGGCGCAGCCGCGGCGGGCACAGCAGCGAGGCGACGGGGAAGTTCTCGTAGTGCGTGATGGGCGCCGCCTGGATGGGCGTGCTGGCGCGGTGTGGTGCAGAGGTCGGGTTCACGGCCAGGATTGTCACTTGACAGCACAAAAGGGTTTCATCTAGATTACTAACCCATCGGTCATTAATCGGGCCAGACTGGCCCGTTGCCTGCCATGCCTGCATTCCATGCCCCCGCGCGGCCCCGTTTGGGGCTTTTTTTGTGGACTTTTTGCGTCAGCCTGGCCGTGCTGGCGGGCTGTTCGCGTCCGCAGCCCGCGCCTGAGCCCATCCGCGCCGTCAAGCTGCTGACCGTGGGTGTTTCTCCCTTGCAGATGCGGCTGGAATACGCGGGCGAGGTGCGCGCGCGCGTGGAGTCGCGCCTTTCGTTCCGTGTGGCCGGCAAGATCGTGCAGCGCCAGGCCGAGCTGGGGCAGCGTGTTCAGGCCGGGCAGCTGCTGGCGCAGCTCGATGCGCGCGACTATGAGCTGGCCACGCAGGCCGCGCGTGCCCAGGTGGCAGCGGCCAGCACGCAGCGCGACCTGGCGTCTGCGGACTTCGAGCGCTTTTCCCAGCTCAAGGCGCAGAACTTCATCAGCGGTGCCGAGCTGGACCGGCGCCAAGCGCAACTCAAATCGGCCCAGGCCGCGCTGGACCAGGCGCGGGCGCAGCTCGCATCCCAGGGCCATCAGGCTGACTACACGCGGCTACTGGCCGACGCGGCCGGCGTGGTGACCGGCATAGAGGCCGAGCCCGGCCAGGTGCTGGCCGCGGGCGCGCCGGTGCTGCGCATTGCGCGTGATGGCCCGCGCGACGCCGTGTTCTATGTGCCCGAGGACAAGGTGGGCCAGCTGCGCGTGGGACAGGCGGTGCAGGTGCGCGCCTGGTCGGCGGACGCAACCATGCCGGGCAAGGTGCGCGAGGTGGCGGCCAGCGCCGACCCGGTGACGCGCACCTTCCTCGTCAAGGTGGCCGTGGACGGCGTCGACACGCCGCCGCTGGGCGCCACCGTCTACGTCGCACCGAAGGCGCTGGAGCGCGCCGGCGTGCAGGCCATCAGGCTGCCCACCAGCAGTCTGCGCCAGGAGGGTGGGCAGACGGCGGTGTGGGTGTTCGAGCCCGGCGAAGGCGGCGGCGGCACGGTGCGTTCGCAGCCGGTGCAGATCGCTACGGCCGACGGTAACGAGGCCGTGATCGCCGCGGGGTTGACTCCGGGCATGCAGGTGGTGTCCACGGGCGTGCATGTGCTCGCTCCGGGGCAAAAGGTCATGGTTTACAAACCAAAATCGGATGCGGCACCCGCAGATAAATTGCCTGCAGCTACGAATACAGGAGCGCCTGCGGCATCGGCCGCGGCGCGCTGAGGGGGCAGCATGTCGCAAATGGAACCCCAGGAGCAACGCAAGGGCTTCAACCTGTCGCTGTGGGCGTTGAACCACGCGCCCCTGACGCGCTACCTCATGATCGTGTTGATGCTTCTGGGCATTGCCGCGTATTTCCAGCTCGGGCAGGACGAAGACCCGCCCTTCACCTTCCGTGCCATGGTGGTGCGCACCTATTGGCCTGGCGCCACCGCGCAGCAGATGGCCGAGCAGGTGACCGACAAGCTCGAACGCACTCTGCAGGAGGTGCCCTATGCGGAAAAGATACGCAGCTACAGCAAACCGGGCGAGTCGCAGATCATCTTCGAGATCAAGGACTCGTCGCGCCCTGCCGATGTGGCCAACGTCTGGTACCAGGTGCGCAAGAAGATCGGCGACATGCGCTACACGTTGCCCGGCAACATCCTGGGCCCCTATTTCAACGACGAATTCGGTGATGTGTATGGCGTGATCTACGCGCTGCAGGGCCAGGGCTTCAGCTACGCCGAACTCAAGGACTTTGCCGACGATGTGCGCCAGCGCCTGCTGCGCGTCAAGGACGTGGCCAAGGTCGAGCAGTTCGGCGTGCAGGACGAGAAGATATGGGTCGAGGTTTCGCAAAAGCGCCTGGCCCAGTTGGGGCTGGACTTCAATGCCGTGCTGCAGCAGCTGGGCGCTCAGAACGCGGTGGAGAGCACGGGCGTGATCAATTCGCCGCAAGACATGGTGCAGGTGCGCGTGGGCGGGCAGTTCACCAGCGTGGAACAGCTGCGCGCCATGCCGATACGCGGCGGCTCCGCAGCGCAGCTGCGCCTGGGCGACATTGCCGAGGTGCGCCGCGGCTATGTGGAACCGGCGGCCGTGAAGGTGCGCTTCCAGGGGCAAGATGTCATAGGCCTGGGCATCTCCATGGCCAAGGGCGGGGACATCATCGCCCTGGGCAAGGCGCTGCGCGCGGCGACGGCCGACATCCAGGCCCAGCTGCCCGCGGGCGTGCAGCTGCACCAGGTGCAGGACCAGCCGGCGTCCGTGGCCGCATCGGTCAATGAATTCGTCAAGGTGCTTATCGAGGCCGTGGTCATCGTGCTGGGCGTGAGCTTCATCTCGCTTGGCCTGCACAAGGGCGGGCGTTTCGGCTGGCATATCGACTACCGCCCGGGCCTGGTGGTGGCGATCACCATCCCGCTGGTGCTGGCCGTGACCTTCCTCGCCATGCATTACCTGGGCATTGGCCTGCACAAGGTGTCTCTGGGCTCGCTCATCATTGCCCTGGGCCTGTTGGTGGACGACGCCATCATCGCCGTGGAGATGATGGTGCGCAAGATGGAAGAGGGCTATGACAAGGTGCGCGCCGCTACCTTCGCCTACGACGTGACGGCCAAACCCATGTTGACCGGCACGCTGATCACGGCGGCGGGCTTCCTGCCCATAGGCATCGCCAAATCGGTCACCGGCGAATACACCTTCGCCATCTTTGCCGTCACCGTCATCGCGTTGGTGCTGTCGTGGATCGTCTCGGTGTACTTCGTGCCCTACCTGGGTACGCTGCTGCTGAAGGTCAAGCCGCACGACCCCGATGCGCCGCCGCATGAGTTGTTCGATACGCCGTTCTACAACCGCTTCCGTACCGCCGTGAACTGGTGCGTGCAGCACCGCTGGCTGACCATCATCGCCACGCTGCTGATCTTTGCGCTGGGCATCGTGGGCATGGGGCGCGTGCAGCAGCAATTCTTCCCCGATTCGAGCCGGCCCGAGGTCATGGTGGATCTGTGGTTCCCCGAGGGCACCTCCCTGGCCGCCAACACCGCCGTCACCAAGCGGCTGGAGCAGCGCCTGATGGAGCAGGACGGCGTGGCAAGCTTTGCCACCTGGGTGGGATCGGGCACGCCGCGCTTCTACCTGCCGCTGGACCAGGTGTTCCCGCAGAGCAATGTGTCGCAGTTCATCGTCCTGGCCAAAGGCCTTCCAGAGCGCGAGGCTCTGCGCCTGCGCCTGCCCCGGCTGCTGGCCGAGGAGGTGCCCGAGGCGCGCGGCCGCGTGAAGCTGCTGCCCAATGGGCCGCCCGTGCCGTATCCGGTGCAGTTCCGCGTGCTGGGCGGTGATCCGGCCACGCTGCGCCAACGCGCCGATGAGGTCAAGGTCGCGATGCGTGCCAATGCCAATCTGGTGGGGGTGAACGACAATTGGAACGAGCCGGTGAAGGTGGTGCGCCTGGAGGTGGATCAGGACAAGGCGCGCGCCCTGGGCGTGACCAGCCAGTCCATCGCCCAGGCCTCGCGCATCATGTTCACGGGCACCACGGTCGGGCAGTACCGCGAGAGGGACAAACTCATCGACATCATGCTGCGCCAGTCGCCTGACGAGCGCGAGGCCATCTCCGACATCGCCAACGCCTACCTGCCCACGGCCTCGGGGCGCTCCATTCCGCTCACGCAGATTGCCAGGCCCGTATTCAGCTGGGAGCCGGGCGTGATGTGGCGCTGGAACCGCGACTATGCCATCACCGTGCAGGGCGATCTGGTGGAGGGACTGCAGGGCGCCACCGTCACCGCCCAGCTGCTGCCCGAGCTGCGCGCGCTGGAGGCGCGCTGGCATGCCGCGGGCGACAACGGCGTGCGCATCGAGGTCGCGGGCGCCGTGGAGGAGAGCAGCAAGGGCTCGGCCTCCATCGTGGCCGGCGTGCCGGTGATGCTGTTCATCGTCTTCACGCTGCTCATGCTGCAGCTGCACAGCTTTGGCCGATCGATGCTGGTGTTCCTCACCGGGCCGCTGGGCATTGCCGGCGTGGCTGCGGCGCTGCTGCTTCTGAACCGGCCGTTCGGCTTCGTGGCACTCTTGGGCGTGATCGCGCTCATGGGCATGATCCAGCGCAACTCGGTGATCCTGATCGACCAGATCGAGCTCGACCGCGCGGCCGGAGTCCCCGCCTGGGATGCCATCGTGGAGTCGGCCGTGCGCCGCCTGCGCCCCATCGTGCTCACGGCCGCCGCCGCCGTGCTGGCCATGATCCCGCTGTCACGCAGCGTGTTCTGGGGCCCCATGGCCGTGGCCATCATGGGCGGCCTGATCGTCGCCACGGTGCTCACGCTGCTGGCACTGCCGGCCATGTATGCGGCCTGGTTTCGCGTCCATCGGACATAGCGTTGGCTGCGAGGGTCGGCAACAAGGTAAAATCTACGGTTTACCTAATTCACCTGGTTGACTGGCTATAGGCCCGTCGACCGGATGGCAAGAGTAGCGCGGGTGGCGAAATTGGTAGACGCACCAGGTTTAGGTCCTGACGCCAGCAATGGTGTGGGGGTTCGAGTCCCCCCCCGCGCACCACAAGCGAAGGCCGAGGCTCAGCCCGGCACATATCCCTGACACTAGGAACAAACATGGCCGTAACTGTTGAAACCCTTGAGAAGCTTGAGCGCAAGATCACGCTGAGCCTGCCCGTCACCACCATCCAGAGCGAGGTGGATGCACGCCTGAAGCGCCTGGCCCGCACCGTGAAGATGGACGGTTTCCGTCCCGGCAAGGTGCCCATGAGCGTCGTGGCCCAGCGCTATGGCTACTCGGTGCAGTACGAGGTGCTGAACGACAAAGTGGGCGAGGCCTTTGCCCAGGCGGCCAACGAGGCGCAGCTGCGCGTGGCAGGCCAGCCGCGCATCACCGAGAAGGATGGCGCGCCCGAAGGCCAGGTGAGCTTTGACGCCGTGTTCGAGGTGTTTCCCGAGGTCAAGATCGGCGACCTGAGCACCGCCGAGGTGGACAAGATCTCGGCCGAAGTGACCGACGCCGCCATCGACAAGACCGTGGACATCCTGCGCAAGCAGCGGCGCAGCTTTGCACAGCGCGCCCAGGGAGCCGCAGCCGAGGACGGCGATCGCGTGACGGTGGACTTCGAGGGCAAGATCGACGGCGAGCCCTTCCAGGGCGGCAAGGCCGAGGACTTCCAGTTCCTGGTCGGCGAAGGCCAGATGCTCAAGGAGTTTGAAGACGCCGTGCGCGGCATGAAGGCGGGCGAGAGCAAGACCTTCCCGCTGGCCTTCCCCGAGGACTACCACGGCAAGGACGTGGCCGGCAAGACGGCTGATTTCCTGGTCACCATCAAGAAAATCGAGGCCGCCCACCTGCCCGAGGTGAACGAGCAGCTGGCCAAGTCGCTGGGCATTGCCGACGGCACGGTTGAAGGCCTGCGCGCCGACATCAAGAAAAACCTTGAGCGCGAGGTCAAGTTCCGCCTGCTGGCACGCAACAAGGCTGCCGTGATGGACGCCCTGGTGGCCAAGGCCGAGCTGGACCTGCCCAACGCCAGCGTGCAGGCCGAGATCGCCCGCCTGCTGGATGCAGCCCGTGCCGACCTGAAGTCGCGCGGCATCAAGGACGCCGACAAGGCCGAAATCCCCGAGGACGTGTTCCGTCCCCAGGCCGAGCGCCGCGTGCGCCTGGGCCTGGTGGTCGCTGAGCTGGTGCGCGCCAACCAGCTGCAGGCCAAGCCCGAGCAGCTCAAGGCCCATGTGGACGAGCTGGCCGCCAGCTATGAGAAGCCCGAGGACGTGGTGCGCTGGTACTTCAGCGACCGCCAGCGCCTGGCCGAGGTGGAGGCCGTGGTCGTCGAGAACAACGTGACCGACTTCGTGCTGGGCAAAGCCAAGGTCAACGAGAAGGCCGTGTCCTTCGACGAGCTGATGGGCCAGGCCTGATAAGCCTGTTGGCGCGCCCGCTGGCGCGTGCTTGGGGGCTTGTGCTTTGCTGCACAAGCCCCAATTCATTTTCTGGGTACAGTACCGGCCCGACTGGAGAAATACATGAGCGCACTGGAAACGCAGGCCCTGGGCATGATTCCCATGGTCATCGAGCAATCTGGCCGTGGCGAGCGGTCCTACGACATTTATTCGCGCCTGCTGAAGGAGCGCGTGATCTTCCTGGTAGGCGAGGTCAACGACCAGACCGCCAACCTGGTGGTGGCGCAGCTCCTGTTTCTGGAGAGCGAAAACCCGGACAAGGACATTTCGTTCTACATCAACTCGCCCGGTGGCAGCGTGACGGCTGGCATGGCCATCTATGACACCATGCAGTTCATCAAGCCGGACGTGTCCACGCTGTGCTGCGGCTTCGCCGCCAGCATGGGGGCCTTCCTGCTGGCCGCGGGTGCCAAGGGCAAGCGCTTTTCGCTGCCCAACTCCAAGATCATGATTCACCAGGTGCTGGGCGGAGCGCGGGGCCAGGCCACCGACATCGAGATCCACGCCCGCGACATTCTTCGCACCAAGGAGCAGATGAACCGCATCCTGGCCGAGCGCACCGGCCAGTCGATCGAGAAGGTCAAGGCCGATACGGAGCGTGACTATTTCATGACCGCAGACGAGGCCAAGGATTACGGTATCGTGGACCAGGTGATCGCCAAGCGCGCCTGAGCGTCAGGCTTGTCGGGCCCGGCGTTTCCCACGTGGGAAACGCCGTTTTTATTTCGTTATCATCTTGACAACATTCCCCGTCATAAGGCATTGCTTCCATGGCCGATAAAAAAGGCTCCTCCAGCGAGAAAACCCTTTACTGCTCGTTTTGCGGCAAAAGCCAGCATGAGGTAAAGAAGCTGATCGCCGGCCCGTCAGTCTTTATTTGCGACGAGTGCATTGACCTGTGCAACGAGATCATTCGCGACGAACAACCCGCGGGTGAAGCCGCGCGCGACGGTCGCGGCGACCTGCCCACGCCGATCGAGATCAAGACCAACCTCGACAGCTACGTGATCGGCCAGGAAAAGGCCAAGCGCACGCTGGCCGTGGCCGTGTACAACCACTACAAGCGCCTGCGCCACAAGGACAAGGCCGGCAAGGACGACGTGGAGCTGTCCAAGAGCAACATCCTGCTCATCGGCCCGACGGGTTCGGGCAAGACGCTGCTGGCCCAGACGCTGGCGCGCCAGCTCGACGTGCCCTTCGTGATGGCCGACGCCACGACGCTGACCGAGGCCGGCTACGTGGGCGAGGACGTGGAGAACATCGTCCAGAAGCTGCTGCAAAGCTGCAACTACGACGTGGAGCGCGCCCAGCGCGGCATCGTCTACATCGACGAGATCGACAAGATCTCGCGCAAGTCCGACAACCCCAGCATCACGCGCGATGTGTCGGGCGAGGGCGTGCAACAGGCGCTGCTCAAGCTCATCGAAGGCACCATGGCCAGCGTGCCGCCCCAGGGCGGGCGCAAGCACCCGAACCAGGACTTCCTGCAGATCGATACCACCAATATCCTGTTCATCTGCGGTGGTGCGTTCGCGGGCCTGGAGAAGGTCATAGAGAACCGCACCGAAGCCTCGGGAATTGGTTTTGGCGCGGCCGTGCGCAGCAAGAAACAGCGCTCGCTCACCGAAGTGTTCCAGGAAATAGAGCCCGAGGACCTCATCAAGTTCGGCCTGATTCCCGAGCTGGTGGGCCGCATGCCCGTGGTCACGGCACTGGCCGAGCTGGGTGAGGACGCACTGGTGCAGATCCTCACCGAGCCCAAGAATGCCCTGGTCAAGCAGTACAGCAAGCTGCTCGCCATGGAGGGTGTGGATCTGGAAATACGCCCAGCGGCGCTCAAGGCCATTGCCCGAAAGGCCATAGCGCGCAAGACCGGCGCACGGGGCTTGCGCTCCATCCTGGAGCAGTCCCTGATAGGCACCATGTTCGACCTGCCCAATGTCTCCAACGTGGAGAAGGTGGTGGTCGATGAGGCCACCATCGAAGAGAGCAAGGCGCCGCTGCTGCTCTATCGCGAGGCGGCCAAGAAGGCTTGACGGCTTGGTTGGCGGCCAGCCTATTTCTGCACCGCCGACAGCCAACACTCGAGCGGCCTAGGCCGCGGGTTTGAAATCGTGGCCCATGGCCCCAACTCCATGGACGCAACTGAGGATTTTCCATGTCCGGACATACACCCCTGCCCGCAACTCCCCTGGATCTGCCGCTGCTGCCATTGCGCGACGTGGTGGTGTTTCCCCACATGGTGATTCCTCTTTTTGTGGGGCGTCCCAAAAGCATCAAGGCCCTTGAGTTGGCCATGGACGCCGATCGCAGCATCATGCTGGTGGCACAGAAGGCAGCCGCCAAGGACGAACCCCAGGTGTCGGATATGTTCGAGGTGGGCTGCATTTCCAACATCCTGCAGATGCTCAAGCTGCCCGATGGCACGGTGAAGGTGCTGGTCGAGGGCCAGCAGCGTGCCCAGGTGACAACGGTGCATGACGCCGAAACCCATTTCGTGTCCACCGTGACGCCCGTGCCGGAAGAGGCAGAGGCAGGCGAGTCGAGCGAGATCGAGGCTCTGCGTCGCGCCGTGATGCAGCAGTTCGACCAGTACGTCAAGCTCAACAAGAAAATTCCGCCGGAGATCCTGACCTCGATCGCCAGCATCGATGACCCGGGCCGCCTCGCCGACACCATTGCCGCCCACCTGCCGCTCAAGCTGGAAAACAAGCAGCGCGTGCTCGATCTCGCGAGCATCAAGCAGCGGCTGGAAGACCTCTTCGAGCAACTCGACCGTGAGGTGGACATTCTCAACGTGGACAAGCGCATCCGCGGCCGTGTGAAGCGCCAGATGGAAAAGAGCCAGCGCGACTTCTACCTGAACGAGCAGGTCAAGGCCATCCAGAAGGAGCTTGGCGAGGGCGAGGAGGGCGCGGACATCGAGGAGATCGAGAAGAAGATCCAGGCCGCGAAGATGCCCACCGAGGCGCGCAAGAAGGCCGAGGGCGAACTCAAGAAGCTCAAGCTCATGTCGCCCATGTCGGCTGAGGCCACGGTGGTGCGCAACTACATCGACGTGCTCACCAGCCTGCCGTGGAGCAAGAAGACCAAGATCAAGCACGACCTGGCGCTGGCCGAGGACGTGCTCAATGAGGACCATTACGGCCTGGACAAGGTCAAGGACCGCATCCTGGAATACCTCGCGGTGCAGCAGCGCGTGGACAAGGTGAAGGCGCCCATCCTGTGCCTGGTCGGCCCGCCGGGAGTGGGCAAAACCTCGCTGGGCCAGTCCATCGCCAAGGCCACGGGGCGAAAGTACGTGCGCATGGCGCTGGGCGGCATGCGGGACGAGGCCGAGATCCGCGGCCACCGCCGCACCTACATCGGTGCCATGCCGGGCAAGGTGCTGCAAAGCCTGGGCAAGGTCGGCACGCGCAATCCGCTATTCCTGCTCGACGAGATAGACAAGCTGGGCACGGACTTCCGTGGCGATCCGTCCAGTGCCTTGCTGGAAGTGCTCGATCCCGAGCAGAACCACAAGTTTGGAGATCACTACGTCGAGGTCGATTTCGATCTGTCCGATGTGATGTTTGTCGCTACGTCCAACTCGATGAACATCCCACCGGCCCTGCTCGACCGCATGGAGGTCATCCGCCTCTCGGGCTACACCGAGGACGAGAAGACCAACATCGCCATCAAGTACCTGCTGCCCAAGCAGATGACCAACAATGGGGTCAAGGACGACGAACTGCGCGTGACGGAGTCGGCCGTGCGCGACATCGTGCGCTACTACACGCGCGAGGCTGGCGTACGCTCGCTGGAGCGTGAGCTCTCCAAGATCTGCCGCAAGGTGGTCAAGGGGCTGCAGCTCAAGAAGCTGCAGTCGCCGGTCGAGGTCTCGGCAGACAACCTGTCCGAATACCTCGGTGTGCGCAAGTTCAGCTTCGGCCATGCTGAAAAGCAGAACCAGGTTGGCCAGGTGGTCGGCTTGGCATGGACCGAGGTCGGCGGCGACCTGCTCACCATCGAAGTCGCCACCATGCCGGGCAAGGGCGGCATCACGCGCACGGGGTCGCTGGGCGATGTCATGAAGGAGTCCGTCGAGGCCGCACGCACCGTCGTGCGCAGCCGCGCACGCCTGCTGGGCATTCGTGACGATGTCTTTGAGAAGCGCGACCTGCACATCCACGTGCCCGACGCCTCTACGCCCAAGGACGGCCCCAGCGCCGGCATCGCCATGACCACGGCCATCGTCTCGGCGCTCACCGGCATACCCGTGCGCGCCGATGTGGCCATGACCGGTGAGATCACGCTGCGCGGTGAGGTCACCGAGATCGGCGGCCTGAAGGAAAAGCTGCTGGCGGCTCTGCGCGGTGGCGTCAAGACGGTGCTGATACCGGAGGAAAACGTCAAGGATCTGCAGGAGATCCCGGACAACGTGAAGAGCGGCCTGGAGATCGTGCCGGTCAAGTGGATCGACCAGGTGCTGGAACTTGCACTGGAGCGCAAGCCGGCGGCATTGTCCGATGAGGATGTGGCTGCGGCCGTCCCCGTCGTGGCTGCAGGCGCGCCAGAAGCGGGCTCCGTGAAACATTGATGGAAAAGATGCGCGAGTTTCTCGCGAGGCCCGAAAATTGGGCTACAATTCACCCCATCGGTGCCTGACGTTGTAGAATGAAAGGCTTTGATAAATGCGGGAATAGCTCAGTTGGTAGAGCGCAACCTTGCCAAGGTTGAGGTCGTCGGTTCGAGACCGATTTCCCGCTCCAAATCGTGATCTACAGACCGATTCTGACGTCTGTAAATCCTTGAAAAAAGGGGCTTCGGCCCCTTTTTTCATTCCGGCGAGCGCCACGGAAATCCACCCGCAGCTATCGGGTTTGACCGCCGCCCGTTGTCGCTCACGCGCGCCCCGCCACGCGGGCAACCAGCCGTAGATCCGGGCCCAGCTGCTGCATGCCGTGGAACTCCATGTGCGTGCCATCGGCCAGCGACTGCAGCGGCCCCCAACTCGCCAGGCCATGCGCGCCGCTGCCCAGCAGCAAGGGCGCCAGGTACAGCAGCAGCTCATCGACCAGGCCTTCACGCAGAAAGGAGCCGTTGAGTTTGTGGCCGGCCTCCAGGTGCAGCTCGTTCACGCCGACGCGCGTGCCCAGGTCGCGCAGCAGGGCCGGCAGATCCACCTT
>JAFECU010000011.1 GCA_018242005.1 Pseudomonadota bacterium | reverse complement strand
ATGACGAAACCATCAGTTACAGGGTCGGGAAGCCGTACATTCTAACGTATTGTTCTGGTGAGCGAAACAGTGAACCGGCTATTTTTTCCCTGTCTCGCAAGACTCAATAATACGCCTTTGTATACTCTGGCCGCTCCGACGCCGCACCGGAACCCTCGCGCAGACCCCCGCAGGCCTCACCGTATCGCACTGCGGCAATTCAGGCATTTGCGAACGCAGCAAAGTCAGCATGAGGGCTGGGCCTCATCCGGGCCTTGAGGCATGGCTTCGCTGTAGACCCGAAGCATCAGATGCTGGACGAAGTTTCCAACGAAGCACGCGGGACTAGACCACGCGACACCCGTAGCCGGATCGATCCACTCTTCACCCGCTGGCGGGTCAAGCTCACGACTGGCCGCGTAGTAGGCACCCAGCGCCCAGCGGCAAGCATCCTCGGGCGTGAAGCAGCGGCACGCCGCCGCATGTTGTTGCGTCATGGTATTGGCTCCAAGAAGGAAAGAAAGGGCACGCACAGGCCTGCACGTGCCCGTTGTTGTAGAAAGGCAAAGGGACGGGCCAGGTCACGCACGGCCTGCACCCCCTGCTGGCCGGTCTACGGCCTGCCGTGGCACCGCTTGTACTTCTGGCCGCTGCCGCAAGGGCAGGGCTGGTTCGGCCCCACCTTCGGGAAGGCGTCCCCGGCGCGGGCAGTGGACGAAGGGGCATTCGTCGCCTGACCAGTCGCAAGGGGCATCGGGCGTGCAGTAGTCCCCCGGCGCGATCGGTTCCTGAACTCGATCCAGTTGCGCAGGGCTGCCACCATGACCGCGTTGGCGCTTTGGCACTCGTGGCTGGCGAGCTCGACCAGTTGCGCATACAGGTCTGGCGGAAGCCGCAGATTCAGCTTGCGGGTTTCGGTCATGGCTTGGCTCCTCATGTGGCCCCAATCTGGCCCCATTATGGCCCCATTCTGGCCCCACGTCTACCGGCTGCAACCCGCACCGTTGCGCCGTTTGTGCGGTTTCCGTTCCCTTTGTTGTAGAAAGGACAAGCCCAAGGGCAGGGGCGGCGGCGGACGCCCTGCGGGCGTCCTGCGCGCGCCCTGCCGTAGAGGCTCCGGCCTTGCTTGAACAGATGGAACCGGAAACCGTCACCGAGCGGCGCAAGAGCGGGTCAGCAGGATGAAGGCAAAGAGAAGCGGGTTCGGCGTCCGCCACCGCCGCACAGGCTTGAAGGCCTTCACCGGCTGACAGCCGGGTTGCAAGCTCGCGGTAGCCCCGAGCCTGTCGCACCAAGAGCGAAAGCCAAGCCGCTTCGCGTGCCTGCACCGCGTGTCCCTCGGGCGTATAGAGCGTGTCGCCCCACAGCCGCCAGCCCGCCCACGCGTCGCCGGGAAGCTCACCGTTGCGCAGGATGCGCAGCAGGCGCACGACGGGCCAGGGCACGCGGGAGCGGCCACGATCCCAATTGCGCACGCTACGCAGACCCACGCCGAGCAGATCGGCACACGCCCGTTGGCTCAACAGGCAGGTGAGCCGAAGCTCTCGGAAGCCCTCGGAAGAGACGAACCAACGCCGCGGCCGGCGCTTGCTGCGCTGCGATCCGAACCGACGCCTTTGTATATTATGTAAAATACACGCAACATATTTTCACGAGTATCGTGCACCATTCGGCACCATGATCCAGTGGCACCTAACCTGAGGAGATTTCCCCGTGAGCAATTACAAGGTCGGTTATCTGGTCGGCAGCCTGGCGAAGGCTTCGATCAACCGGAAATTGGCGAAAGCGCTTGCCAAACTTGCCCCTGCCAATCTGGCACT
>JAFECU010000119.1 GCA_018242005.1 Pseudomonadota bacterium | reverse complement strand
TCCGCAAAATGCAGCGATGTCCGCGTCTTGTTTTTAGCCGGATGGGCCTGCAACGCTTTGGCTACAAGCGCTGGCAGCTCTTGATTACGTAGCAGTTTGCCCCAGTTGAAGCGCCCCTGGGGATCGACCTTGCGCTTGTATTCGGCAAAGGGCGCCAGTTCCTCGTCGGTCAAGAATTCGAGCTTGGTGATGCCGATGCCATGCTCGCCCGAGATCACGCCATCCAGGCTGCGCGCCAGCATCATGATGCGGCCCACGGCCTCGTGCGCGGTCTGCAGCATCTCGTAGTCGTCACTGTTGACAGGGATGTTGGTGTGCACATTGCCGTCGCCCGCATGCATGTGCAGCGCCACCCAGACGCGGCCCTTGAGCACCTTCTGGTGGATGGCGGCGGCCTCCTGCAGGATGGGCTCGAAGGCGGCGCCCACGAAGATGTCGGCCAGCGGCTGGCGCAGCTGGCTCTTCCAGCTGGCGCGCAACGAATGGTCCTGCAGCTGCGGGAACAGGCCGGCCACGTTGTCCAGCCAGCCCTGCCACAGCGCGCGCACATCGGCCAGCAGCGCCTGCGCCTGGGCCACGCGGTCGCCCAGCAGTTCACGTGCAGGGATCCCCTGGGCGTCGCCCTGCTTGGCGCACGGCAGGTCGGGGCGCGCCAGGAAGTCCTGCAGCGCGTCGCACAGCGCCAGCTTGTTGCGCAGGGACAGCTCGATGTTGATGCGCTCTATGCCGTCGGTGTATTCGGCCATGCGCGGCAGCGGAATCACCACGTCCTCGTTGATCTTGAAGGCGTTGGTGTGCTTGGAGATCGCCGCCGTGCGCTTGCGGTCGAGCCAGAACTTCTTGCGCGCCTCGGCGCTCACGGCCGTGAAGCCCTCGCCGTCGCGCGAATTGGCAATGCGCACCACCTCGGCCGTGGCGCGGGCCACGGCATCGGGGTCGTCGCCCACGATGTCGCCGATCAGCACCATCTTTGGCAGGCGGCCTGCGCCCTTCTTGCTCTTGGTGGCGTAGCCCACGGCTTTGAGGTAAAGGTCGTCCAGGTGCTCCAGGCCGGCGAGCAGGACGCCACTGCGTTTCTGCTCGGCAAACATGAAGTCCTTGATCTCGACAATGCTGGGCACGGCGAGCTTGGCCGAGCCGAAGAATTCGAGGCACACGGTGCGCGTGTGCGCCGGCATGCGGTGCACGATCCAGCGCGCGCTGGTGATGAGGCCGTCCGTGCCCTCCTTTTGCACGCCGGGCAGGCCGGCGAGGAACTTGTCCGTCACGTCCTTGCCCAGGCCCTCCTTGCGGAAGGTCTTCCCGGGAATATCCAGGCACTCGGTGCGGATCAAGGTCTTGCCGTCGGCCTGGAAGTACGCGAGCTCAAAGCTCGCCACCTCCACGTCGTGGATCTTGCCCAGGTTGTGGTTGATGCGCGTGACCTCGAGCCACTGCGCCTCGGGCGTCACCATGCGCCAGCTCGCCAGATTGTCCAGCGCCGTGCCCCAGAGCACGGCCTTCTTGCCGCCCGCGTTCATGGCGATGTTGCCGCCTATGCACGAGGCCTCGATGGACGTGGGATCGACGGCAAACACATAGCCCGCGGCCTCGGCCGCGTCGGCCACGCGCTGGGTGACGACGCCGGCCTCGCTCCAGACCGTGGGCACCTCATGATCGACACCAGGCAGCCTGAGCATTTCCACCTTGCTCAAGGCCTCGAGCTTTTCGGTGTTGATGACGGCGCTGCGCCAGGTCAGCGGAATGGCGCCGCCGGTGTAACCCGTGCCGCCGCCGCGCGGGATGATGGTGAGTTCGAGCTCGATGCAGGCGGCCACCAGGGCGGCCATCTCGGCCTCGGTGTCGGGCGTGAGCACGACGAAGGGGAACTCCACGCGCCAGTCGGTGGCGTCGGTCACGTGGCTCACGCGTGAGAGCCCGTCGAACTTGATGTTGTCCCTGGCCGTGTGGCGGCCCAGGCGCTTTTCCACCTGTTTGCGCATCGCCGCCACCTCGACCAGCGTGGCGTCGAACTCGGCAATGGCGCGGCTCGCGGCCTCCACCAGCTGGCCCACCCGGCGGTCGCGCTCGGGGTCTTCGTGCGGCTGGCGGCGCTTTTCGATCTCGCCCATGCGGTGGCGCATGGCGTCCACCAGCAGCCGGCGCCGGTCGGGCGACTGGATCAGGTCGTCCTGCAGGTAGGGGTTGCGCTGCACGGCCCAGATGTCGCCCAGCACCTCGTAGAGCATGCGCGCGGAGCGGCCCGTGCGGCGCTCGCGCCGCAGGTGGTCGAGCACGAGCCAGGCCTCCTGGCCGAGCAGGCGGATGACGATTTCCCGGTCGGAAAAGCTCGTGTAGTTGTACGGAATCTCGCGCAGTCGCACGGGCTCGCTGCCCTGCGCCTGCAGCGCTGCCAGCGCTATCGGTGCGTTCATGGGGGTCAACCTGGGTGGGGCGCGCTGCGCCCTGATGCCTCGGGGCCGGAAATTCTATGTCACCGCCCAGCCGCCCGCCGCCGGCACGGAAGTGCCATTACGCCGCGTCGGAAACAGGGGGGGAGTCAGAACAGCACGCGGCAGCGCAGCGTGCCCGGCACCTGGGCCAGCTTCTGCAGTGCCAGGTCGGACGAGCGCGCATCCAGGTCGATCACCACATAGCCCACGGCCTCGTTGGTCTGCAGGTACTGGCTGGCGATGTTGATCTGGTTGTCCGACAGGATGCCGTTGATCTGCGACAGCACGCCCGGCACGTTGCGGTGGATGTGCAGCAGGCGGTGCTTGCCGGGGTGCGCGGGCAAGGCCACCTCGGGGAAGTTGACCGACGAGGTGCTGGTGCCGTTGTCGCTGTAGCGCACGAGCTTTTCCGCCACCTCCACGCCGATGTTGGCCTGGGCCTCCATGGTGGAGCCGCCGATGTGGGGCGTGAGGATGACGTTGTCCAGCCCGCGCAGCGGCGAGACGAACTCGTCCTTGTTGCTCTTGGGCTCGACGGGGAAGACGTCCACGGCGGCGCCCAGCAGCTTCTTGCCCTTGATCGCCTGGGCCAGGGGCTCGATCTCGACGACGGTGCCGCGCGCGGCGTTGATGAGGATGGCGCCCGGCTTCATGGCGGCGATCTGCTCGGCGCCCATCATCCACTGGGTGGAAGGCAGGTCGGGCACATGCAG
>JAFECU010000118.1 GCA_018242005.1 Pseudomonadota bacterium | reverse complement strand
GGTTATGCGGACATGGCGTGCCATCGACACCCGCCACTGCCCGAGCCAAGCCATTCATCAACACCTCAAGGAGACAGACATGGCCTTCACACGACGCAAGACCCTGGCCCTGATGACCCTGGCCGCCGCCTGCGCCATCGGCGGCGCACAGGCGCAGGAGCCGTACCCGAGCAAGCCCATTCGCTTCATCGTGCCCTACCCCGCGGGCGGTGGCACCGACACCATCGCCCGCCTGATCGGCACGCAGCTGTCGCAGCGCTGGGGCCAGCCCGTGGTGGTGGAGAACAAGCCCGGCGCCAGCGGCATCCTCGGCAACGACATCGTGGCCAAGGCCCCCGGCGATGGCTACACCGTGCTCATGGGCATCACGGCCGTGGTGCAGATTCCGGCGCTGTACAAAAAGGTGCCGTACAAGCTGTCCGACCTCGCGCCGGTGTCGCAGATCGCCAAGTCGGCCGACCTGCTCATGGTGCCACGCAGCTCGGGCGTGACCACGCTCGCGCAGTTCGTCGACAAGGCCCGGGCCGCGCCCGGCACGCTGAACTACGGCACCTATGGCAACGCCACCTCGTCGCACATGAACGGCGAGCGTTTCAAGCAGCAGGCCGGCATAGACATCACCCACATCCCCTACCAGGGCTCGGGCCCGGAGATGGCGGCCCTGCTGGGCGGGCAGCTGACGCTGGCCTTCGTGGACGCCACGGCGGCCTACCCGCACATCAAGTCGGACAAGCTCAACATCCTGGCCGTCACCGGCTCGCAGCGCTTCCCCAGCCTGCCCGACGTGCCGACCATGACCGAGTCGGGCTATCCGGGCCTGGAGGCCAACGGCTGGTTCGGCATGTTCGTGCCGGCCGCCACGCCCAAGGCCATCGTGGACAAGCTGGGCGCCGAGGTGGCTGCCATCGTCAAGTCACCCGAGCTCCACAAGCGCCTGACCGACATGGGCCTGATCGCCGTGGGCTCGCTGCCGGGCGACTTCAAGGCCCAGGTGGAGACGGACGCCGCACACTGGAAGAGCGTGGCCGAATCGGCGCGGATTTCGATGGATTGACCGCCGCCTGGCTTTGCGCCTTCCCCCTCTGGGGGAAGGTTGGAATGGGGGCTGACACGGCAGACAAAGCCAGGCACGGCCGGCCCCGACCCCTGCCCTCCACCAGTGGGCGAGGGAGCCAAACACCGAACACATCACAACCCAAGGAGACGCGCGAGATGACCTGCAAAGACAAAGCCCAGCTTCCCGACTACACCCGCCGCCGGCTGCTGGCCCTGGCCGCCGGCGCTGTGGCCGCCGGTCCGCTGTACGCGCAGTCGCCCGGCTTCGCCACACGCCCGGTGCGCATCATCGTGCCGTTCGCCGCGGGCGGCGCCACCGATGTCATCACGCGCGTGCTGAGCGAGCACATGGCCAAGCGCTTCGGCCAGGCCGTGGTGGTGGACAACAAACCCGGCGGGGGCGGCGTGATCGCGGGCGAGGCGGTGACCAAGGCGGCGCCCGATGGCATGACCGTCATGCTGGGCACCACCTCGGTCATGCTGAGCAACCGCTACATCTTCAAGAGGATGCCCTACGACCCGCTGACCGACCTGACACCGCTGGTGCGCGTGTGCCTGGCGCCAATCGCCCTGGTGGTCACGGCAGACGTGCCGGCAAAGAACATGCAGGAATACATGAGCTGGATAGGCGCCAACAAGAGCAGGCTGTCGTATGGCTCCTACGGCATCGGCTCGCATGGCCAGCTGGCCTGCGCCACGCTCAGCGACATTGCGGGTGCCGACATGTCGCATGTGGCCTACAAGGGCGAGGCGCCCATGATCGCAGACCTGCTGGGCGGGCAGATCAAGATGGGCATGGGCAGCCTGTTGTCGCTCAAGGCGCATATCGACTCCGGCAGGCTGCGCGCCCTGGCCGTCACCGGCCCGCGCCGCGTGCCGTTGCTGCCGGACATCCCCACCTTTGCCGAAGCCGGCTTCAAGCAGGACGCGCTGTCAATCGTCGGCTGGCTGGCCATCGCTGCGCCCAAGGCGCTGCCGGCCGAGGTGGCGCGTCAGTGGGCGGCGGCCGCCAATCAGGCCGTGGCCAGCCGCGACGGAATGGCACGCATCATCGCCGCCGGCTTTATCCCCGTGGACGACGACACACCCGAAAAATTTGCTCGCGCATGGGCTGCGGAGGGGCCCATCTGGGGCGGCCTGCTGCAGGCCGCGGGCGTGCAGCCGACCTGAGGCTGTGGGCGTTGGCGCTCAGCGCCAGTGGCCATCGTGCTGCCCCGGGGCGCCGCCGCTGCGCTCAGGCGGACGAGACTCGCGAGCCCTGGCTGCGGCCATCTGTTGTTGCTGCTGCTGGAACTGCTGCGCGCGCTGCATTTCCTGGCGCTGCGCCATTTCCTGACGCTGCCACATCTGCTGCTGGCGCGCCTGCTCCTGGGCGCGCTGCTGGGCCATCGCGGCCTGCTGCTGGCGTGCCTGCTCCTGGGCGCGCTGCTGGGCCATGGCGGCCTGCTGCTGGCGCGCCTGCTCCTGGGCGCGCTGCTGGGCCATCGCGGCCTGCTGCTGGCGCGCCTGCTCCTGGGCGCGCTGCTGCGCCATGACGGCCTGCTGCTGGCGCGCCTGCTCCTGGGCGCGCTGCTGGGCCATGACGGCCTGCTGCTGACGTGCCTGCTCCTGGGCGCGCTGCTGCATGGACAACTGTGGCGACAGGGGCTGGAGTTGGGGCTGGGGCTGGGGCTGGGCCTGGTTCCTCATGTGCGCCTGATCGCGCGGCGTCATCCATGGCCGTGGCGCATTCTGGGCGGCGGTGTTCTGAGGTGGCGCTACAGGCGCAGCCTGAACCTGGGCCTGAACCTGGGCCTGTGGCCGTGGCAGCGGCACGGTGTTGCGGCCCGATTGACGTGCGGCCAAGGCTTCTGCGGCGGGCGCATGGTCTGGTCCCGGCGGGGCCGATGGTTGCTGCGCAAAGCCAAGAGGGGCCTGCGTTCCAGCCTGCCACGGCGGCCGGAACGGGCCTGCCTGTGGTGCCATGCCTGCCATATGTGGCGGCTGACCTGCCGGCGGCTGTTGCTGCCACTGTCCCGGTCCGCCGTGCGGCGGGAACGGTTGCGGTTGCGGCCGCTGCGCCAGCGCGCCGGCTGCGAGCGCGGCACCCCCCACGGCGGCCGCGCCCAGGGCGCCCGGATGGGGGGCAAAGGGCTGGGGCTGCACATTGGCCGCCGGCATGGGGCGCGGCTGGCCCACATTGATGGTGTTGTTCACCACCGTGGTCGAACGCGAGACATAGGTGGTGTTGTTGTAGACCACGGCCGGCCGGGCCATGGGAGGAGGCGGTGGCTCGCCGGCATGCCAGCGGCGACCTGGCTCGCCCCAGTGCATGCCCCAGGAATGCCAACCCCAGGGCCGGTGCCAGGCGGGTTCGGAAACCACGATCGCAGTACCGAAACCAAGCAGCCCCACGGCCAGTGGTGGCGCCACGGCATAGCTGTAGCTCGTGTACAGGGGCATCGGCGCGCCGTAGACCACGGTCGGGTCATATTGCGGCACGTAGACGGTATCGACCGCGGTGGGCGCGATCTCTATGAACTGCGGCGGTGCCTGGATCACCGGGGGCACCATGGGGGCCATGACGCCAGGCGCCGGTGTATAGCCCGGATTGGCCGGCGGCGCGGCCACGCGCACCTGCATGCGGTTCGAGCTCTTGAGCGTGCCCGCATGGTAGGCGCGCCCACGCATGACCTGGACGGCGTTCATGACATCGGCCGGGTCGTTGTAGTAGGCCTTGCCCAGCGCCGTGGTCCACGGCAGGTTGGAGGCCATCTGCTCGAGCACGTTCGGGAACTGGGTGAGCGATTTCACGGAGGGGTCCCAGGGCTGGTCGTTAACGGCCCGCGCCAGTTCGGCCGGCTTGAGCCCCGGGTTTGCGCCCAGCCAGCTCTCGGCCGCGCTGAGCTGGTCGGGATAGGTCGAGGCCGCCAGGACCTGTGCCACCAGCTTGTCGGGATACAGGGCGATGGGCGCCACCATGCGGTAAAGCACCTCGGGCTGGGGCGGCTGGTAGGCCACGGGCTGCGGCCCGGGCGCCGGCTGGGCCGGCGCGCCCGACTGGGCCGGCGCGCCGGTGTCGCCATCCTTGTTACAGGCCGTGAGACTCAGCGCCACGGCCAAGCCCAGGGCCGTGTATTGCAGACTGGAGAGCCAGCGGCGGCCGGCGGCGCCGGTTGCAGGGAGCGAATGGGAATACATGGTGCACCCTCCTTCGGCGCGGAACGGGTCGGCAGCCATGCCGGCTACCCTTTGTCTGCCGCCCTGCCTGCCACACCAATTCTTGCCTGTCCAACGTGGCACGCAGGCCGGCGTTGACCACGGAGCGTGTCCCGCTTGTCACTGCTGCAACCAAAGATTGCTCAGCCTCAGGCTGGCCTGGGATGGCGTGCGATGAGCTTGAAGCTGCCCGTGGCCAGGGCCACCAGGCTGCCATCCTCGGCGCGCACCTCGCCACGCGCAAAGCTGATGGAGCGGCCGCGCCGCTCGCAATGCGCGGTAGCGACCAGATCGCCGCTGCCCGCGCTCACGAAGTGCAGCGTCAGGTCGATGGTGGCGACGCCATAGGCCGCCGGGTCATGCGAGCGCACGGCCGCGGCGAGAGCGCAGTCGAGCAGCGTGGCGATCGAGCCGCCGTGTACCTCGCCACGGCTGTTGGCCTGGTCGGGCTGAAAGCCCATGCGCACCTGGGCCATGTTGTGGCCTATGCGCTCGCCGCGCAGCGCCATGGCACGCGCCATGGCCATGGGTAGGCCGAAGAACATGTCGGGGGCTTCGCCGGCGAAGGGGCTCGGGGGGATGTCGGGAGGGGTGATCTGGGTTTTCATGAATGCATCTGAAGAGATGTGGGGTTTTCGAACTGTAGAGGGTGAATGCCGTGCGCGAGGCCGTGGATCCCCGCCTGCGCGGGGATGACGGTGCCTTTTGGGGCGTTCGCTACGCATCCACCGTCATTCGCGCGTACGCGGGAATCCAGGGGTGCACCGGGGGCGCTGGATCCCCGCCTTCGCGGGGATGACGGAGCATGGGTGCGGTTGACGACGCATCCACCGTCATTCCCGCGTACGCGGGAATCCAGTACCCTGCGCCCATGAAGCACCCGTGCGTCTACATCCTGGCCAGCCGGCGCAATGGCACGCTCTACACCGGCGTCACATCCAACCTCATCGGGCGGGTCTGGCAGCACAGGAGCGACCTGATCGACGGCTTCACCCAGAAGTACGGCGTTCATACCCTGGTCTGGTTCGAGCCACACGAGAACATGGAGGCCGCCATCGGGCGCGAGAAGGCCATCAAGCGCTGGCGCCGCGCCTGGAAGATCGACCTGATCGAGGCCTGCAACCCGATGTGGCGCGACCTGTACCCGGACATCATCGGCGCGCCGCAGGCCTGAAGGCGGAATGCACCAACCGGTGTGGATTGCCGCGTACGCGGGGATCCACGCCCCCGTCACGCCGCTGGATTCCCGCCTGCGCGGGAATGACGGCGGATGCGCAGCGACCGTCACAAAGTGCCCTCGTCACGCCCGCACGTACTGCTCGCGCAGCTCCCGCTTCAAGACCTTGCCGATCTCGCTGCGCGGCAGGCGCTCGGCCAGGCGCAGGTCGGCCACGCGCTGGGTCTTGCCTACGCGGGCGTTGAGCCATTCGCGCAGCGACTGTGCGTCGGCGCGCTCACCCGCGCGCGGCACCACGTAGGCCACGGGGGTCTCGCCCCACTGCTCGGAGGGCACGCCGATCACCGCGCATTCCGCCACCTGCGGGTGCTGCGCCAGCACGGCCTCGATGTCGCTCGGGTAGATGTTGAAGCCGCCGGAGATGATCATGTCCTTCCTGCGGTCGCCCAGCACGATGAAGCCATCCTCGTCCAGCCGGCCCACGTCGCCGCTGCGGATGAAGCGCCGGCCCTGGGCGTCGAACCACTCGGCCTCGGCCGTCTTGTCGGGCAGGCGGTAATAGCCACTCATCATGCCGGCCGATCGGCCCACGATCTCGCCCTGCTCACCCACGGGCAGCTCGCGCCCCTGCTCGTCGATGAAGCGGATCTCCGCGCCCTCGCCGGGGCGGCCCACGGTGTGCAGCTTGTTGGGGAAGTCGTGGCAGTGCAGCTCGCAGCGCACGCCGCCCTCGGTCAGGCCGTAGTACTCGATGAGCCGGCCGGGCCAGCGCCGCAGCACCTCGGCCTTGAGCGTGGCGCCAAAGGGCGCGCTGGTGCAGAACTTGTGCCGCAGCCGGCTCAGGTTGGTGGCGTCGAAGGCCGGGCAGGCCAGCAGGCGCTGGTACTGCACGGGCACGAGCATGGTGTGGGTGGCGCCATGCTGCTGGGCCAGCTGCAGGTACTGCGCGGCGTCGAACTTGCGCATCAGCACCAGCGTGCCGCCCAGCGCCAGCGTGGGCAGGGCCGCCACCAGCGTGGTGTTGGAATACAGCGGCGTGGCGCACAGCGACACCGCATCGGGCCCGTAGCCATTGGTGATGGCGCGGCGCACATGGGCCCAGCGCATGGCCCAGGACTGCACGATGCCCTTGGGCACGCCCGTGGTGCCCGAGGAGTAGATGACGTTGAAGGCCCAGTCGGGCTCGGGCGCGATCGGCGCGGGCACGGCGTCGCGCGCGGCCAGCCATTGCGACCAGGGCACGCCCGCCTCGGACGCATCGTCGAGCGCCACGCAGCGCAGCGCGGCGCCCGCGTGCAGCGGCCATTGCGCGGCGACTTCGCGGTCGCGCAGCACCAGATGCGCGCCGCAGTTGTCCAGCATGGCGCTCAGGTGCGCGGCCGTGGCCGAGGGCGCCAGCGGCGCCACGGCCACGCCGGCACGCAGCGCGCCCAGGTAGGCGAGCACATATTCCACCGAGGTGCCGGCGCAGATCGCGACCACGTCGCCCGGCCCCAGGCCGTCGCGCTGCAGACTGGCCGCCACGCGGCGCATGCCGGTGCACAGGGCGGCGTAGTCGAGGCACCGGTCCTCCAGAATCAGCGCGGGGTGGCCTGGGCGGTGCTTGGCCTGGTGCTCTATCAGCTCGGGCAGGGAGCCGAAGGGCTGGGCCAGGAGTTGTTCGATGTCTGAAGGGGTGGTCATTGTGGTTCCATCGGGTGGCCGGCATTGCGTGTGACTGTAGTGTCAGACGGCGGCACCGCCAGGATATGCCGCGCGGCGCGCGTTGTGGTTTGTGTTTCGGCAACCCCGGCTTTGGCGCGGCCGAACGGGAGTGGGATGCACAGGATCCCCGCGTTCGCGGGGATGACGGGGCTTGTTGGGGCGTGCCCTATGCATCCACCGTCATTCCCGCGCAGGCGGGAATCCAGTGGTGTGGCGGAGGCGTGGATCCCCGCGTTCGCGTGGATGACGGTGCGCAGGGTGGGTGTGACGACAGAGCGACGCCGCAAGCCATAAGCCCGCACCCAGCACACAGCAACCATCAGCACTCCACAATATTCACCGCCAGCCCACCGCGCGAAGTCTCCTTGTACTTGCTCATCATGTCGGCCCCCGTTTCGCGCATGGTCTTGATGACCTGGTCCAGGCTCACGTGGTGCGTACCGTCGCCGTGCAGCGCCATGCGCGCGGCGTTGATGGCCTTGACCGAGGCGAGGGCGTTGCGCTCTATGCAGGGGATCTGCACCAGGCCGCCCACGGGGTCGCAGGTCAGGCCCAGGTGGTGCTCCATGCCGATCTCGGCCGCGTTCTCGACCTGCGCGGGCGTGCCGCCCAGCACGGCGCACAGGCCGGCGGCGGCCATGGAGCAGGCCACGCCCACCTCGCCCTGGCAGCCGACGTCGGCGCCGGAGATGGAGGCGTTTTCCTTGTACAGAATGCCGATGGCGCCGGCCGTGAGCAGAAAGTCGATCACGCCGGCCTCGGTCGCGCCCTCGATGAAGCGCCAGTAGTAGTGCAGCACCGCCGGCACGATGCCCGCCGCGCCATTGGTGGGGGCCGTGACCACGCGGCCGCCGGCGGCGTTCTCCTCGTTCACCGCCAGCGCGAACAGGTTGACCCAGTCGATCACCTGCAGCGGGTCTTGCTGCGTGCTCGGCGCCCTCTGCAGGGCCTGCATGAGCGCGGGCGCGCGCCGGCGCACGTGAAAGCCGCCGGGCAGCTCGCCACCCGTGCCGCAGCCACGCGCCACGCAGTCCTGCATGGTGCGCCAGATGGTGAGCAGGCCGGCGTCGATCTCGGCGTCGGCGCGCCAGTGGCGCTCGTTCACTCGCATGACCTGCGCGATGGAGCCGCCCTGCGCTGCCGCCTGCGCCAGCAGCTGCGCGCCGCTGTGAAACGGCAGCGGCAGCACCTCGGTGTCGGGCGCAATCTGCGCCTGGCGCTGCGCGTCCTGCGCGGCCTCTTCGCTCACGATGAAGCCGCCGCCCACCGAGTAGTAGACCTGCGCGTCAAGCAGCGCGCCCGCCGCATCAAAGGCCTCGAAGCGCATGCCGTTGGCGTGCAGCGGCAGGCTCACGTCGGCCACCAGGGGCAGGTCGGCCTGCCAGTCGAAGGCAATCTCGGGGCCATCGGCCAGGGGCAGCCGGCGCTGGCTGCGGATGCGCGCGATCAACGGCTCGATGATGGCCACGTCCACCGTGTCCGGCGCATGGCCACACAGTCCCAGCAGCACCGCGCGGTCACTCGCGTGGCCGCGCCCGGTGGCGCCGAGCGACCCATAGAGCGTGCTGCGCACGCGCGCCACGCGCGGCATATGGCCCTCGCGCGCCAGGCGCTGCACGAACAGGCGCGCCGCGCGCATGGGCCCCACGGTGTGCGAGCTGGACGGACCAATACCGATCTTGAACAGGTCAAACACGCTGACGGCCATGGTGGACGCTCCTGAAGTGCGACGGCTGTCATGTTGACGCAAACACCGCGGCAAAGCCAGCGTTGCCGGCATCACAGGCGCACGGCTGCAAGCGTGCGCGCGGACATGACCAAGGTCACCATCCGGCCAGTTGTCGCTGGCCCGATCCAGGAGTACGCTGCACCGCATGACCGACGTACCCGCAGCCCACGAGGCTTGGCCGCACGATGTGGCCATGCTCATTGCCGACGACCACCATCTGGTGCGCGACGGCATGCGGCTGATGGTGGGTGCAATGTTCCCCCATGCACGGCTGTTTGATGCGGCCGATGGCGACGAACTGATGCGCCATGCCCGGCGGCTGGGCGGCCATGCGCTGGCGCTGGTGGACCTGAACATGCCCGGCATGGACAAGGGCGCACTGCTCGCGTCTCTGGCGCGGGACCTCCCCGGCCTGCGGCTGGTGGTGGTGTCCGCGCTCACCTCGCCCGACGTGATCCGGCGTGCGCTGGCGTTGCCGACCGTCTATGCCTTCGTGCCCAAGAGTGCCGACGCGCAGCGCATGCGCCGCGCGCTCGATGCCGCGCTTAACGGCCAGCGCCTGCCGTACGAAGTGCCGCCCGAGGAGTCCGAACCGCCCGCCGACGCCGGCCTGACCCCGCGCATGCAGGAGATCCGCCTGCTGCTGCGCCAGGGCATGTCCAACAAGGCCATTGCGCAGAAGCTGAACCTGTCGGAAGGCACGGTCAAGAACTACATGACCGACATCTTCCGCGTGCTCAGCGTCACCAACCGTACCCAGGCCGCGCGCTACAACCCGGACACCTCATGAGCCTGCTGCTGCCCCCGCCCGAACACCGGGGTCAGACGCAGCCGCTGCAGCTGTACCTGCTGATCCGCGCGTGCGAGTTGCTGGGCGCGTTGCTGTTCCTGCCCTCGCTGCCGTGGTGGAAGCCGGCGCTGTGGTTCGTGCTGGTGGCCGTTGCCGGCAGCTGGGGCTTTCGGCGCGTGCGCCAGCCGGAGTTCAAGCAGCTTCCCATACTCCAGCGCCGCGCCATCTACAGGCGCTACGTATGGCAATCCTCGGTGGCCGTAGGCAGCGCGGGTTTTCTTCTCTATGTGCCGGGCAACCACAGCCTGCACGCCCTTCTGGGCCTGTACATGACGATGGCCGCCAGCCTGGTCGCCATGTGGGGCGTGCGCGACCTGCAGCGGTCGGCGGTGGCCGTGGCACTGATCATGGGGCCCATGGTGCTGCGCTTTCTGTACGACGGCGCGACGGGCCCACGCCCGATGATGATGGTGCTGTCCGGATGCGGCGCGCTGCTGGGCGTGATCATCGTCTACACCGCCGCCGTGCAGGCGCGGCGCATGGAGCAGGAGGCCGTGCTGCGCCGGCAGGCCGAGCGCGCCGCCGACACCATGGCCGAGCTGACCCTGACCAAGTCGCGCTTTTTCGCCTCGGTCAGCCACGATCTGCGCCAGCCGGTGCATGCCATAGGCCTGTACCTGGAACTGCTGGCCCAGGCCCGCGGCCTGCGCGACGACCCCGATGCGCGGCGCAGCATCGAGGGCATCCGCCAGTCCTGGGCGGCGCTGGACACACTGCTGTCGCAGGTGCTGGACCTCACGCGCATGGATGCGGGCACGCTGCGCGCCAACCTCGCCGCACTCGAAATCGCCCCGCTGATGCGCGCCGTCGTCATGCAGCACAGCGCCGCCGCGGAACGCGCCGGTGTGCGCGTGATCGCGCTGCTGAAGGACGAACAGCCCCGCCACGCGTTTGCCGACGAGCTCATGCTGCGCCGGCTGCTCGGCAACCTGCTGGACAACGCCATCAAATTCTCGCGGCCGGGCCAGCGCGTGGTGCTGGCGCTGCGGCCCGGTGAGCAGTGCTGGCAGATGCAGGTGCGCGATGCCGGCCCCGGCATTGCGCCCGAGCTGCACGAAGGCGTGTTTGAAGAATTCGTGCAGCTCGACAACCAGGCGCGCGACCGCGAGCGGGGCTACGGCCTGGGTCTGGCGATATCACGGCGCTTTGCCCAGCTGATGCTGGGCCAGCTGACGCTGCGCTCCGCACCCGGCCAAGGCAGCTGCTTCACGCTATCGCTGCCGCGCGCGAGCGCCCCCGTTGCGGCGACGGTGCTGAACATCGAGGGAGTGGCTGCGCAGCTGCCCGGGGATGCCTGCACGGACCTGCCGCCGCGCGACATTCTGCTGGTGGAGGACGATCCGCTGGTGGCCGACGCCATGTGCCAGCTTCTGCGCCGCTGGGGCCAGACGGTGCGCCATGTGGAGACCGCACGCGACGCCTGGGCCGCGCGCGACTTCGGGCAGCTCGCCATCTGCGACGTGCGCCTGCCGGGCGGCGGCAACGGCTTCGACCTGGCCCTGCAACTGCGCGCCATGGGCAAGCAGGTGGTGCTGATCAGCGGCGAGACCGATTCCGCGCTGAAGGCCCGCGCCGCCGCCGCCAAGCTGCGCCTGCTGACCAAACCGGTATCGGGCGTGCAGATGCTGGCAACGCTGCGGGCGAGCTGATCCGCCTGGCCTCAACGGCGGGCGACCACGGCCTGCCCGCGGATCAGGTTGCCTTCCAAATCGACGCTGGCTGGCAGGCTGCCCGGCGACGCAACGCCGTGCAGGCGGTTGAACGACAGGTCGAGGCGCCGCAGGCTATCGAGCCCGTCGAGGCGGGGAACGATGCCGCTGAGACGGTTGTTTGACGCATCAAAGTCCCGCAACTGCGTGAGCCCGCGCAGGGGTGGCAGCGGGCCGCTCAGCTCATTGTTGGCAACGATTACGCGCTCCAGCCGAGGCAGCGCCTGTAGCGGCGGAATAGCGCCTGTCAGCAGATTGTTGTGCGCCGTCAGCACGCGCAGCTCGCGCAGGCCGGCCAGCGGCGGCAGTGCGCCCTGCAGATGGTTCAGCGACACCCGCAGCACCTGAAGGCGCGACAGAGCCTGCAGCGGCGGCAGGCGACCGCGCAGGCCGTTGTTGGCCAGCTCCAGCGCCACGACATGCTGCTGCTCATCGCAGCGCACGCCATGCCAGCTGCATTCGGTGCCCGCCGGGCCGCCCCAGCCCGTGCGCACGGTCCATTCGGGGCCGGCGGTGCGGGCGTAGAGCGTCAGCAGCGCCTGCCGCTCGGCGCGTGCCAGCGCCGATGTGGCTGTCACCGCCGTCGCCGGGGCTTGCGCATGGGCGCTGCACGCCAGTCCGGCAAACGCGCCGGCAATGAGGGCCGCGCGCATGGCGCCGCGTCCGCGCTGTGCCGCGCACCGCGGCGTCGATTGAAATGAAGCAGGCATATCGGTCTTCCTCGCTCAGTGGGGTTGCTCATCGCGCGACTGCGTCCGTGCATGCCTCGCGCCAGCGCGGCCAACGCCAATGCGACCGCACGGCTGCAGGTTAGGAGCGGCATGCCGGCCCGTCACCGTGAAGAAGGTCACCCCTGCAGCGAACTGGATGCCACGCCCGCTGCGCCCTGCCCATGGGCGCACGCAGTGAGGCCTGCAAACCCGTCATTCCCGCGAAGGCGGGAATCCAAGTGCCAGGCAGGCAGCGGGCTTACCGCTGCAGTGGATCTCCGCCTTCGCGCGGATGACGGTGGTTTGCTCGTCCGACCAATCTGGCAGGTGAACCTGCATGCCGCATGGCTCCAGGGTGACCAAGTTCACCTGTGCAAGCCCATGGCCCATTCCTACAGTGCATCAACAGCGCGGCACCAACGCCGCATTGCACGAGAGCGAGGTCCACCATGTCTGCAATCTCCACCCCGGCGCTGCCCCCAGCGCTATCGCCTGCGCCACCCCTTGCGCAACCCCTTGCGCAAATGGCATGCGACGACAGTCCGGCAACGCCGCGGCGCGTAGGCCGGTTTGCGGAAACGCGGTCCGTGCGCTGGCTGCGCCGCGCTTTTGCGGTGCTTGGCCCCACAACGCCTGGGCTGGCGGCAAGGCTGGCCTATGTGCTGCTGACCCGGCCGCCGCGCGTGCCCGAACGCCCCTGGCAGGCACGCCTGCGCGAACGCGCAGAAATCAGCTGGGTTCGCGTCGGCCACAAGTACATACACGTGTACCGCTGGGGCAGCGGGCCCACTGTGCTGCTGGTGCATGGCTGGGGTGCGCGTGGCACACACCTGGGCAGGATGGTGCCGGCGCTGATCAAGGCCGGCTACAGCGTTGTGGCCTTTGACGCGCTGGGCCATGGCGCATCCAGCGGCCGATCGATCACGCTGCCAGAATTTGCCCAATCGGTTGCGGCGGTGGCCGCACATGCCGGCGAGATCCACACCCTGATCGCGCACTCTTTCGGCGTGGCCATGGCCTTGTGGGCGCAGCTGGATTTTGGCGTGCGCGCCGAGCGCCAGGTGCTGTTCAGCTCGCTCGCCTATTGCAAGTGGGTCACCGAGGAATTCGCCCGCCTGGTCGGCCTACCGCCTGCAGTACTGGAGCGTGGGCGCCAGATCATGGTGAACCGCTGCAAGGGCCTGCTGGACTGGGACAGGCTGTCGGTGGGCCAGATGCTCAGCCAGACCACACAGCCCACGCTGATGCTGCATGACGCGGAAGACCCGGAAGTGCCCTTCGAGCACCTCTTCGCCCTCATCACCGCCTGCGCCACGCGCCCGCTGGAGCTGCACGTAACCCAGGGACTGGGGCACCACCGCCTGCTGGGCGACCGCACGGTGATTGAGCGGGTGCTGGACTTCATCGGCACGCCGAATGGCCCCTCAAAAATGGCCGCATGAGACACGCCAGGAGAAGCACATGACATCCTTCTTACCCACTCCAACACTGCTCACGCTGGCACTCATCGCAGCCCCATCGATAAGCGCCCTGTGGTTGATCGGCTACCTCCACCGACTGCTGGATCAACTCCCCAGGTGCAATGCCGACATGGTGCTGACCGAGCACCCCATCGGGCCCGGCGACACCGCACCGACCGGCGAAGCGCACTCGGCGGGCGGCGCACAGGGCCGCGCCGCTACAGCGCATCGAGCGGGCTCAACACGCCGCGCCCGCCCTTGTTGAGCACATGGGTGTAGATCATGGTCGTGCTCACGTCGGCATGGCCCAGCAACTCCTGCACCGTGCGAATGTCATAGCCCGCCTGCAGCAAATGCGTGGCAAACGAATGGCGCAGCACGTGGGGCGACACCGGCTTGGCAATCTCGGCGCGCCGAGCCGCCTCGCGCACGGCGCGCTGCACCGATTCGGGGTAGACATGGTGGCGCCGCTCCAGCGCTTCGCCACTCTGCACATCCGGGCGCGGGTCGAGCGAGCGCACCGGCGACGGAAATAGCCACTGCCAGGCCCAATCCCGATCGGCGCGCGGATATTTGACGGCCAGCGCATGCGGCAGCAATACCCGGCCAAAACCCGCGGCCAGGTCCTTTTGATGCAGCGCCTGGGATTTATTCAATTGCGCCTGCAATGGCGCGATCAGATTTTCTGGCAATACCGTGATGCGGTCCTTGTTTCCCTTTCCCTCGCGCACCACGATTTCACGGCGCTCGAATTCAATATCCTTGACGCGCAGGCGCAGCGCCTCCATCAAACGCAGGCCCGTGCCATACATCAGCCGCACGATCAGCCCCGCGGTGCCCTCGGTATGCAACAGCAGCGCGCGCACCTCGGACGGGGTGAGCACCACCGGCAAACGCCGCGGCCGCCGCGCCTGCACCACCTCATCAAGCCAGGGCAAATCCATGCCCAATACCTGTTTGTACAGATACAACAGCGCCGCCTTGGCCTGATTCTGCGTGGAGGCCGACACCTGCCGGTCCACGGCCAGATGGCTCAAAAACGCCTCGACCTCGGCCGCCCCCATGTCCTGCGGGTGGCGTTTGCCATGGAACAGGATAAAGCGCCGCGCCCAGTCGAGGTAGGCCTCTTCGGTACGGATGCTGTAGTGCCGCGTGCGCAGATGGACGCGCATGCGATCGAGCAGCTTGGGCGGCTGGCCCTGCGCGGGAGGGGGGCCGGAGGAGGCTGCGGCATCCTGT
>JAFECU010000117.1 GCA_018242005.1 Pseudomonadota bacterium | reverse complement strand
CGCACGGCAAGCGAAGCGCGCAGGCCCGAAGCTGGAAGCCGGGCCGGAGGCGTCAGCCGAGCGGAGCGAGGGAACGATGGAAGCCCGTCAGGGGGCGAGACGACGCAGGCTGCTCGATGCGCCACGCGCACGACAGCGCGACCGGCCATCTCCCAGGTGGCCGGGGACGCCCAGGTTTCACCGTAAGGTAGGAACGGCTACACGCCCGAGAAATCCAGTAATGCCGCCTCTTGTAAGGTGCGGCAACCACTGACTTTGGCGCACAACGCAACGTATGCGCATGCCACAACGAGGGGGATCAATAAGGCGCAAAACTAAGGCCGACATAAGCCGGCCATAGGAACGGATAGCGCGTTCATGCGCACAGTTAGCTACACGCCCAAGCCATGGCCAGAGCTAGGTGAGCGTCCAAGACGCCAACAGCCATAGGACTGTTCAGAGCATTACTTACGCTTCTTGGTGTCGTCGACCCAGAAGCGGAAGCACTTGCCGTTCTTCGGGTAAATCATGCGGCCATTCTTGACAATGTAGCGGCAGATCACCCAACGGCCACCAGTACGTTCGGCGGACATAGGAACCTTCCTCACGGACATGCCGTGCAAAGGGTTGCCGGGGTTGCCGATTGCAGCGCCAAACCATAGGATGTAAAATCCCCAGGATTTTCCGCAAAGAAAGCGCCGCCGATGCCTCACCCGTAGTCGGCACCTGGGTGGCGGGAACTGGTACTTCCCGCCACCAACCTTGATCAGAACAGGCTCATCTGGCCCGGATGCGAGCGCCAGTGTTCACATACCCACTCCCAGCGACCAAAGCGGCGGCGGGTGTAGCGGCGAACAAACACCGACTTCACGCGACAGTAGGACATGGCGTCCCTCCGTAACGAATTGAGAGGTTTTGGCTTGCCTGTCCACGCTGAACTGTTAGAGTTCGCTTTTGTCTTCCCCAAGACATTGCGTGTGCAGGTGGTTTGGTAGACCCCTATTCACCATTCCGAAGAGCCCCGAGATGTTGGTAGCATCTCGTGGGCTTTTTCATTCACTGCCGTACTCCCACAAAGGGAAGCTGGGAGTGAGCGTCTTCAACTTGCCCACCAGGGTTTTGATACGGTAGGTGGCTGATTCGACACTCGTGCCACACATGGCCGCCAGTTCCTGGGGTGATTTTGCGATCTGGCATGCAGCGAGAGGCATCATCAGGGCTGCCGTACCGGCCTTGGCCTGCCACTCGGAGTCCTCGCAGAAGCGGTGACCTCCCAAGGTAGCGCCGCGGTACAGAGTAATCGGATGGGCCTGTGCAATGTGGCTCAACTCGTGGATAACGGTGCTGCGCCCAAAAGGGTTTTCTGCGTGCAGCTTGTCGTAAATATCTTCGCGCATCACCACAACATTGCCGTCAGGAGAGGTGATCGTGAAGGCGGCGCATTCGTCAATCTCGTCAATGCCGGCGGTACGGTACGGGTAGCCGATTTGTGGGAACGTGCGCTCAAATATGGTGAGCGCGTCCAGGCAGAAGCGCTCCCCCTTTTTCACCGGCAGATTGGGGCGGATGGAGTCCGCCAACTTCTCAATCGAGGCATAACTTGCAGCTTTGACCTTGAGCCCGCTGGGCACTCGAATCACGCCATCTTTCACTATCGTCGTCATACCGATCCTTGTTGTTAAACCTTGCCCTTGGTGTCCTCGATCCAGCTCAGGATGGCAGGAGTCGGCGTAGCACCTTCTTGCAGCCGCCGAGCAAATGCCGCGACATGCCCGCGCGCCTCCGGAGACATGCCCTCTGTGTCGATGATCTGCTTGGACTGCTCAGCAGCATCACGCACCTGACGGATCTGTTCCTGGTCGCAGTACTGCCCCAGGAACGAGATCGCACTGTCAATGTGCTTCTGCGCCAAACGCTTCTCTCCGAACTCCATTGAACTGAGGTATGCCGAGCTGATGCCCATGGCCTCGGCCATGGCTTTCAATGACAGCCCGTGCCTAAGCCGCATTACGCGGACGGCTTCTCCAAATGGCGTCAATTTCATGATTTCTCCTAAGCCGGGCGCCGTAGTGGTTGATTGGCTGGTACTGTGTATAGATTGGGAGTGCGTGGTGTGGCCCCGGCAATCACAGTATAGCTCAGAAATTTTCTAAAAAGTGAACGATTTTTCTTATCTGATGATGGAAGCTTGGGCTTGGTGAGTATGGAAAAGGCGCCTGCCCCGCAGGACGGCGCATCGCGCAAGGCGCGATCAGCCCTCGGCCGGAGCCGTCATCGCCTGCAACTGCTCGATCACGCCAGACTCCACGAACACGCAGGCCTGCTCGTCATCAATCGGCGCCTTGAACACCTGCGCGAACACCGCCCGCCGCAAGTGCGCTAGCCGCCCCGTGCGGTACGCCTGCTCGGGCTTCATGCGCCAAGCACCTGCGGCACCGCTGCGCTGCGGATCACACTCGACCAATGCCACAAAGCCGTCATCGGCCAACTTCTGCTGTTCGGGACACAAGCCCCAGCCTGTCTTCGTATGGCGCTCCATGCTCGCGCGCAAACGGCGATCCAGCAGGACGCTGCCTGTGTCGAAGGCCGCGCCGCAGACCAGGCAAACGTGCTGTTCGAGGGAAACGTGTGATTTGTCGTTCATGACGGTTCTCCGGTTGCAAGGGCGGAATTGCCCGGAACCGTCGCCCTCACGGCGCAGCGCAGCAGTCAGGGGTCGCAGACGGCCGCCAGGACGCAAGCGCGCAAGGCGCGCGCAGCCCTTGCACGGCGAGAACGCCGTGATACGG
>JAFECU010000116.1 GCA_018242005.1 Pseudomonadota bacterium | reverse complement strand
GGTTGCAACCCAATGCAATAGGGCCTTCATCAGCGTTGGATAGGTGGGGTCGCTGATGTAGCTGTGCGTGCCATCGTTGGTGAAAGTTTGCACCAATCGTCCTGCGCTACCGCCCTGCTGCATCACCGAGCGAAAGTACGCGTCCAGCTCTACGAATGCGGTCGGGTCGCCGATCCATTTGACGGTGAGCACAGGCACGGGAATCTTGCCACTCGGATCCATGTCCTCGGCGAGTTTGCTATAGGCCGCGGGGTCGGCGCGGTAGCGCAACACGCCGGCATTGAGCGCGACATCGTCGGAGGAGCCCTTGTAGATGGCGCCTTCGTTTCCAAAAGGGCTGGCGCCGCCGGTGCGTTTGCTGGAGATGTCCTGAAAATGCAGCGTTCCCCAGTTCAGATGTGACAGGATTTGACTTTCCGGAATCCGTATCACGTTTACCAGTGTTTGCACTTTTGCCTGCTGCTCTGCTGTACGTTGTGATGCAGGTCTATTGAGAGCCAGGCATTCGTTGGCACGGCTGGCGATATCTGCCTGTTTCATGCTTGCTCCTGCGGGCAAGCCCAGGTTGAGAGCGTACTGAGGCTCGCTGGGGCGTGGGTGGTTCCCGCATAGGTATTGGTACACAACGCGCAGGTCGGTCCGGAAATCGTATGAGCGTGTACCGCCACCGAGCACGCCACTGGACAGCAGCACGCCGTCATAGGGCTGCTCGCCCACTGTTTCCCGGGTGAAGCTTTCCGCAGCCTTGACCGCCACGGATGCGCCCCACGATTGGCCATGCAAGATGGTGCGATTGGGCTTGCCCACATGGGTGCGGAAGATACCGCGCAGACGCTCCGTATCCTCGGCGGCCGCACGAGCTTCAACCCCCCCTTGGCGGAACGTGGATCCGGCCCAGGCGTAGCCTGCCTTGACCATGATGGCCCAGCGTGTCAGATCCTCTTCGGCCCGTTCGATGGTGGGCGCAGTCAGAGAAGGGCCTCCATGTGCATGCAGAACCAGAGTTCCGTTCCAGTTGGCAGGCTTGGCAATCAGGTAGTGCGCGCCCTTGGAGTCAACTCCCGACAGGCATGAGGTCGTGGCGGGGACCGCCGTGGGGCAGGCCGAGGCTTGAGGCGCCTTTTCGGTGGAGCTGGCTGGTCCGCTGAGCGTCACTGAGCCGCCTCCGCAGCCGGCAACGCCCGAAAGCACGAGAAGCGTGGCGCCGCCGAGGCGCAATGAACAATGCATGGATGTCTCCTTGGGTAGGGGTGTTGTGCTAAGGCAGCTGTTAGCGCCTGCTGGTGATTCTGGGAGGACTCGTTTAATATTTCAAAGATTTTTGATGTATGAGTTGAATACGTTGTGCATATGGACATGCGCCATCTTCGCTATTTCCTTGCCGTGGCAGAGGAAGGGCACATAACCCGGGCCGCCGAGCGACTGGGAATGCAGCAGCCTCCGCTGTCACAGCAGATTCGGGCGCTGGAAGCAGAGCTGGGCGCAGAGCTTTTTGTTCGACATGCCAAGGGCGTGGACCTTACGCATGCGGGTCGCCAGCTGCGCACTGAAGCCCTGCGACTGATGAACGATTTCGAGTCCATGACCGGTCGCATGCAGGCATTTGTGCGTGGTGAGCACGGGCGCATCGAAGTTGGATTCACGAGCTCGGCGGCGGCCCATGCATTCACGCCCGAGGTGCTGCGCTTATGCCGTAAGCGCCATCCTGGCATCACGCTGAACGTGCGTGAAAACAATGCCGCGGAAATCACGGAGGCGGTGGCCGGAGGTCAACTGCATTGCGGTTTTTTGCGCTTGCCTGTGTCACAGCCCGAAGGAGTGGTGTTTGAGCCTCTGCTGGACGAAGATGCGGTGTTGGCGATTCCCAAGGATCACAGGCTGGCGCGAGCGCGCACACGGCCGGTTGCTCTCGAAG
>JAFECU010000115.1 GCA_018242005.1 Pseudomonadota bacterium | reverse complement strand
CGCGGACTTCCGCGCCACCCTCGCGTCCTACGGATTCGACTGGGGAGCACCGCGCTTCCTGCAGGCAGACCATGTCCAGGACCTGCAATGGGGAGCGCTCGATGGCGAGAACCTGGACAGCTTCCGCAACCTCTGGCCCTATGACGGAGCCGCCAATGCCAGCGCCGGCCCCTCGCAGAACCAGCACCAGCCCGTTTCGTTCTGCGAGACGAAGGCCGGTCCACCGCACGTCAATGTGCCGATCCAGCACGTCAAGCGCCCCGGCGGCTGGGGCCGCTACTTCATCGTTTCCCGGCTAGTACCATGACCACCACCCCCTTCTCCCCCAAGCTCATCAAGGGCGGCCTGGTGCTCGTCGCGCCCGACACCGCCCAGGTGCAGCGCGTGATTGCGCTGCAGTACAACGCCGAGTCGCTCAAGCGCGAGCTCAAGGCGCAGGAGGCGGGCGGCGAGGCCGGCGCAGACCGCGCCGAGCCCACGCGCTTCAAGGGCCCGGCGGTGGAGACCATCAGCTTCGAGGCCGATCTGGATGCAACCGACCAACTCGAATTTCCCGACCAGAACGCCGCCACCGTGGCCTACGGCCTGGCGCCGCAGATCGCGCTGCTCGAATCACTCTCGCAGCCCACCAGCGCGCAGCTGAACAAGGTCAACAACCAGGCCAACTCGGGCACGTTGGAGATCGCACCCATGCTCGCACCGCTGCTGCTGCTGGTCTGGGGCGCCAGCCGCGTCATACCGGTCAAGCTGACCAGCTTCTCGGTGACCGAGGAGGCCTTCGACCCGGCGCTCAACCCCATACACGCCAAGGCGAGCTTCAGCCTGCGCGTGCTCACGGTGGATGACCTGGGCTATGCCTCCAAGGGCGGCGCGTTGTTCATGACCTACCTGCAAAACCGCGAGCAGCTGGCGGGCAAGGCCCAGCCGGTCTCGCTGTCCACGCTTGGCGTGACGGGAATCTGACCATGACCGACCCCATTGCCGCCTTCCTGCAGGCCAACGGCCTGGCCCAGCCGACCTTTGCGCCGGACAGCCGCTACCACGGTCTGCCCACGGCCCAGGCGCAGCTGCCCGACGGCCGCACCGTGGCCTATGTCACGCGGCGCTTTCTGCCGCCGCCCGAGAGCTTTGCCACCGTGCAGACCGTGACGCTGGCCGCCGGCCAGCGCGCCGACCAGCTGGCGGCCCAATTTCTGGGCGTGGCCGAGCAATGGTGGCGCCTGGCGGATGCCAACGGCGCCATGCTGCCCGAGGCCATGATGGCCGTGCCCGGCACACGCGTGCGCATCACACTGCCCGAGGGCGTGCCGCCCCCCGCCATGGAGAGTTGAGCATGCTCGCCCAAGGCATACAGCTCACCCTGCTCGTCGGCCCCATCGTGCCGCTGCCGGTGCCGCGCGTGGTGCTGGACGCGCTGCAGAGCGTGGAGGTACGCACGCAGGCAGGCAGCGCCTCAGGCTTTCAGCTCACCTTCACGATCACCGCACGCTCGCCACTCTATACCATCTTCCTGCTCGCGGCCGGTACCAACACCGGCATGGGCACGCCGCCGCTGCGCGTGCTGCTCATCGTCACCATGAATGGCAGTGCCCAGCCGCTGTTCGATGGCGTGATGACCCATGTGGAGGTGCAGCCCGGCGGCCGCGGCCAGGCCGGCACGCTCACGGTGACGGGCGAGGACGTCACCAAGGCCATGGACATGCAGGACGGGAGCGGCCTGCCGTTTCCGGCCGTGCCCGTGGAGGGCCGCGTGGCCCTGCTGTGCGCCAAGTACGCGCCGTTCGGCCTGATCCCCATGGTGATCCCGGTGCTGTTCCCCGACGTGCAGATCCCCATCGACAAGATTCCCGCGCAAAAGGGCACGGACCTGGCCTACATCCAGCAGCTGGCACGCGAGGTGGGCTATGTGTTCTATGTGGAACCCGGCCCGGCCGTGGGCACCAACATCGCCTACTTCGGGCCCGAGATCAAGGTCGGCATGCCGCAGCCGGCGCTGAACGTCGACATGGACTCGCGCACCAACGTGGAGGCGCTGTCGTTCAAGTTCGATCCGACCAAGGGCGTGCTGCCCGTGGTCTTCATACAGAACCAGCTCACGCGCGTGCCGATACCGATTCCCATACCCAACCTGAACCCGCTGCAGCCGCCGCTGGGCCTGCTGCCCACGCCCATCTCCAACCTCAGGTTGCTCAAGGACACGGCCAAGATGAGCCCCATGCGCGCCATCTCTGCCGGGCTGGCCGAGGCCGCCAAGTCGCAGGATGCGGTGAGCGGCAGCGGCAGCCTCAACGTGCTGCGCTATGGCCGGGTGCTCAGGGCGCGCGGCCTGGTGGGCGTGCGCGGCGCGGGCGTGGCCTATGACGGCCTGTACTACGTGAGCAGCGTGACCAGCACGCTCAAGCGCGGCGAGTTCAAACAGAGCTTCGAGCTCACGCGCAACGGCCTGGTGTCGATCACGCCCGCAGTGCCGGTTTGAATGAGGAGAGCAATCATGGGCGACAAGTTCTACGGCAAATACCGCGGCATGGTGCTCAACAACGTCGACCCCATGCAGATCGGCAGGCTGCAGGTACAGGTGCCGGACGTGGCCGGTCTGCTGCCGGCCACCTGGGCCATGCCCTGCATGCCCGTGGCGGGCATACAGAACGGCATGTTCGCGCTGCCCATGATCGGCTCGGGCGTGTGGGTCGAATTTGAGCAGGGTGAGCCCGACTACCCCATCTGGGTCGGTTGCTTCTGGGGCAGCGCGGCCGAGGTGCCGGCCCTGGCGCGCGCCACGCCGCCCGGCGTTCAGTCCTTCACGCTGCAGACCACGCTGCAGAACGGCCTCACGGTCAGCGACCTGCCCGGCCCCACGGGCGGCATCATGCTCAAAAGCGCCACCGGCGCCACGCTGATCGTCAACGACACAGGCATCTACATCCAGAACGGCAAGGGCGCCTCGTTGATCATGACCGGGCCCACCGTGAACATCAACGCCGGCGCGTTGACGGTGGTCTGAGGAGCGATGCCATGCCCGGCCCCCTGCTCCATCTAGGCGCCACCGTGCTGTGCGCCCACGGCGGCCAGGCCACGCCCAGCGCGCCTGTGCCGCGCGTGCTGGTGTCGGGCCAGCCCGTGGCCACGCAGGGCGCGCCCTGGCTGGTTGCGGGTTGCGCGTTCTCGCCGCCGCAGGGCAATGGGCCCTGCATCACGGCGCAATGGGTGGTGGCAGCCACGCGCGTCTTCGCCGCCGGCCAGCCGGTGCTGTTGATGAGCGGTCAGGCCATCTGCACGCCCACGGGTACGCCACTCATGCCGGTGGCGGCACAAACCCGTGTCCTGGGGACTTGAATCATGAACACCTACGACGCCTTCCCCTACCGCATCGACGGGCGTGGCCGCACCGGCGAGGCCACACGCGACGACTGGCTGCACGGCCTCATAGAGCAGCTGCTGTTCACCGTCCCCGGCGAGCGCGTCAACCGCCCCGACTTCGGCTGCGGCCTCATGCAGCTCGTGTTTGCGCCCAACAGCCCGGAGCTGGCGGCAACGATTCAGGCGCTGGTCCAGGCCTCGCTGCAGCAATGGCTGGGGCACTTGCTGCGCATCGACGAGGTTGCCGCCAGCAGCGAGGACGCCACGCTCACCGTGGCGGTGCGCTACACCGTAATCGAATCGCAGCAGTCCGGTGAGGCCCAGTTCACCAGGAGCCTTGCATCATGAGCACGCAGCAATACCTCTGCCAGAACCCGCGCCGCGTCGCCGTCCTGCGCGCCGCAGCTCAGGAGACGCCTCCGCGCTGGTTCAACGGCATCGAGTACCTGGAGGTAGTTCACGGTGCACCGCGCCTGGTGCTGCACTTCGTGCACGACCTGTCCAAGGCGCCCGCCGCTTCGCTCACGGCAGGCAACGTCGAGGTCATCGGCGGCGAACGCGTGCGTGACCCGCGCGTGCTCAACGTGACGGCCAGCGGCAAGCAGCTCGCGGTCGAGCTGGACGACAGCGGCGATTTCTCGCGCTACCAGTTGCGCCTGGTGGCCTCGGCCGGTGCCGACGCGCCGCCCGTCGGCATAGACCCCGCTTTGGCCCAGATTTCCTTCAGCTTCAAGGTCGATTGCCCCAGCGACCTCGATTGCCGCACGCGCGACAACTGCCCGCCCGCGGTTGGCCCAGTGCCCGACATCGACTACCTGGTGCGCGACTACCCAAGCTTTCGCAGACTGGTGCTGGACCGCCTGTCGGTGCTCATGCCCGACTGGCAAGGGCGCAATCCGGCGGATCTGCTCGTCACGCTCGGTGAGGCTCTGGCCTACCGCGCCGACGAGATCGCCTACTTCCAGGACGCGGTCGCCACCGAGGCCTACCTGGGTACGGCTCGCCAGCGCGTGTCGGTCAAGCGCCATGCGCGCCTGCTGGACTACGCACTGGGCGAGGGCCGCAACGCGCGCGCCTGGGTCGCCTTCGAGGTGGATGCCAGCGCCGACGGTCAGCAGCTCGCGGCCTGCGATGCTGCCACCGGCCTGGACGGCACGCTGCTTTTGACACAGTCGCCCGGTGTGGGGCGACGCCTGGCCTCGCGCCAGCAGGCGGCCGACCTGGTCATGGCCGGCGCTCAGGCCTTTGAGCTGCTGACGCCGATCACCCTGTACAGCGCACACAACGACCTGCATTTCTACACCTGGAGCGACGAAGCCTGCTGCCTGCCGGCCGGCGCCACGCGTGCCTTTCTGCGCGACAGCGTGGCGCAGCGCCTGCGCCTGCGCGCCGGCGACCTGCTGCTGCTGGAGTCGCGCGCCGGCACCAGCAACGGCCTGCCGCAGGACGCAGACCCATTGCAGCGCCATGTGGTGCGGCTCACCTACGTCGATCCCCAGGCCGACGCCAGCCGCCAGCCCTCCCCCACTGCGCGGCTTGACCCGGTCACGCTGCAGCCCATCGTCGAGGTGCAGTGGGCCGCAGGCGACGCCCTGCCCTTCGACCTGTGCCTGTCCAAGGTCATTGGCGGCACGCTGGTGCAGGACATGGCGGGCGCCTGCGCCAACGTCGCGCTGGCCGACAGCGGCATGAGCCCGGAGCCCAAAGCCCAGCAGGCCCTTGAGGCCGTGCCTGGCGGGCGCGTGCCACGCCAGCGGCCGGTGAATGCCAGCATCCAGCCACTTACGCGCCAGGGCCTGGTGCGCGACGCACTCGGGCGCTTGACGCTGGTCGACGCCACGGCGCCGGCCACGGCTGCGCTGCAGGGCGCCCCGGCCGACACGCGCGAGGCCATGCTGGTCACGAGCAAGGGCGACGGCCGCATCTGGAGCGCGCAGCGCGACCTTCTGGGCAGCGACGCGCAGGCGGCCGACTACGTGGTCGAGACCAACAACGACGCCAGCGTGCAACTGCGCTTCGGCGACGGCATCAACGGCCGCAGCCCGGGAGCGCTCGAAACGCTGCAGCTGCGCATGCGCACGGGCAACGGCAGTGCCGGCAACATTGGCGCCGACGCCATCGCCCATGTGCTCAGTGGCTTCAATGGCATCACGCGCGTGCGCAACCCGCTGCCCGCCAGCGGCGGCACCGACCCGGTGCCCATGGCCCGCGCGCGCATGGACGCGCCCCAGGCCTTGCGCCGCCAGGAGCGGGCCGTCACGCCGGAGGATTACGCCGAGGTGGCCATGCGCGACGCCCGCATACAACGCGCCGTGGCCACCAGGCGCTGGACGGGCAGCTGGTACACCATGTTCATCACCGTGGACCGGCGCGGCGGAGCGGCCGTGGACCAGGCCTTCGAGGACAGCATCGGCGCCTTCATAGACCGCTACCGCCTGGCCGGCCACGATGTGGAAATCGACGCGCCCGCCTATGCGGCCCTGGACATTGCGCTGCATGTCTGCGCACTGCCCGGCTACTTCACGGCCGATGTCGAGCAGCGCCTGCTGCAACGCTTCGGCACCACACCGGGCGGCTTCTTCGACCCTGACCGGTTCAGCTTTGGCGACCCCGTGTTTCTCAGTGCCGTGATCGCCGCCGCCATGGGCGTGACCGGCGTGGCCTACGTGGAGCCGCTGCGCTTTCAGCGCCTGGGGCGCGCGGCCGCGGGCGAAATCGCCGCCGGACAGATCAGCATGGCGCGCCTGGAGATTGCGCGGCTGGACAACGACCCGAGTGCGCCGCAAAACGGCAAGATCGCATTCGACGTCCACGCAATGGGAGACCAGCCATGAGCGACGTCACCCTCACCGGATGCCACTGCTGCGAGGGCCAGCAGCCGCGCCAGCCCATCTACAACGCCCCGGGCCTGCCGGCGCTGGCCTGGCGCACGGACATACAGCCCGGCTTCTACCAGCGCATGCTGGACGGGCTGCCGCTGTGGCGTGACCTGGCCCTGGGCAACAGTGCCCCCAGGCCGCTTGCCGCGCTGACCACACGCGAGGGCAGCGACGCCACGGTGGCGCTGGTGGACGCCGCCGCCTGCGTGGCCGACGTGCTGAGCTTCTACCAGGAGCGCATCGCCAACGAAGGCTTTCTGCGCACCGCCACCGAACGCCGCTCGGTGCTGGAGCTGGCGCGTGCCGTGGGCTACGAACTGCGGCCCGGCGTGGCCGCGGGCGTGCACCTGGTGTTCACCGTGGAAGATGCACCGGGCGCCCCCGGCGTATGCACCATTGCCGCCGGCAGCCCCATACAAAGCGTTCCGCCCCAGGGAAAACTGCCTCAGGTGTTCGAGACGAGCAGCGAGCTGCTGGCACGCGCCGAATGGAATACGCTGCGCCCGCGCCAGACGCGCCCGGCCGACATGGCGCTGCTGGACGTGAGCGGCGGGCCGCGCCGGCTCGTGCTGCTGCTGCCCCAGGGCAGCCTGCCGGCCAACACCGCCGGACTGCACCCGAACCTCTCCAGCGGCGACCTGTACCGCCTGGATCCTGGCCTGTCCGTTGAGCCAACGGTCGATGCGCTGGAGGTCGGCCGTGTCTACCTGGGCAGCGACGCCAACACCCTACAGGCCGGCGAGCTGCTGCTGTTCGTGGGCAAGAACGGCACCAGCCTGCGCCAGCTGGTGCTGCGCGCCACCGAGGTCGCCGAAGAAAAGTCGCTGCAACGCGTGCGCATAGAGCTGGAGCCCCTGCCCGACCCGGTCAAGCCGGCCGCGCCGCCGCGGCTGCTGTGGCAGGTGCCCGTGGGCGTGCTGTTCTTCGGCAACTACGCCCAGGCCCAGGTGGAAAGCGTCTCCTTCAACGCCGGCACCATCAAGAACACCATCCGAGCCAAAGCCTGGCAGGAGGGCGAGCTGCAGGCCATGGTGTCCATACAGGGCTGGAGCGGCCTGCAGCTGGTGCAGGCGATAACCGCCAGCCTGCAGCCGCCGGCCCAGCCCGTTGCGCCCGAGGCCGGCGCCTTCAGCTTTGGCGCGCGGCTGGGTTTTTTTGGCCACAACGCGCCCAGATGGGGATCGCTGCCCGCGAGCAACCTCCATGGCGACCCGTATCCTCAGGGCTGGGATCAGGGCGATGTGGCCACGGGCAACACAACGCTGGGATCCGCACGCAGCATCTGGGTGGACTCCCAGGGCACGAGTCACCTTGCCAGCACCCAATACCCGCCCTGCAATGCGGTGTTGGAACGGCCCACCCCCGGCCTGGAACCGGGCAGCTGGATGGTGTTCGACTCGCCCAGCGTGGCGGCCACCACCTACGCGCTGTTCGACGCACGCGAGTCGGCACGTGCCGACTATGGCCTGTCCGCGCGCGCCATGGCGCTGCGCCTGGCCGACGCGAGCGGCCAGCCTCTGACGACCGCGCCATCGGAGGACTTCAAGTTCCGCGACACCACGGCCCATGTGGCCAGCCGGCGCAGGCCGTTGGTGGATCTGCCCATCGAAGAGCCCGTGGCGGCAGGCACGCTGCGCGTGGAACTCTCCACCATGGTGCTGGGCCTTGAACGCGGCAAGCCGCTGGCCTTCGTCGGCCCGCGCAGCGACATACCGGGCATACAGGCGGCCGAGATCGCGCTGCTCGACGACGTGGTGCATGCCAACGGCCGCAGCACGCTGGTGCTGAAGGGCAAAGCCGGCAAGGACGGCCTGCGGTTCAGCTACCAGCGCGAGGGCCTGGCCATCCACGCCAACGTGGTCGCAGCCACGCATGGCGAGAGCGTTCAGGAGGTACTTGGCAACGGCAACGCGGCCCAGCCCTTCCAGCAGTTCACGCTGCGCCGCCCGCCCACCACCTACCTGTCGGCCGCCAGCGCCAGCGGCGCGCAGAGCACGCTGGTGCTGCGCGTCAACGGCCTGCTGTGGAACGAGCGTCCCTCGCTCTACGGCGCAGGTGCCGATGAGCATGTGTTTGCCACCCGCATCGACAACGAGGCGCGCATGACGCTGCTGTTTGGCGACGGCCGCCAGGGCGCGCGCCTGCCCACCGGGCAGACGAATCTGCGCGCCAGCTACCGCACCGGAATAGGCGCCGATGGCGAGGTCGCGGCCGGCACGCTGACCATGCCGCGCGCCATGCCGCTGGGGCTGCGCGGGGTCACCAACCCGCTGCCCGCGGGCGGCGCACAGGACGCGGAGAAACTCGAAGACGCACGCCGCAACGCCACCCTGACCCTGCTGGCCTTTGAGCGCGTGGTCTCGCTGTCCGACTACCAGGACTATGCGCGCGCCTTTCCCGGCATAGGCAAGGCGCGCGCCGACCTCGTGGTCATCCACGGCGCCTCGCGCGTGCTGCTGTCCGTGCTGGGCGCAACCGGCGGCGCCCCCGATATACAGGTGCTGGACAATCTGCGTCAGGCCATCGCCGACCAGTCCGACCCTTCGCAGCAGTTCGTGCTGAATGCTGCGGCGCTGCGCTACTTCCGCTGCACCGCCGGCCTGGTGATAGACCCGCAGTACGAGGTGGACGCCGTGCTCGCCGCCGGCAGCGCGGCCCTGCTGCAGGCCTATGGCTTTGACGCACGCGACCTGGGGCAGCCGGTCACGGCGGCGGCCGTCACGACGCTGCTGCAAGGGCTGCCCGGCGTGGTCGCCGTGGACCTGCAGCTGCTGCAACCCTATGGCGAGGCCAGCCCATTGGTCGGCGTGGCCGAGGTGCTACCGGCCTTCGGCGCGCGCTGGGACGATGCGGCCGCCACCATGCAGGCCGCCGAGCTGCTGCTGATCAACCCCGCCACCGTGCAATTGCTGGAGGTCAAGCCATGAGCCTGCTCACCCCCGAACGGCTGTACCAGCTGCTGCCCGCCATCCACCGCCTGCGCGATGCCGAGCAGGGCCAGCCGCTGCGCGCCCTGCTGGCCGTGATCGAAGAGGAGCTCACGGCGCTGGAGGCCGACACCGCACGCCTGTACGACAACTGGTTCATAGAGACCTGCGACGAATGGGTCGTGCCCTATATCGGCGACCTGGTGGGCGCGCGGTCGATTCGCCCCGTGCCCTCGGCGGGCGTGAGCGCGCGCGCCTGGGTCGCCAACACCCTGGCCTACCGGCGCCGCAAGGGCACGGCCCTGGTGCTGGAGCAGCTGGCGCGCGACGTGACCGGCTGGCCGGCGGCGGCCGTGGAGTTCTTCCAACGCCTGGCGACCACCCAGCACATGAACCATGTACGCCGCACCCCCATGGCCACCGCCGGCGTGCGCGAGGCCGCGCGGGCCGATCTGGCCGAGGCCAGCGCCGGCGCCTTCGACCCCTTTGCGCACCTGCTGGAGGTGCGCAACGCCGACCGGCGCGGCGCGCGCTTCAACATCCCCAACGTGGGCATCTTCCTGTGGCGCCTGCGCGCCCAGCCGCTGGGCCGGGGCGCGCCGGGTGATCCCGATGCCGACTTCATCAGCGCGCGCCAGAGCGCCACAGGCTGGTGGTACATGCACCCGGCGGGTGTGGATGCACCGCTGTTCAACACCCCGCGCACCGAGACCGGCGGCGCCATCACCCAGGCCGCGGGCGAGCAGAACGTCAGCGCCCCCCTGCGCCCGCTGGCCCTGCAGGCCGAGCTGGAACGGCTGCGTGCCGGCGTTGCCAGCCCCGCGCCCCTGTTCATGACCGACACGGCCCCCGTGCTGCACGTGTTTGCGCAATTGGCCGGCGAGACCACTCCCGTGGAGGTGGCGCGCGAGGGGCTGTGGGTCTGCGAGATTCCGAACGCGGTGGCGCTGCCCGTGCCGCCGCGCGTGGCAGCCATCGACGTGCGGCGCGGGCGCATCGCGTTTCCGGCCGGTGCCAACGTGCAGCGGGTCTGGCTGCAGGCGGCCCATGGCAGCGTGGCCGACATCGGCGGCGGCCCCTACGACCGCGGCGACGCGCTGCGCGCGGCAAGCAGCGGCCTGTCCCAGGGCACGGCGGTGGACGCGGACACGGGCGGCTTCTTCGACCCCACGGTCTGGCAGGCCGGCGTGACACATCTGCTGCCGCTGGGCGGCACGGGCAGCCTGTTTGCCACGCTGCGCGACGCGGTCACGGCCTGGAATGCACTGCCCGCGGGCCGCACGGGCGTGATCGTGCTCATGGACAGCCTGAGCGAGAGCGACGCCGCGCCACTCACGGTGAACATCGCCGAGGGTTCACGGCTCATGATCGTGTCCGGCCAATGGCCGCTGGCGCCCATACCCGGGGCCCTGCCGGGAGTCGTGGGGCGCTTGCCAGGACGTTTTTCCGCCACCGAGGTGCGCGCGCACTGGCAGGGGCAGTTGCAGGTGGTGGGCACGGCCGCCGCCACGTCCGGCAACCCCGGCGCGCTGTTCGTCAATGGCCTGCTGCTGCAGGGGCCGCTGGCCATGAGCGGCGCACTGGGCCAGGTGGAGCTGGCGCATTGCACCGTTCTGCCCACTACCCCCTACATCACGGTGGGCAGCGACAGCCCGCGCCTGGCGCTGCGCGTGCTGTCCAGCCTGACGGCGCCGATTGCCATCGCCGGGCCAATCACCGGCGTCAGCGTGGCCGACAGCGTCGTCGGACTGCTGGATGCGGGCGCCGCGGGTGGCACGGCACTGGATGCGGCCCAGGCCGCGCTGGATCTGCAGCGCTCCACCTTCTTTGCAAACGTGCATGGGCAAATGCTTTCGGCCAGCGACTGTATCTTCGACGCGCCCGTGGTCGCCGAGCGGCGCCAGACCGGCTGCGTGCGCTTTTGCTATGTGCCGCCCACATCCAGCGTGCCGCGCCGCTACCGCTGCCAGCCCCAGCTGGAGATCGACACCCGCATCGCCGCGATGCGCGACGCCGCCAGGGCGGCCGGCCTGCCGCCGCCCACGCCGGCCGCAGAGGACATGCTGCGCGCCGAGGTCGAGGCCACGGTACGGCCTCTGTTCGTGTCGCGCCGCTATGGCGACCCGGCGCTGGCGCAGCTCGATCTGCGCTGCGCCGTTCAGATCCGCACCGGCGCCGAGAGCGGCGCCGAAATGGGCGCCTACGAGCAGCTGCGCCAGCCCCAGCGCGAGGCCAACCTGGCCGACGCGCTCGCCGAATACCTGCGCCTGGGCCTGACGGCCGGGGTGTATTTCGCCAATTGACGAGGCTAGGAGTTACCACCATGCAAGGCGATCTCTCCCGCGAAACCTTCGACCCGCGCAAGCACTACACGGCCGTGCGCCTGCAGCAGGGTCGGGTACTTACCGATGCGGACTTCAATGAACAGGGCGACATCGCCCGCCACCGCTACGAACACCTGGCCCGCGACGTCATAGGCGCCAGCGGCGGCCCGGCCGAGGGCGCGGGTTTTGCGCTCACGGGTGGCATGCGCGCCCTGGCCGTACTGGCGCAGGACGCGAGCAACGTCTGGATTGCCGGGGAGGACGGCGTGCTGCTGGTCACCAGCAATGGCGGCGGTGCCTGGACGGTGGCCAACACCGGCAGCACGCGCCACCTGCGCGCCCTGGCGCGCGCCGGCGCCACGGGCTGGGCGGTGGGTGACGGCGGCAGCATTCTGTGCAGCGGCGACTCCGGCGCCACCTGGGCGGCGCAGGCCAGCGGCACGCTGCAGACGCTGCGCGGCGTGGCCGCCTTCGACGCCCAGCACGCCTGGGCCGTGGGCGATGGCGGCCTGGCGCTGGCCAGCGTGGACGGTGGCGTGACCTGGACGCCGCACGCCACAGGCGTGGCGCGGCTCTACGCCGTGGCCTTTACCAGTGCGCAAAACGGCCTGGCCGTGGGCCAGGGCGGCGCCATCGTACGCAGCACCGACGGCGGCCAGAGCTGGGCCGCCGTAGCCAGCGGCACTCAGGCCACGCTGCGCGCCGTGGTGCTCAATGGTGCGCAGGCCCTGGCCGCGGGCGATGGCGGCACGGTGCTGACCAGCAGCGACGGTGGCGCCACCTGGACGCAGGCGCCCAGCGGCAGCACGGCTCGGCTGCGCGCGCTGCGCATGCGCAATGCCACCGTGGGCTGGGCGGCCGGCGACGGCGGCCAGCTGCTGGCCACGAGCAACGGCGGTGCAAGCTGGACGGCTCAGACCGTCGCAGGCGCACCGGCACTTGCCGGCCTGTCGGTGGCGGGCAGCGACGATGCCTGGCTGGTCGGCGCCGACCAGGTCTGGCGCGTGGCGGCCGGCGGCGCGGGAGCGCCCGCAACGCTGCCCGCGGCCAGCCTCCTGATCAGCGCGGGCTGCTACTACGCGCAGGGCCAGCACTGCATGTGGGAGCAAGGCGCGTCACTGGCCAACCAGCCCGACGGCGGCGTGGGCCAGCGCTTGGCACCGGGCCAGTACCTCATCTACCTGCGCGCCTGGCAGCGCCACATCAGCGCCCTGGAAGACCCGGCGATACGCGAGGTGGCCCTGGGCGGACCGGACACCGCCACACGAGCGCGCCAGATTGCCCAGGTGCGCGCCCTGGCGCTGCCTTCGCCGAGCAACCCCGCCAACAACCAGCCCTGGGACTGCGGCGCGACCGTGGCCGGCTGGGACGCCTTGACCGCCCCCCCGGGCGCGCGCCTGGCCGCACGGGCCGAGCCGCAGCTGGCTGCCACCAACGTGTGCGACATCGCGGCCAGCGCCGGCTACCGCCGCCTGGAAAACCAGCTGTACCGCGTGGAAATCCACAGCGTGGACCCCGGCACGGGCGCCGCCACGTTCAAGTGGTCGCGCGAGAACGGCTCGGTGGCATACGCCGTGCAATCCGTGTCCATCGACACCATCGCCAACCAGACTACCGTGCGCGTGGCCGCTCGCGGCCGTGATGCCAACCTGGACCTGTCGGCCCATGACCGGGTGGAACTGCTGGATGACATGGCAGTGCTGCTGCAGCGCGCCGGCCAGCTGTTTGAATACCTGAAAGACGGCGACGACGCGCTGGAGCTGGTGCTGGCCGGCGTGCCCGCGGGCAGCCTGGGCCAGGACGCCAGCCTGCACCCGCTGCTGCGACGCTGGGAGCAGCGGCCCACGGCGGCCGGTCAGAACGCCGTCACCCTGGTCGAGGGCAGCTGGCTCGCGCTGGAGGACGGCGTCGAGGTGCGCTTCACCCCCGGCGGGAGCTACCGCGTGGGCGACTACTGGCAGATACCTGCGCGCACCGCCACGGCCGATGTGGAGTGGCCGCTCGACGACGATGGCGCGCCGCAGCCAGCGCCACCGGCCGGCGTGCGCGACGCCTGGGCGCGCCTGGGCCTGGTGACGGTGGACGCCGGCGGCCTGGTGGGCAGCATCACCGATTGCCGCGACTGGTTCCCGCCGCTGACCCATCTGACCGAGCTGCTCTACGTGGGCGGCGACGGCCAGGAGGCGGCACCCGGCGCCGCCCTGGCCGAGCCGCTGCGCGTGCGCGTGGCGCGCGGGGCATTGCCCCTTGCGGGCGCGCGCGTGCGCTTCACGGTCGAGGCTGGCGGCGGCTCGCTGGGCAATGCCGACGCGACCACCGATGGATTGGGCCAGGCTCAATGTCCATGGCAGCTTGGCGCGGCCGGCCCGCAGCGCGTGCGCGCCAATCTGCTCGCCAGTGGCGGCAGCCCCGTGCCCGAGCAAACCCTGGTGTTCGCTGCCATGGCCCAGGCACCGGTGCAGTCCGGCGGCGGCTGCGCGGTCACCATAGGCAAGGGAGGCAACTTCGACCAGCTCACCACCGAACTGCTGCAAAAGCTGCTCAAGGAACGCGGCGGCCAGCTGTGCATCTGCTTCCTGCCGGGCCAGCACCTGCTGGACAGCCTCTCCGTCAATCAGGCCGACGTCAGCATGCGGCTGTCGCTGCACGGCTGCGGGCCCACCGCCGTGATCTCCGTGGCCGGACCGATCGCGTTGGGAGGCTTCGCCGCTTTGGAGCTGCGCGACCTTCAGCTGAGCCTGTCACCAAAGGCCCAGCTGCAGCTCACGAACAACCAGCAATTGGGCCTGCATGGCCTGCGCGTGGACGGCAAGCAGGACGCGCCCCAGGCCCAGCCCTGGATCACCGTGGACGGCACGACCGAACTGCGCATGCACCAATGCGAGGTGGCCACGGCGCCAACGGCCTCCGTGGTGGTCGCCAACACCCTGGGCCTGTGCGAGATCATGCACAACGTGCTCGCCGGCGACCTTTGCTTCTACGGCATGCCCGCCCCCGATGTGCCGGGTGCGGCACCGGTGGCCGCGGCACTGGTGAATGCGCTGGCCAACGCCGAGAATGCGGTGGCCAACGTCGGTTTTCAGGTGCCTGCCGGCCGCGGTCAGCTGGTGCTGGCGCACAACCAGCTCACGCGCCTGAACCTGGGGCTGGACATGGTCAAGCAACTGATGGCCCGCAAGTTCGACGGCCTGATCAATACCGTGGTGATGCAGGGCAATAGTTTCAGCTCCACTCCTAGCCTGTGCGCAGGCGTGTACCTGAGCGTGACGGGCAATCACTTCACGGCGGGCAAACTGTTGAACAGCAACCTCTACGGCGTATTGGTAGGCAAGCGCGCGGCCGCCAGCGGCAACGTGGCCGAATTGGTGGGCGACATTGCGACGCTGCGCTTCCTGGTGACCCAGGGCCAGTTCCGCGGCGCCGCGAACATGGTGTTTACGTTGCCGCAGTCTACGCAGTGATGTTCTGGGGAAGGCATGCACCTTCCCAGGCCCTCACTCGATGTTCTGCACCTGCTCGCGCATCTGCTCGATGAGCACCTTCATGTCCACGCTGATGCGCGTGAGGTCCATGGCGGCCGACTTGGAGCCCAGGGTGTTGGCCTCGCGGTGCAGTTCCTGGATCAGGAAGTCCAGGCGCTTGCCGACCTCGCCGCCCTTCTTGAGCAGGCGCTCGATTTCGTCGAGGTGCGACTCAAGGCGCGTGATCTCCTCGGCCACATCGATGCGGATGGCGTAGGACGTGGCCTCGCTGAGGGCGCGGTCCTGCGCGGCCTCGGGCAGGACGGTGCCCTCGGCCAGCTGCATGGCCTCGCGCCAGCGTTCCATGAAGCGCTGGCGCTGCTGCTCCACGAGCTGCGGCACCAGGGGCGCCGCCTGCCGCGCCAGGGCGCGCAGCTGTCCCAGGCGGTCCTGCAGCATGGCCGCCAGGCGCTGGCCCTCGCGCTCGCGGGCGGCCACCATATCGTCCAATGCCTTCTGCGCCAGGTCAGGCAGGGCCTCGCCCCAGTCATGCGCCGGCGCGCCCGCGCCCGCGCACAGGCGCAGGACCTCGGCGACCGTGAGCGGCGCCGCGCCGGGCAGCCATGCGCGCACGGCGTCCTGCACGCCCTCCAGGCGCTGCAGCAGCCTGGGCGCCGGCTCGGTCAGGGCCGCGGACTCGTCGGTGTCCACAAAGGCACGCAGCTCGACCTTGCCACGTTTGAGCCGCTGCGTGAGCAGGGCGCGAAGCGCGGGCTCCTGGGCGCGCAGGTCGTCGGACAGGCGCAAGGACAGGTCAAGGAAGCGGCTGTTGACGGAGCGTATTTCCAGGCCCAGCCGGCGCGCGCCGCCGGGCCGGCCCTCGGCGTCGGCTGCCAGGGTGAGCTGCACGCTCGCGTATCCGGTCATGCTGTAAACTGGCATTGGACTTTTTCGGTGGTGGGTAGCTTGCAATCCGGCAATTATCCGGCTTCCCCTCCACTTGCGCGTCCGTCCTCGTTGCCCATGTCGAAAATCAAACCGGCCCACCTGCTCCCCGATACCGTGATTGGCGGCTACCGCGTGGTGCGCAAGCTGGCGGCGGGCGGTTTTGGCGTGGTCTACCTGGCGCTGGACGCCGAGGGCCAGCAGGTGGCCATCAAGGAATACCTGCCCGCCTCCCTGGTCACACGCGAACCCGGCGATCTGCTGCCCAAGGTGCCGCCCGAGAAGCTGTCGTTGTACCGCCTGGGCCTGAAGAGTTTTTTTGAAGAGGGCCGCTCGCTGGCGCAGATTTCGCACGACTCCGTGGTCAGCGTGCTCAACTTCTTTCGCGAGAACGAGACCGTCTACATGGTCATGAACTACCTGGAGGGTGCATCCCTGCAGGAGTTCATCATCACGGCGCGCGACCTCAAGGCGCAGAAGGTGTTCCGTGAGTCCACCATTCGCTCGCTGTTCGATGAGGTACTGCGCGGCCTGCGCATCGTGCACCAGCACAAGATGCTGCACCTCGATATCAAGCCCGCCAACATCTTCATCACCGACGACAACCGCGCGGTGATGATCGACTTTGGCGCCGCGCGCGAGGTGCTGTCCAAGGAGGGCACCTTCATCCGCCCGATGTACACGCCGGGCTTCGCCGCGCCCGAGATGTACCGCCGCGACGGGCAGATGGGCCCATGGACCGACATCTACGCCATTGGCGCCTGCATCTACGCCTGCATGCAGGGCTTTCCGCCCAACGAGGCGCCACAGCGCCAGGACAAGGACCGCCTGACGCTGGCGCTGCAAAAGCTGCGCGGCATCTATTCCGACAACCTCATCGAGGTGGTGGAGTGGTGCATGGCGCTGGACCCGCTGTCGCGCCCACAGTCGGTGTTTGCGCTGCAAAAGGAGTTGAGCCGCGAGGGCGAGCGCCGCTACACCAAGCTCACGGTGGCCGAGAAGATGCGCATGCAGATCGATTCCCTGGTATCCGACACGCGCAAGAACGTGCAAAAGTCGGGTGATGCCACCGGCGCAGGCATGCGGCCCAAATGAAGTTCTCCGTCTTCCAGCTCAGCCGGCGCGGCGGGCGCGAGAAAAACGAAGACCGCATGGGCTATTGCTACACGCGCGCATCGGCGCTGTTCGTGCTGGCCGATGGCATGGGCGGCCACCCCAAGGGCGAGGTCGCAGCGCAGATTGCCATTCAGACCGTGTCCGCCATGTTCCAGCGCCAGGCCAGACCCGTGCTGCACGACGTGGCCGACTTCCTCTCGGAAGCGCTGCTCGCCGCGCACCACCAGATCCTGCGCTACGGCCACGACAAGGGCCTGCTGGACGCGCCCCGCACCACCTTGGTTGCGGCTGTGGTGCAGTGCGGCAACGCCCACTGGGCGCACTGCGGTGACTCGCGCCTGTACCTGGTGCGTGGCGGCGAACTGCTTCAACGCACGCGCGACCATTCCTACCAGGAGCTGCGCAAGGGCTCCAGCGCCTCCGGCCTGGGGTCGGTCAACCGCAACGTTCTGTTCACCTGCCTGGGCTCGCCCACTAGGCCCTTGTTCGACACGCAGGGCCCGGTTCCGCTCAAGGAGGGCGACCGCATGCTGCTGTGCTCGGACGGTCTGTGGAGCCAGTTGGACGAAGGTACCATCACGGGCCAGCTCGCGCACCAAACGGTTGCCCAGGCCGTGCCCGACCTGGTCGAGGACGCGCTGCGCCAGGGCGGTGAGGCAAGTGACAACGTCACCGCGCTGGCCATGGAGTGGGAGACGCCCGACAGCCCGGAGCCACCACAGGCCGTGTCCACCGACAGCATCAGCCCCGGGGTGTTTGCGTCCACCATTCAGGCCGGCTCGCTCGAAGGTTTCACGGACGACCTGGACGATGCGGCCATCGAGCGCTCCATCGCCGAAATTAACGAAGCCATTCGCCGCTCCGCCGCGCACAAGGTCTGAAGCGGATCCCCCCCGTTTCGGGGCCATTTTTATCTTTCATTCACATGACCACCTTTGCCCGCCCCGGCGGCCGCGCGTCCGACCAGCTGCGCCCCATCCGCATCACGCGCCACTACACCATGCATGCCGAGGGCGCAGTGCTCATCGAATTCGGCAACACGCGCGTGCTGTGCACCGCCTCGGTCGAGGAAAAGGTGCCCCCGCACAAGCGCGGCAGCGGCGAGGGCTGGGTGACGGCCGAGTACGGCATGCTGCCGCGCGCCACGCACACCCGCAGCGACCGCGAGGCCGCGCGCGGCAAGCAGAGTGGGCGCACCCAGGAGATCCAGCGCCTCATAGGCCGCAGCCTGCGCGCGGTGTTCGACCTCAGGCTTCTCGGCGAGCGCACCATACAGATCGACTGCGACGTGATCCAGGCCGACGGCGGCACGCGCACGGCCGCCATCACGGGCGCCTGGGTCGCAGCGCAGGATGCCGTGGCCACGCTGCTGGCCGCGGGCAAGATCGCCGCCTCGCCCCTCACGGGTGCCGTGGCCGCCGTGTCCGTGGGCATCGTGGAGGGTCAGCCGCTCCTGGACCTGGAATATGTCGAGGACGTGGCCTGCGACACCGACATGAACGTCGTCATGACCGGCGCCAGCCACTACGTGGAGGTGCAGGGCACGGCCGAGGGCGCGGCCTTCTCGCGCGCCGAGATGGACCGGTTGCTGACCCTGGCCGAAAAGGGCATTGCCGAGCTCGTGCGGCTGCAGCAGGAATCACTCCGTAATTGATAGCTTTTTGCGCTTTCCACACAAGCGCAAACGGCCATTTTGACCATGAAACTCGTACTCGCATCCAACAACCGCGGCAAGCTCGCCGAACTGCAAGCCATGCTCGCGCCCCTGGGCGTGGAGCTCATCGCCCAGTCCTCTCTGGGCGTGGGCGAGGCCGAGGAGCCGTTTCACACCTTCGTCGAGAACGCCCTGGCCAAGGCGCGCTTTGCCAGCGCCCACACCGGCCTGCCCGCGCTGGCCGACGATGCCGGCCTGTGCGTCGCGGCCTTCGGCGGCCTGCCGGGCGTGCAGACGGCCCACTACGCCACGCAGTTCGGCTATGAGAAGAGCGACGCCAACAACGTGCGTGCGCTGCTCGAACAAATGCAAGACGTGTGCGACCGCCGCGCCGCCATGGTCAGCACCCTGGTCGCCGTGCGCAGCCCGCAGGACCCCGAGCCGCTGATCGCCGTGGGCCGCGTGGCCGGCGAGATCGCCCGCGCGCCGCGCGGCACGGGCGGCTTCGGCTTCGACCCGGTGATGATCCTGCCCGCCTTCGGCAAGACCTTTGCCGAGCTGCCCACCGAGGTCAAGAACACCCACAGCCACCGCGGCCAGGCGGCGGCGCAGATGCTGGCGCTGCTGCGCGCACACTGGTTTGCCAGTGATGCAAAAAAGTGAGCGACTGACGATTGCCACACGGTGACTTTGAGGACTTTTCACCTGACCATGTACATCCCGCTGCAGGCCCCTCCCCCCTCCCTCTCCCCAAAGGGGCGAGGGCGATCGGTCGCGCGGGCTTTACTCCCTCTCCCTCTGGGAGAGGGTGGGGGTGAGGGCCTGCGGCCTTGTCTGAGACATGTCGCCAATCAGGACTTTTCATTCAAAATCGTTGTGGAACAAGCGCGAACAGCTATCGTTTTTGTGACGCCATGAGCATCCCCATCACCCCCGCACCCACATCGGGCAGCGCCCCGCGCGACGTGCAGCACTACATGCGCGCCGGCCTGCTGCAGCTGACCAGCCTGCCGCCGCTGTCGCTCTATGTGCACCTTCCCTGGTGCCTGCGCAAATGCCCGTACTGCGACTTCAACTCGCACGAGTCGCGCGGCGCGCTGCCCGAGGCACGCTATCTGGACGCGCTCGTGGCCGACCTGGAAGCCGCCCTGCCCCTGATCTGGGGCCGCACGGTGCAGACCATCTTCATCGGCGGCGGCACGCCCAGCCTGTTCTCGCCCGAATCCATAGACCGGCTGCTCAGTGACATACGCGCGCGCCTGCGCCTGGACGCGGGCTGCGAGGTCACGCTGGAGGCCAACCCCGGCACCTTCGAGAAAGAACGCTTTCGGGCCTACCGCGGCGCGGGCGTGACGCGCCTATCCATCGGCGTGCAAAGCTTCAACGACCGGCACTTGAAGGCCCTGGGCCGCGTGCACGACCGCGCCCAGGCCCTGGCCGCCGTCGAGGAGGCCGCGGACGCGTTCGAGACCTTCAACCTCGACATCATGTACGCCCTGCCCGGCCAGACGCCTGCCGAGCAGGAGGAGGACATGCGCACCGCGCTGGCGTTTGCGCCGCCACATGTCTCCATCTACCACCTGACGATAGAGCCCAACACCTGGTTCGCCAAGCACCCGCCGCCGCTGCCCGAGGACGACCAGGCCTACGCCATGCTCGACCGCATCACCGAGATGACGGCCGCCACCGGCATGGCGCGCTACGAAGTCTCGGCCTACGCGCGCGATGGCCACCAGTGCCAGCACAACCGCAACTACTGGCAGTTTGGCGACTACCTGGGCATTGGCGCGGGCGCGCACAGCAAGCTCAGCTTTGCGCACCGCGTCGTGCGCCAGGTGCGCCTGCGCGACCCGCAGCTCTACATGACCGGCGCCCTGGCCGGCCGCGCCATCGCCCAGGACGAGGACGTGCGCCGCACCGAGCTGCCGTTTGAATTCATGCTCAATGCCCTGCGCCTGCGCGATGGCTTTGCGCTGAAGGACTTCAGCGAGCGCACGGGCCTGGCCGTCACCGCCATCGCCAAGGGCCTGCAGGAGGGCGAGGCGCGCGGCCTCATCACGCGCGACATGGAGCATGTGCGCCCCACCGAGCGCGGCTTTGATTTTTTAAGCGACCTGCAGGCGCTGTTTCTGCCGGACTAAGCGCTGCCTACCCGCAGCGCGCGGCGACGATCTTGCCGCTGCCATCCACCTCCAGGCTCAGGCGCTCGGCGTCCAGGGCCTGGGCCGGCTGGCCGGCAT
>JAFECU010000114.1 GCA_018242005.1 Pseudomonadota bacterium | reverse complement strand
GCGCTGACGGCGAGCGAACGCGCGCTGTCCGAGGATCTGCTGCGGCACTACCCTGACGGACTGCTTGACTCCGCAAGCGCCATGGCTGTGCGCGCGGGCACCAGTGCTTCTACCGTGGTGCGGCTGTTTTCCAAGCTAGGCTATGCCAGCCTGGCCGAGGTGCGGCGCGAGGCACGATCCGAAGTCACCGCGCTGCTGCAGACGCCTGCGCAGCGCTCCCGGGCCACGATAGGCAGCGCGCGCAGCGTCGCGCAATGCGTGGACGACGCGCTTTTGCACGACCAGCACAACATCGCGATCACGCGCCAGGGCTTGGATATGCCGGTTTTCGAGGCCGCGGCGCGCGCCATCGCCACAGGCAAGGGGCGTGTGTTCGTCATGGCGGAGAAGAACAGCATGCCTGTATCGGCCTACATCGCCACGCACCTGAACATGTGCCGTCCCGGTGTGCACGATCTGGGTGCAGGGGCGCCGTTTGCGGCGGACAGGCTGCTGTGGATCACACAGCAGGACCTGCTGCTGGTTTTCTCCATACGCCGCTATTCCAACGGTGCGCAATGGACTGCGCGGCAGTTCCGCGATCAGGGCTGCACGGTGCTGGCCATCACCGACAGTGCCGCCGCGCCCAACGTGGCCTTCGCGCACCACAGCCTGGTGGTGGGCACGACCAACGCATCGCCATTCGATTCCTACACCGCTGCCTTCTTCCTGGGCAACGCGCTGGTATCGGCCGTGGTCCAGCTGCGCCATGCCGAGGTGGAACAGACACTGCGGCGGCGCGATGCGCTGTGGAAGGGTTTCGACACCGATCCCGTCGATGGTTTGGGGCAGATGCCGTCACCGGCGCGGCGCAGGGGCTGAGCGTGGGGCTTTCTACAATCGGCCCATGCCCTCACATGATCTGTTCCCCGGCGCACCCGCGCCGTTTGGCGCTGGCGCAGCCGCTTCGCCCCTGCTGCAAGGCCTGAACCCCGAGCAGCTAGCCGCCGTCACCCTGCCCGCGGGCCATGCGCTGATTCTGGCGGGCGCGGGCTCGGGCAAGACGCGCGTGCTGACCACGCGCATCGCCTGGCTGCTGCAAAACGGCCTGGCCACGCCCGGCGGCATTCTGGCCGTCACCTTCACCAACAAGGCGGCGCGGGAGATGCTCACGCGCCTGTCGGCCATGCTGCCCGTCAACGTGCGCGGCATGTGGATTGGCACCTTCCACGGCCTGTGCAACCGCCTGCTGCGCGCGCACCACAAACTCGCCGGCCTGCCGCAGACCTTCCAAATACTGGATGTGCAGGACCAGCTCTCGGCCATCAAGCGCCTGTGCAAACAATTCAACGTGGACGAGGAGCGCTTTGCGCCTAAGCAGCTGGCCTACTTCATCGCCGGCTGCAAGGAGGAGGGCATGCGCCCGCGCGATGTGCCGGCGCGCGACGAGGACACGCGCAAGAAGGTGGAGCTCTACCAGCTCTACGAGGAGCAATGCCAGCGCGAGGGCGTGGTGGACTTTGGCGAGCTGATGCTGCGCAGCTTCGAGCTGCTGCGCGACAACGAGCCCGTGCGCGTGCATTACCAGCGGCGCTTTGCTCACATCTTGGTCGATGAGTTCCAGGACACCAACCGGCTGCAGTACGCGTGGCTCAAGCAGCTTGCGGGCGACATGGTCGATGGCCGCCTGGTCACGCGTGGCAGCGTGATCGCCGTGGGCGACGACGACCAGAGCATCTACGCCTTTCGCGGCGCGCGCGTGGGCAACATGCAGGACTTCGTGCGCGAGTTCGGCGTCGAGCGGCAGATCAAGCTCGAGCAGAACTACCGCAGCTACAGCAACATCCTCGACTCGGCCAACGCGCTCATCAGTCACAACAGCCGGCGTCTGGGCAAGAACCTGCGCACCACGCAGGGCCCGGGCGAGCCGGTGCGCGTCTACGAGGCGGCGAGCGACATCGCCGAGGCGCAGTGGATGGTGGACGAGATCAAGCAGCTCGTGCAGGCGGGCCAGATGGCGCGCAGCGAGGTCGCCGTGCTCTACCGCAGCAACGCGCAAAGCCGGGTGATCGAATCCGCGCTGTTCAACGCCGGCCTGCCGTACCGCGTGTATGGCGGCTTGCGCTTCTTCGAGCGTGCCGAGATCAAGCATGCGTTGGCCTATCTGCGCCTGCTGGAGAACCCGCACGACGACACCAGCTTCATGCGCGTGGTCAACTTCCCGGCGCGCGGCATAGGCGCGCGCACGCTCGAGCAACTGCAGGACGCGGCCCGCGCCGCGGGCTGCTCGCTGCACGATGCCGTGAGCAGCGTGGCAGGCAAGGCGGGCGCCAACCTGGGCGGCTTTGTGGCCATGATCGACGTGCTGCGCGAGCAGACCCAGGGTCAGAACCTGCGCAGCATCATCGGCCAGACGCTCGAATCCAGCGGCCTGCTGGAGCATTACCGCAACGAGAAGGAGGGCGCCGACCGGCTGGAGAACCTCGACGAGCTCATCAGCGCGGCCGAGAGCTTCGTCACCCAGGAGGGCTTTGGCCGCGACGCCGTGGCCCTGCCCATTGACGAAACCGGCGCGCCGCTCACGCAAAGCCCGGCCAGCCAGGGGCTGGATGCAAACCAGCCGCTCCTGCAGCAGCCCTTGGTGGACGCGGACACGGGCGAGACCCTGTCGCCGCTGGCCGCCTTTTTGACGCACGCCGCACTCGAGGCCGGCGACAACCAGGCCCAGGCCGGGCAGGACGCCGTGCAGCTCATGACCGTGCACGCCAGCAAGGGGCTGGAGTTCGACGGCGTGTTCATCGGCGGGCTGGAGGAGGGGCTGTTCCCGCACGAGAACGCCATGAGCGACCAGGGCGGGCTGGAGGAAGAGCGCCGCCTGATGTACGTGGCCATCACGCGCGCCCGAAAGCGCCTGTACCTGAGCCACGCCCAGACCCGGTTGCTGCACGGCCAGACGCGCTACAACGTGCGCAGCCGCTTCTTCGACGAGCTGCCCGAGGAGGCGCTCAAATGGCTCACGCCGCGCCAGTCGGGCTTTGGCTCGTTTGCTCCTGATTCAAGAGCTGCTGGCGCTTATGGGTCGGGTTCTAGGGGTCAATTTGGCTTCAAGACCGAGAGCTTTGCCAGCCCACCCGTGCCGCCGCGCAAGGCGGCCCCGGGCCATGGCCTGCGCGTGGGGCTGGCGGTGTTCCACACCAAGTTCGGCGAGGGCAAGGTGCTGGCCATCGAGGGCGCGGGCGACGATGCGCGCGCCCAGGTGCACTTCCCGCGCCACGGCACCAAGTGGCTGGCGCTGTCGGTGGCCAAGCTCACGCCGGTAGAGTAGCCGGGAGGGGTCATTCGGGGCGATGGCACAATCGTTCCATCCGGCGAAAGTCGCCGCAGAATCCAATAGGTTGCTATCTATTTTTTGGTTTTGGCGTACTGTTCCTCCACTTCTGGAAAAGCCCTGAAGGCCGAGCTGCGGCGCTGCGCCCATGCGCTGTTGCGGCGCAAGATCCTGCGTGACCCGCGCCGGCTGTGGCGTGCGCTGTGCGTGGCCTGGTGTGCCTGGTGCCTGGCGCCCCTGGCCCAGGCCCTGAGCTGCGAGGGCGAGCGGCATATCCGCCTGACACGCCCCGTCGAGGTCAGCACCCAGGACCTGGCGGACTTCCGCGCCATGGCGCCGCTGCGCATGCTGTCGGCCGATGCCCCGCCGATGGCGCGCTATGACAGCGAGCGCGGCACCTACACCGGCGTCGGCGTCGATGTGTGGTGCTTTATTGCCAACAGATTGGGGCTGCACTACGAGCTCATTTCGGGCCAGGAGCAGACCGTGGCCCAGAAGATCCTGCAGGTGCAGGAGGGCAAGGCCGATGTCTTCATGCCGCTGAGCCTGCAGAGCGAGCGCGCCCGGCGCGGCCTGTTCACGCTGCCGTTCTACGAAAGCTACTACGCCGTCATCGCACGCAAGGGCTGGCGCCAGCCGGTACGCGGCCTGGCCGATCTGGCGCAGTACCGTGTCGGGGTGGTGCACGGCGTAGCGCTGGAGCCGCAGCTCAAGCAGGTGGTGCCGCCGCACCAACTCGTCAGCTTTGACGAGAACAGCAGCGCCGGCATGTTCCAGGCGCTGCGCGACGGCAGCATCGACCTGGCCGTGTTCAACAAAAGCATCTTCGCCGAGAAACGCTACCAGCACGAATACTTCGACCTCGAGGACATACTCACGCTGTACAGCAGCCCGCGCGGCTATCGTTTCTATTTCAGCCCCTCACCGCAGCACGAGCGCCTGGTGGCGGCCTTCGACCGCTACCTGGTCGCCATGGACGTCTCCGAGTCCGTCGCCGCGCACGAGTTTGGCGAGCGCCAGTTCCTCGAGCGCTACGTGAAGCATCGCGGACAGCGCATCTTCCTGCAGGTGGCAAGCGTGGCGGCCCTGGTGGTGGCTCTGGTGCTCTACCTGGCCTTGCGCAGATACCGAAAGCTGGTGCGCTTGCTGGAGGGCAGCAACCGCCAGATTCGCCAGCAGCAGCAGGCCCTGCAAGCCGCCAATCTGGAGCTGGAGAGGCAGAGCCACACCGACGGCCTGACCGGCCTGGCCAACCGCCGCGAGTTGGACCAGGCGCTGCGCCGCGAGCAGGCACGTCAGAAGCGCACGGGCACGCCGCTGAGCCTGCTGATGGTGGATGTGGACCATTTCAAATGCGTCAACGACCATTACGGCCATGCCATGGGTGACGACTACCTGCGCGCCATCGCCCGCGTGCTTCGCGCCACGGTGGCGCGGCCCACCGACCTGGTGGCGCGCTATGGCGGAGAAGAATTTGTCTGCCTGCTGCCTGATACGGCGGCCGCAGACGCCTTCGCGGTGGCCGAGCGCATACGCCGGGGCGTGGCCGATCTGGGCCTGCCCAACGCGCTGGCCGCCGTCCCGCATCTGACGCTGAGCATAGGCATTGCCACCACCTCGGGCACAAATGCCAAGGCGCCGCAGCTGCTGGCCCAGGCCGACGCCCAACTCTATGCGGCCAAACATGCGGGGCGCGATCGTGTGCACGCCGTGGTGCTTTGAACCTGGATCGGCCTGATGACCGTTTTCTGGCCTTGCCTGGCACGCCCATCACGGCACACATGAGTGCATCCAACGGCCCGATCCGGGTTGAATGATGGCCGATCACCCGGCCGTGGGGGCCTTTTTGTCGTCCTGCGCGTTGGTTTGCTCCGGCGGTTCGAAGCTGTCGCGGAAGGTGAACACCACCGAGGTCAGGAACATGGCGGCCAGCATCATGGCCGTGGCCACCATCAGACTGCCTGCCATGCCCGAGCCCATGCCCACGGCGGCCAGCAGCGTCACCAGCAGGCTCATGGCCAGGCCCGCGCCCAGAAACACGCCCATCCACGCCAGCCCGTAGACGGTGAAGGCCCCAAAGTTGCGCCAGCAGGCCACGATGCTGAAAAACAGCGCCTTCACGGGCGGCACGTTGTGCCAGTGCACCAGGCCGGGAGCATGCCAGAACAGCAGCGACAGCGGCACGTACAGAAGCAGCGACAGCCACATGGCGGCCTGGAAGTCGCCGGCCTCGGCCACTTCGCGCGTGAGGGGCGCTCCGCCCAGGTACACATGGGCAAACTCGCCGCCATCGACGAGCGCCGACAGGCCCATCACGCCCAGAAAACCCAGCGCATACAGGGCGCCCAGCGTCATCATGGCGCGCAGGCGCTGTTTGCCGGTGCGAAAGGCCACCAACAGCAGGGCCGGGGCGGGGGTGCGGCCCTGGCTGGCCTCGGCCGCAGCCACCATCATGGCCAGCGTGGCCGATGGCAGCAGCGACAGCGCCACGGCCGGGCCCACCAGCGGCAGCATGGTGGCCAGCGACATGGCGGCCATGGTCATGAAAAACAAGGCCGCCAGGGCCATGGGCTGGCGCCAGAACACGGTGATGCCCTGGCGTACCCAGTCCAGGCCCGTGCGAGCGGGGACGATATGCAATTTCATTGTGTGGCGACTGTACCCCAGCGTGTACGGCTGCTCGGACTCAGTTCAGGGATGCACGGCGTGCTGCATGCGCTCGCGCAGCACGCGTTCGAAATGCGTGGGGTCATGGGGTTTGAGCATGCTGGCCTCGCGTGGCAGGTGAAAGTCCCACAGGCGCGATATCCAGAAGCGCAGCGCGCCCGCGCGCAGCATGGCGGGCAGCAGCTCGCGCTCGGCGGCCGTGAGCGGCCGCACGGCCTGGTAGGCGGCCAGCAGGGCGCTGGCGCGCGCCTCGTCATGGCGGCCCGTGGGTAAATCGATGCACCAGTCGTTCAGGCACACGGCCAGGTCGAACAGCCAGGTATCGACGCCCGCGAAATAGAAGTCGAAGCAGCCCGTGAGCTCATCGCCGTCGAACATCACATTGTCGCGGAACAGGTCGGCGTGGATGGGGCCGCGCGGCAGGGCCGCGTAGGCACTGCCCGCCGCCACATGGTTCTGGTAGGCCAGCTCGGACTGAAGAAGTGCCGCCTGCTCGGCGCCCACATGCGGCAGCACCACGGGCACGGTTTCGTTCCACCAGGGCAGGCCGCGCAGGTTGGGCTGCTGGCGATCGAAGTCGCGCGCCGCCAGGTGCATGCGCGCCAGCAGCTGGCCTACGGCCGCGCAGTGCGGGGCCTGCGGCGCCAGCCGGCTCTTGCCGCGCAGCTTGGTGGCCAGGGCCGCGGGCTTGCCGGCCACCTGGTGCAGGATCTCGCCATGCCCGTCGGCCTGCGGGTCGGGCACGGGGATGCCGGCATGCGCCAGGTGCTTCATCAGGTGCAGGTAGAAGGGCAGCTGCTCGGCGCTCAGGCGCTCGAACAGCGTGAGCACATATTCGCCCGCGTCGCTGGTCAGAAAATAGTTGGTGTTCTCTATGCCACCCTCGATGCCGCGCAGCATGAGCAGCTCGCCTAGTTGCAGGCGGCGCAGCAGCTCGCGCGCCTCTTTGTTGGAGACTTCGGTGAAAACGGCCATGGGTCAGCGAGAAAACAGGCGGTAGGGGCGTAGGCGCGGGCATGCCCGCCGGTGGCGCGGCGCTACGGCGGCGGGTTCAGAATTTGC
>JAFECU010000113.1 GCA_018242005.1 Pseudomonadota bacterium | reverse complement strand
CACTGGGCGCATCTGCCGTACGAATTTCTCGGCAAGGTTTCCAACCGCATCATCAACGAACTGCGCGGAATCTCGCGCGTTGTTTACGACGTGAGCGGAAAACCGCCGGCAACGATCGAGTGGGAATGATTCCGCGTCTGGCACAGCCAGGCACCTGATGGCATGAAATGCCGCTAAGCCCGCGTAATTGCGGGCTTTTTTTTGTTTGTGTTTGGCACGATCTGGCAACGGGAGGAAGCGCCAAGCACCGTTTGAGCATGGCATTAAAGCTGGTATTATGGTTTGGCGATGCCATGATTGATGCCGATACCATGCTGCGTTCTTTTGTGTGTTCATGGTATTAATATTCTATAAGTTACTGTTTCGTAAGAAAAAATACGATAAATTCGAGATTTTTTCAGCATGGTATCGGAGACGAAGAAGGACAAGGTACATGCTGACCGATACCAAGCTGCGCAATCTCAAGCCCAGGGACAAACTCTACAAAGTGAATGACCGGGAAGGTCTCTATGTGGCAGTGACTCCAGCCGGCTCCATCTCGTTCCGTTACAACTACTCAATCAACGGTCGGCAGGAGACCATCACCTTTGGGCGTTATGGTGTCGGTGGCATCACCCTGGCCGAAGCCCGCGAGCTGTTGGGTGACGCCAAGAAGATGGTTGCGGCGGGCAAGTCGCCGGCCAAGGAGAAAGCCCGAGACAAGGCGCGGGTGAAAGATGCAGAGACGTTCGGTGCCTGGGCGGAGAAGTGGCTGCGTGGCTACCAGATGGCCGACTCCACCCGCGATATGCGCCGCTCGGTTTATGAGCGTGAGCTGAAGCCGAAATTCAGCAATCAGAAGCTGGTGGAGATCACCCACGAAGACTTGCGGGCGCTGGCTGATGCCATTGTTGAGCGAGGCGCACCGGCCACCGCCGTTCATGTGCGTGAAATCGTGTTGCAGGTATTTCGCTGGGCCATCGAGCGTGGGCAGAAGGTCGAAAACCCGGCAGAACTGGTGCGCCCAACAAGCATCGCTCGATTCGAGCCACGTGACCGAGCGTTGACGCCAGAAGAAATTGGGCTGATGTACCAGTACATGGAGCGAGTGGGCACAAGCCCAACAAACCGTGCGGCGGCCAAGCTGTTATTGCTGACGATGGTGCGCAAGAGCGAGCTGACCAATGCGACCTGGAGCGAGATCAATTTCAGCGAAGCGTTGTGGACGATTCCAAAGGAGCGGATGAAACGCCGTAACCCGCACCTGGTATTTCTGTCCCAGCAGGCTCTGGATATTTTCATTGCCATGAAAACCTTTGCCGGTGGTTCCGACTTCGTTTTGCCATCACGGTACGACTCGGATGCGCCGATGAGCGCTGCCACACTTAACCAGGTGCTGACGCTGACTTACAAGGCGGCGCAGAAAGATGGGAAGTCACTTACCAAGTTCGGACCGCATGATTTGCGGCGCACAGCCAGCACGCTGTTGCATGAGGCCGGCTACAACACCGACTGGATCGAGAAGTGCCTGGCGCACGAGCAGAAGGGCGTGAGGGCTGTCTACAACAAGGCTGAGTACCGCGAGCAGCGGGCGGCGATGTTGCAGGATTGGGCCGATATGATTGATGAGTGGACTTCGGGAGGCAGTAAGGGTTGATGTTTTTGCTATCTTTGATAGCATTGAAGTTGATGCCGTGAATTTATAAATAAGGCCGCCATTGGCATCGGGCAGGTCAATTACCGATTAGCTGCTTCGCGCAGCTACTCGATGAATAGCAACTATTCATTTGAGAGGTATTGACCCATGCAAAATATAAAGACCCTCATCAACAGGAAGAAGCTCCTGGAGATGATCCCGCTTTCGACACGAACAATTTATAACCTGGAGCAGCGAGGGGATTTTCCACGCCGTATCGCGTTAACCAGTAGAAATGTCGCCTGGGATTTGTCAGAGGTCGAAGAGTGGATTGAGGCACGTAAATCATCGGGTGATCAAGCTGCGCGACCTGGCCCTATAGAGGGCTAGTTATATGGCTCTTGATCTTATGGCGGCTTTCACGGAATTGCCGCCACCCATTGATTATGTTCTGCCTAATATGGTTGCTGGCACTGTTGGTGCTCTTGTGTCGCCTGGTGGGGCTGGTAAATCCATGTTGGCCCTTCAATTGGCTGCACAGATTGCAGGCGGGCCTGATTTACTTGAAATAGGCGAGTTTCCCACCGGGCAAGTGGTCTATCTGCCTGCTGAAGATCCACCGGCCGCTATTCACCATCGTCTGCACGCCCTTGGGGCACACCTCAGCGCAGCGGAACGGCAAGCCGTGGCTGATGGTTTGCTCATTGAACCCTTGATCGGTAAATGCCCAAACATCATGGCTGCTAGCTGGTTCGATGCTCTCAAACGAGCCGCTGAAGGTCGTCGCTTGATGATCTTGGACACTTTGCGGCGCTTCCACATTGAGGAGGAGAACGCTAGCGGGCCGATGGCGCAGGTTGTTGGGCACATGGAGGCCATAGCCGCTGATACAGGCTGCTCCATTGTGTTTCTGCACCACGCGAGTAAAAGCGCAGCCATGATGGGGTCGGGCGATCAACAGCAGGCCAGTCGTGGATCGTCCGTACTGGTTGATAACATCCGTTGGCAATCGTACCTATCCGGCATGACGCAAGGCGAGGCCGAGATACTGGGGGTCGATGATTGTCAGCGTGGGTATTTTGTCCGCTTTGGCGTCAGCAAGGCCAACTATGGCGCACCTTTTCAAGAACTCTGGTTTAGACGGCACGACGGCGGCGTGTTGAAGCCTGCTGTACTGGAGCGGCAGTGCAAGGTGAAAAGGAGACAGCGTGAAGAAGCCTAAGCATGACCTGACCCACGTCCGACATGATCCCGCGCACTGTTTGGCACCTGGCCTGTTCCGCAGCCTCAAGCGTGGCGATCGCAAACGCTGCAAGCTGGACGTGACCTACACCTTTGGCGAGGACGAATCCATGCGTTTCGTCGGATTCGAACCTCTCGGGGCCGATGATATGCGTCTTTTGCAAGGCATCGTGGCCCTTGGCGGCCCGAACGGCATCTTGCTAACCCCGGAACCGACCAGTGAGACGGGGCGACAGCTACGGCTATTCCTTGAACCCCGTTTCGAAGCCATTGAGCAAGACGGCTTGGTGGTTCGTGAGAGCCTGACCAAACTGCTCTCAGAAACGGGCATGACGGATAGCGGCGACAACATCAAGGCGCTCAAAGCCAGCCTGCTGCGCATGTCGAACGTCACCATCCTTGTGACGAAGGGACGGCGGCAAGCCGCGTTCCACCTGATGAGTCATGCTTTTGACGAGACGGACGGCAGGCTATGGGTTGCCCTGAATCCGCGTATTGCCGAAGCGATCCTGGGGCATCGTCCATATGCCCGTATCGACATGGCGGAAGTGCGGGTGCTACAGACTGATCCGGCACGGCTGATGCACCAACGGCTATGCGGCTGGATCGACCCCGGCAAATCCGGGCGCGTGGAACTGGACACGCTTTGCGGCTATGTCTGGCCAGATGAAGCCAATGCCGAAGCTATGAAAAAACGCCGTCAGACTGCCCGGAAGGCACTGGCCGAACTTGCCGCCGTGGGTTGGGTAGTGAACGAATACGCCAAGGGAAAATGGGAGATCAAGAGGCCTGGCCCCACGGCAACTGCACCCGTTTACCGTCGTAACGTTCCCTTGTTACCGTCGTAACGCTCCCCTTCTGCCGTCGTAACGTTCCCCGTCCCAATTTGGAAAACCCAGACGGTGCGCTGCTTTGCGGGCAGTTTGGGAAATCCATCCAAGATTATCTAAAGATAATCCATCATGCGCGGTGCAGCTCGCGCCTTGAGGGCGCGTTCTGACCTTGCCAATAAAGCCCTGGCGGGCTTTATCAATCGGCCATAGGCCGATGGTTTAACGCCAAGAAGAGAAGGCGGCTTCAGTGGCCGCTGAAACGCCTTGTGAGAGGGGAAAACAACCCGGAGTCCCTTATTCCATGAGCTGAAGCAGAATCTGCGTCTAACGGTGCTGGAGGGCCGCTGTGTGCACTTGTAGTTATCTGTACTGAAACCTTGGCTCGAAACGTGAAATGGCTAAGCAGTGCCCATTCGTTCGGTAAGAATAATAAGAAGATTATTATTCTTATT
>JAFECU010000112.1 GCA_018242005.1 Pseudomonadota bacterium | reverse complement strand
CGCCGTGCGCTACGACCGGACGTACTTCGACAAGATCGTCGCTTCGCTGCTGCCGCTGCTGGAGAAGCTCACCACCGGCAAGATCGCGCAACTGCTTGCACCGAACTATTCCGACCTGTCCGACCCGCGGCCGATCTTCGACTGGATGCAGGTCATCAGGAAGCGCGCGGTGGTCTACGTGGGGCTGGATGCGCTGTCCGACGCCGAGGTCGCGGCAGCGGTGGGCAACTCGATGTTCAGCGATCTGGTCTCGGTCGCCGGCCACATCTACAAGTTCGGCATCGACGATGGGCTGCCCGGCGCCGCGGCGGGCGCCAAGATTCCGATCAACGTCCACGCCGACGAATTCAATGAACTCATGGGCGACGAGTTCATCCCGATGGTCAACAAGGGCGGCGGTGCCGGCGTGCAGGTGACGGCCTACACGCAGACCTTGAGCGACATCGAGGCGCGCATCGGCAACCGTGCCAAGGCCGGCCAAGTGGTCGGCAACTTCAACAACCTGTTCATGCTGCGCGTGCGCGAGACCGCCACCGCCGAGCTGCTGACGCGACAACTGCCCAAGGTCGAGGTGTATGCCACGGCACTGATGAGCGGCGCCACCGACAGCTCCGACCCGCACGGCAATACCGCCTTCACGTCCAACACCCAGGACCGCATCAGCAGCAACAGCGTGCCGTTGATCGAGCCGGCGCATGTGGTGGCGCTGCCAAAGGGGCAGTGCTTTGCGCTGACCGAGGGCGGCAACCTCTGGAAAGTCCGCATGCCGCTGCCGGCACCCGATCCCGACGAAGCCATGCCGAAGGATCTGCAGGAGCTGGCCGGCTACATGCGACAGCACTACGTCGAGGCGGGAGACTGGTGGGAGAACCAAGGCATCCCCGGCCTGCAGGACAAGGCGCTGCCCGACGACCTGCTGGACGACTTCAAGCAGATGGCCGCCGCTGAAGAGGCCGAAGCATGAGCGATCCGGCCGTCGCGGCCCAGCGCCAGCAGCAACGACAGCAGGGGCTGATCGCCGGCCTGGTCACGCTGCCGTTCCGCTTCTTTGGCGTGCTGTGCGGCGCGCTGCTGCTGTGCATCCTGATCGAATGCGTCGGCATGCACTTCTTCTGGCCCGAGCAGGGTTGGCGCCACGCGCAGGGCATGCTGCACCACGAGCTGGATCAGCTCTCGGAGAACTTCACGCGCAGCGCGCTGGTGCAGGAGCCGGGGCGCACCGCGCACCGGATGGTCGAGCAGGGCTACGACTGGCTGTTCGTAAAAAGCGGCCTGCTGGACTGGATACGCGATGCCTCGGCGCAGGCCAGCGCCGGCAGCCATCACCCGACCAAGGATTTCCACTACTACCTGGGTCTGGTCTACGTGCATCTGGAGAGCTATCTGATCGCGGCGGCCTACACAATGCTGGTCTTCCTCGTGCGGCTGCTGGTGCTGTGCCTGACCCTGCCGCTGTTCCTGATGGCCGCCTTCGTCGGGCTGGTGGACGGTCTGGTACGCCGGGACATCCGCCGCTTCGGCGCGGGACGCGAGTCGGGGTTCATCTATCACCGCGCCAGGGCCAGCCTGATCCCGCTGGCCGTGCTGCCATGGGTGACCTACCTGGCACTGCCGGTCAGCGTGAACCCGCTGCTGATCCTGCTGCCCAGCGCAGCATTGCTTGGCATGGCGGTGTGCATTGCGGCGGCGACGTTCAAGAAGTATCTGTGAAGTCCTTTTACTGGTGTCCAGCTGACATCAGACCATCCGCGTCTGGTGAGCCATGCCCGGCGACAGCAGGTGAGCGATGTCCTCAAGAAGAGGGCGCAGTTTCGCGTGATCGGATTGAGCGATCGCCACCTTCGCTATCGCCGAGATGCTAGTGTTGGCACGGGCGCAAATGGCGGCGCGTCCAGACGATTCTGACCCAGCACGATGACGGTGCAATGGCTCTGTGCCCGTGTGATGGCGTTGTAGAGCAGCCTTCGCAAATGCTCGGCGCTGCCTGTGGCCGTGTGCGGCCAAAGCACAATTACGTTCGGAAACTCGCGGTTCTTGGCGCGCTGGATCGTCATGGCAAGATGGCCACGGTGCTGCCGGAAGCCCAGACGCGAACGGTTGCGCACGGCCTCCTGCACAAACTCGGTGACTTGTGCGGCGGTGAAGGCCGCTTGCCCGTGAGCCCGCCGCAAGCGGTCGATGCGGCTAAGGGCCTGCGCGATAGGCGCGTGTCCTGCCAAGGGGGTGAGAAGCGCGCGAAGATCGGCGCATGATGCGGCTTCCGGTAACGCGATATCGGCCAGCAAGGCGCTGGCTTCTTCATTGTCGTGACGATCCCATGTGTGCGGATACGGCCCGAAGGTCGCGCCGCTGTTTTTGCGAGTGTACTGCTTGGTCTGAACGGTATTGAGTGCGGCACGGATAATCGTGTTGCGCCCATCCGGGGTGAGTATGACGACAGAGCCTTGGCGCTGCGCAATCTCGTTGGCAATCGCCCATGCCAGTAGCCCAGAATTGTTATTCTTTACAGGCACTTCGGAAAGCCGGAATCCTGCGCCGTTCCATGTTGTCCTGTTGTTGTAGGTGTTTGCGGTCAGAGCGGCCTTGATGTCCTGGCCATCACGCACCGCCACTGCAGCGGCCAGCAATCCCTGCTGATTGGTGCGTTGGACCTGTGTGAGACGGTGGGTTTGGCCCGCGCCCTCAAGCCAGCCAATCAGCGGCGCGGTGTCGCGACCGTCATGGAGACACTGAAATGCGTCCGCTGCCGCCACAATCCGGCAGGATTGCGAAAGTCCTTGAAGAATACGCAGTCGGTGTTCGTCGAGGTCTTGCGCTTCATCCACCAAGATTAGGGGGAAACTCCTTGCCACCCATTTGCGGACGGCTTCTTCTTCAAGGAGCGATGCGGCAAGCGCGCACGGCCCGTCAAATTCGCTCAGAGCATCGGCCTGCTGCTGCATCGCGGGCGTAATCAGGCTTCGGCGCCGCGCGGCCAATGTCCGAGCGAACACATCGAAAGTCTGACAATCAAAGCGCCTGCGGAAAGCCGCATTCTCTCCAAGGCGCGCATCCAGGCGGCGGCGCGCGCCGTTCATGAAGGTGAGCGCCAGGAGCTTGTGTCCTTCACCCAGCGCTCCATCCTGCACGAGTTCTCCTGCTCGGCCCACGAGGTTATGGGTCTTGCCGGTGCCCGCCGCGCCCTCGAAGAAATCGAACGTCATGGCGGCGGCACAAACTGGAAAACGTGCATGGCAGCGGTCGAATCCGCCGGGATGCGCGCAAAAAGCGGTGTATTGGCGTTGGCAGGATCGCGCAGCACGTCGCACAGGGCATCGAGCAACTGCGCGGCGCGCACCCGGCAGGCCGCATTCGCCATGAGCGTGACGACGGCGCTTTCATGGGTCGGCGCGTAGGATTTCTGGGTAAGCAAATGTGCGGTGAGCGCCCCACGGTCGGCGAAAGGAGCACCCAGCGCGGTTCCGAGCGCGGCCAGCATCGCGGCTTCATCCGCGCCCGCAATCCACGAAACCACATGCTCCATCGCCCAGCCCTGCGGCCAGAACACGACGCAGCGCGGCGGCGGATTGCTGCCCTTCACCGCATCGAAGTAGCCGCGCCCGTCATTGTCCCCGTCCACAAGGATGCAGGGCCGCGCGTGAACGGCGCTGACCAGCGCGAAGGTGTCGGCAATCTTGGCGTCGATGGTCGGCACGATGCCAACGAAAGTGGAGAGAAGCGGCGTATTCGCTTGCGCGTTATCCCAACCCTGATGCTGCTCAAGAGCGGTTTGCAGCGCCTCAAGCCATGCCACGTCTGAAACCCCTTCGGGGATCAGGACGCATTCGTGCATGAGCGCGGCCACCAGCTTCTGCCGCCATGCGTAGAGCAAGTGCTGCTGGTGGTTAGTAGGCTGCGCGGGCACAGCGTCCATCAGTGGCTTGGCGCTCAACGCGCCCTCGCGCGTTCCGATAAAGAGCGTATCGGGAGCCGGAAACATTGCGGCCACGATGGGCGAATGCGTCGTGACTATCGTCTGGTTGCACAGCGCATTGAGGCGGTTGACCAACCGCTTTTGCTGCGAGGGCTGGATGTGCAATTCCGGCTCCTCGACGGCCAGCATGAAGGACTGGCCCGTTTCCGCGCGCGCCTTGCCGAACTGCATGAGCAATAGAAGGCTTTGAAGGGAGACAAGGCCCGTGCCCTGCCGCTGCGAGGGAAGGGTTGGCCCCGTGCCTTGCACGAAGTGCGGCACCACGCTTTCCAAGACTGAGTCGCTGTCAGTCGCGGTCAGGCGCAACTGGAGTTTTGGGGCGCTGGCCATGAGCGCTCGCAACTCGTCATTGGCCGCGCCGACGATCTCGGAAAGCCCCGGCTGGTCTTCGAGCCGCGCACCGTCCGGCGGGCTCCAGAGTCTCCGGCGCTCGGCGCGCACTGCCTGCGCGGGCATGTCCCCACGCGTCGCCACGACGCGGCGGAACAACTCCGAGGAAAAGGAAATCCAGCGGTCCCATGTGCGCGAGGCCGGGACCAGAAAGAAGCCCAACTCCTGGAGAACTTTGGTGTGGATCGTGCGCAGGTGCGCGTCTTCCGCGAACGGATCGCCCAGTGTGGCCTCGTCATCCACGAAGAAACGGAGCGTTTCGGCTTCCAGTTCGTCCAGGTCGAAGCGCGCAGCAAAACCGATCTGCACTGCCAGATCGGTATGCTGCGCGTCCGGCGCGGCGCTCAGTGTCTTGGCTTTCGGGTCGAACCATTTCTCGACGCCGCGTTCGGGGCTGAACCAAGACGAATGGTGGTGCGGGTCGTTGGGCGTAAAGCCCGTGACGGTGGCGATGCACAGTATGCGGGCGGTTTCGTCGGGCGCACTGCAATGAAAGTCATGCTCAGTCAGACGGCGCACCAAACGGTCTCGCCCGAAAAGCAACGCCAGCGCCTCGATCACCGTGGTCTTGCCGCTGTTGTTCGGTCCGACCAGCACGGCGTGACGGCCCAGCATAATGTCTGCTGAGCGCACCCCCCGAAAGCCGGAAATTTTCAGGCGGACAACATGCACTTCGGCGCTCCTTCACTTCCTAACTCGACCATGTTGCCCCCGAACTCGCCAGTATCGGGATTTTCTCCATCCGCCCCAAGGCCATCGCGCGAGTCTCCTTACTGCTACTTCACCACCTCCATCAACTTCCCGAAGCTGTCCACCACGTCGTACTTGACGTTCTCCGGGGCATAGCGGCGGTTCATCTCGTCGAAGAACTTGCGGGCGCACTTGATCTTGGTTTTCTCGATCTCGCGCAGTTCCATCGTTGACATGGAGCCCTTAGTTTCGGCGACGAAGTAGATGTGTTTGACCACACCCTCCTTGAAGCTGATGGCCCAGTCCGGGTTGTAGTCGCCTACCGGTGTCGGGATGAGGAAGCCCCTGGGTAGCTTGGCGTAGACCACCACGTCGGTGCTGGTGTCCAGATTGGTTACGAACTGGCGCTCCAACTTGGAGTCGGTGACCACGTAGTCGTAGATGTGGTG
>JAFECU010000111.1 GCA_018242005.1 Pseudomonadota bacterium | reverse complement strand
CCAGGTCGCCCAGCAGTCCGGCCTCCTTCAGGTACAGCTCCACGGCCTTGGAGCCGGGCGCAAGCGAGGTCTTGACCCAGGGCTTGCGCGCAAGGCCCAGGCGGCGTGCGTTGCGCGCCAGCAGCGCGGCGGCAATCACATTGCGCGGGTTGCTGGTGTTGGTGCAGCTGGTGATCGCCGCGATGATCACGGCGCCATCGGGCAGCAGGCCGTTGGCCTCCTGCTCACGGGCCTGGTCCAGATCGACGGCGATGCCGCGCTCGGCCAGGGCGGTGGTCGGCAGGCGGCGGTGCGGGTTGGAGGGGCCCGCCATGTTGCGCACCACGCTGCAGAGGTCGAACGTGAGCACGCGCTCGTATTCGGCGGTCTGCAGGGCGCTGCTCCAGAAGCCGGCCGCCTTGGCATAGGTTTCCACCAGCTGCACCTGCTCCGGGCTGCGGTCGGTCAGGCGCAGGTAGTCGGTGGTCTGCTGGTCGATGTAGAACAGCGCGGCGGTGGCGCCGTATTCGGGGCACATGTTGGAGATGGTGGCGCGGTCGCCGATCGAGAGGCTGTCCGCCCCCTCGCCGAAGAACTCCACGTAGGCGCCCACCACCTTCTCGCGGCGCAAAAACTCGGTCAGCGCCAGCGCGATGTCGGTGGCGGTGATGCCGCTTTGGCGCTTGCCGGTGAGCCGCACGCCGACGATGTCGGGCAGGCGCATCCACGACGCGCGGCCGAGCATCACGTTCTCGGCCTCCAGCCCGCCCACGCCGACGGCAATGACGCCCAGCGCATCGACGTGCGGCGTGTGGCTGTCGGTGCCCACGCAGGTGTCGGGGAAAGCCACGCCGTCTTGTACGTAGACCACCGGCGACATCTTCTCCAGGTTGATCTGGTGCATGATGCCGTTGCCCGCCGGGATCACATCCACATTCGCAAACGCCTTCTTCGTCCACTCGATGAAGTGAAATCGGTCCTCGTTGCGGCGGTCCTCGATGGCGCGGTTCTTGGCGAAGGCGTCGGGGTCGAAGCCCCCGCACTCCACGGCCAGCGAATGGTCCACGATGAGCTGCACCGGAACGACAGGGTTCACGGCCGCCGGGTCGCCGCCCGCCGAAGCGATCGCATCGCGCAGGCCTGCCAGGTCCACCAGCGCGGTCTGTCCCAGGATGTCGTGACAGACCACGCGCACGGGGAACCACGGAAAGTCGATCTCGCGCTTGCGCTCGATGAGCTGGCGCAGGTAGTCGCTGAGCTGCGCCGGGTCGGCACGGCGCACCAGGTTTTCGGCGTGGATGCGCGCCGTGTAGGGCAGGCGCGCCCAGGCGCCGGGTTCAAGAGCATCGACGGCCTCGCGGGCGTCGTAGTAATGCAGGGCGGTGCCGGGAAGGGGTTTGCGGTGGGGGGAGGTCATGATGAGGCTCCAAAGCCTATTGGCCGCGAATGTTGTTGTCACGCACGACCTTGCCGTAGCGCGGAATCTCGGACTGGATTAGCGCGCCGAACTGCTCGGGCTGGCCACCCGCGGGCGAGACCCCCGTGGGTTCAAGCTTGGCGATCAGCTCCCTGGACTTGAGACCCGCGTCCAGCGCACCATTGAGCGTGGCCAGCACGGCGGGCGGCAGACCCTTGGGTGCCACCAACCCATGCCAGGCGACCACGTCGTAGTCGGGCAGGCCGCCGGCCTCGGCCACGGAGGGAATGTCGGGATAGGCCGGCAGGCGCTGCGCCGTGGTGACGGCCAGCGCCCGCAGCTTGCCCGACTTGACATGCTGCATCAGCGCCTCGGTGCCCGCCACCAGCATGTCCACACTGCCCGCCAGCAGGTCGGTAACGGCAGGCCCAGTGCCCTTGTACGGGACATGCGTGGCCTTGACGCCGGCCATGCCGAACAGGTATTCGGTCACCACATGCAGGTGGCTGCCGTTGCCCGCCGACGCAAACGTGAGCTTGCCCGGGTTCTGGCGGCCGTAGGCCAGCAGCTCCTGCAGGTTCTTGACGGGTAGATTGCTGTTGACACACACCACGTAGGCGCCGCGCGAGAGCTGTATCACCGGCGTCATGTCGGCCACCGGGTCGAAGCGCAGCTTGTACAGCGCCGGGTTGACGGTGTAGCTGCCCGCAATCAGCAGCAATGTGTAGCCATCGGCCGGGGTGCGCAGCGCGTATTCGGTGCCCAGTGTGCCGCCTGCACCGGGGCGGTTGTCCACGATGGCGGACTGGGCCAGGCGCTCGGTGAGCACGGTGGCGGCCACCCGGGCAATGAAGTCCGAGCCGCCGCCGGGCGCAAACGGGCAGACGATCTTGATCGGCTTGGATGGGAACCTGTCCTGCGCGAGCGCCGCAAAGGGTGTGGGCAGGGCCAGGCCGGCCAGCGCGGCGTGGAATTGGCGGCGGGTGAAAGCGGTCAAGGTTTGTCTCCTGTGGGCATATCTGCCGCCGCACTATAAAATGACTGCCCTCGACATGCGCAAAGGGGTCAAGCGGGCTGCTCCAGCGGCATGGACTTCTGACCCTCAGACCCTCAGACCCTCTGACCTTCCGACCCCGTGTACCCGGCGCCCGGGCGGATTCGTTGTCCGCACGCTGCTCGATCACATAGCACCGCCAGGCCGCTGACACGCGCGATGGCGAACGGCGGCGTGAACATGGCGGCGGGCATCGGCATCATGTGAAAGCTCACGGCGCCGAACCCATCGAGGCGGGGGAACAGGCGGTGTCATCAGCCCGGCGCAGGATGGGGCGACATGGCCGTCAGCAAGCCCGCGGGGCGAACGCACGTGCACAAGCCGAGGCCTGTGCAAAGTTCACCGGCAGCACTACCTCAGCAGCCGCTTTGTACGCCCAGCTTGCGCAGAATGCTCTCCATCAGGCACCATTTGGTGAGGCCGCTTTGCAGCAGGTTTGCTCCCACGAAGGCGGTGAAGGCCAGCCACCATTGGCTGACGAAGATGGGGCTGCCGGGTATGCCCAGCGCAAGGCTCAGCAGCACGAAGGTGCCGGCGACGATGCGCACGACTTGCCAAGAGGTCATGGTGGCTCCTTGAAAAAAATACAGGTGAATCAGCGATACGGGGTCAGCGGTACTGGCGCAGGTAACGCCTCTCGAAAGCGCGCTTGGCCCAGTGCATGGCGCGCGTGCCGGGCAGCACCAGATTGCGCCGCGCGCTGCGCAGCACCAGGGTGCCGCCGTCCAGCGAGTCGATGATGCAGGCCAGCTCGGCCTCGAAGCCCGCGGTCTGCGGCCGGCCCGCGAGGCCGTCGAGCAGGTTCTGCGCGGCGGCGCGCGCGTGCAGCTCGGCCATGTGCGCCTGCTTGGGAGCCCAGTCCGGCCCGGGGAAGCTGCCCGCATCGCCCACCACATAGGCGTGCCGCCAGCCTTCGATGCGGCATTGCGCATCGGCGCGCACCAGGCCGCCGGGCGAGCGGGGCAGGGCGGTCTGGTCGAACCAGGCGTTGCCCGTCATGCCGGGCATGAAGAGGATCAGGTCGGCAGGGATTTCGCCGCCTTCGGTGATCACCTTGTCGGCCTCGAAGCTCAGCAGCTTGTGCCCCAGGTGCGTGACGATGCCGCGGCGCGCCATTTTGGCCAGCAGGCCCTGCACGGCCTTGGCGCCCAGGCGGTTGCCGGGCTCGCGGCTGGGGTTGAAGAACACCAGCTCGAAGCGGTCGCGCCGTCCCTCGCGGCGCAGCTGCGTGTCGATGCCGAAGAGGAACTCGAACATCGGTCCGCCGCGCACGGCCTGCTGCTCCTGCGGGTTGGCGGCAAAGCCGATGGCGATGGTGCCGCCCTGCATGGCGCGCAGGCGGTCACGGATCTTCTCGGCCGCGTCTATGCCCTCGCAGGGCGTGATGGCGTGCTCCACGCCCGGCAGCTTCTTGATGAAACGCCCGCCCGTGGCGATGACCAGGGCGTCGTTCTGCACGTCGCCGGCCGTGCTGTGCACGGTGCGGCCGTCGTCGGTCAGGCCGGTGACATCGGCCGCCACATGGCGCACGCGCATGCGCTCGAAGAAGGGCGCCAGCGGCACGATGAGCTGCTCGCGCGTGCGCAGGCCGCTCGGTATCCAGATGATGCTGGGCAGGTAGTGCAGCTCGGCGCGCGGCGACACCAGCGTGATGTCCACGCCGGGGTCGCGCCTGCGCAACTCGCGCACGCTGGCCAGCGCGCCAAAGCCGCTGCCCAGGACCGTGATGCGGGAAGATTTCATCGAAACTGTCTGAAACGTTGATAGGTGAAGCGCAGGCAGCTATCTATTTGTGATCGACAAGTTTTTCCAGCCGCTCTATGCCCAGCGCCTTGAGCACATGCTTTTCATACACCGGTTCGGCCGTGCCGTGCTTCATCTTGTAGAGGAAGTATTTCTCGAACGCGAGCTTGGCCAGGTGCACCCATTTGCCCTTCTTGAACCAGTTGACGTTGCGTGGCGGTATCTGCGGCAGCGCGACGAAGGCAGCGCCCGTGTCGCCCATGTCGGCCAGGCAGATGGCGTTCCAGGTGGCGCGGGCCGTTGCCTGCTCGGGCTTGCCGGCCAGCTCGGCGGCGATGTTGTGCACGATGGCCGAGACCATGGTCTCGATCATGTAGCCGGTCTTGGGCGCGCCCGTGGGCACGGGCGTGACCTCGACGGGCGGTATCGCCACGCACACCCCGGCCGAGAAGATGTTGCGGTACTTCCTGCTGCGCTGGTGCTCGTCGATGAGCACGAAGCCGCGCGGGTTGCACAGGCCGTCCACGGCGGCTACCGCGTCCACCCCTTTGAAGGCGGGCAGCATCATGCTGTACTTGAAGGGCAGCTCATGCTCCTTCTTGGGCTGGCCCGCTTCGTCCATCTCGGTGACAAACATCTTGCCGGCCTCCACGCGCGTCACCCGGGCGTTGGTGATCCACTGGATATGGTCGTTGCGGAACTCGCTCTCCAGAAGTCTCTTGGAGTCGCCTACGCGGCCCAGGCCCATGTGGCCGATGTAGGGTTAGCTGGTCACGAAGGTCAGCGGCACCATGTGGCGCAGCTTGCGGCGTTGCAGGTCTT
>JAFECU010000110.1 GCA_018242005.1 Pseudomonadota bacterium | reverse complement strand
CAGGTTGCTGGCGAAGGCAAAGGCCATCATCACCGGCAGCACCAGGGCCAGGCGCTGCAGCTGATCCTCGCGCCCGACGATCCAGCCAGCGACGATGGTCAGCGCCAGCAGCCAGGCCTTGATGTTCACGAACTGCAAGGCCGCGCCCTGCCAGAAACCCACCGACAGGCGCGCGGCGTCGGCGTCCGACAACCGGCCCGACTGCGCCAGCCTGTACGCCAGCCACAGCAGATAGCCAATGCCCACGGCCTTGATGGCCCAGCGCAGCGCCGGCACGGCCAGCACCATGGCGCCCAGCCCCAAGGCGCACATCAGCAGCAGCGCGCACCAGCCCACGGGCACCGAGAGCACGAAGCGCATGGCCGCTGGCAGGCCGCGGTTGGCTGCCAGCGCAGTGGACAGCGTGGTGTTGGGCCCGGGCGTGAAGCTCATGGCGGTGGCCAGAACCAGCAGGGCGGTGAACTCAATCAGGGGCATGGGTGCGTGCATTGCGCAGTGCAAGCCTGCACTGTAGAGTTTGCGGCCATTACAGTGCCAATACAGTTTGCCTGACACATTCGCAAACTGTATGGGCCAGACCACTGACACAGCCATGCTCACCCGCACGCCCGACCGCAGCCTGACCGAACAACTGGCCGAGCGCTTTGCCGAGCGCATACGCACGCGCCTGCTGCCCGCGGGCGCGCGCCTGCCCTCGGTGCGGGAATGCGCGCGCCAGCAGGGCGTGAGCCCCTACACCGTGGTCGCGGCCTACGACAAGCTGCTGGCACTGGGGTTGGTGGAGGCGCGGCGCCAGCGCGGCTTCTTCGTGCGCGACATTGTGCAGAAAACGCCTCCAGCGCAGTCTGGTCAAGCGCCGACAGCTATGCCTTCAGGAGCATCTTCACCCCTGGGCAGCATAGGCGTACGCATGACGGGCTCGCAGATCAACGCCACGGCGCTGATGCGCGGCATGTTCTACCAGGCGTCGACCAAGCCCCAGCCCGGCTCGGGCGTGCTGCCCGTGTCCTGGCTGGAGGAGGCGCGCTTTCTGCCCGCCGCCGTGCGCAAGATCACCGCCAGCCCGGCCCTGCAGGGCGGCTCGCTGAGCTACGGCGAGCCCATGGGCGACGCCGGCCTGCGCGCGGCCCTGGCGCGGCGCATGGCCGACACCGGCATTGCCGCGTCGCCCGAGCAGATCATGACCACCGTGGGCGCCACGCAGGCGCTGGACATCGTGAGCCGCACCCTGCTCAAGGCCGGCGACCCGGTAATGGTCGAGGAACCCGGCTGGAGCGTGGAGTTCGCGCGCCTCGATGCCCTGGGCATGCGCGTGCTGCCCGTGCCGCGCGGCCCCACGGGGCCGGATCTGGCCGTGATCGCGCGCTACTGCGAGCTGCACGCGCCCAGGCTGTTCGTGAGCGTGAGCGTGCTGCACAACCCCACGGGCTACAGCCTCTCGCCCGGGGCGGCGCACCAGCTGCTGCAACTGGCCGAGCGCCACGGCTTTCACATCGTCGAGGACGACACCTACGGCCACATCGCGCCCGAGCACGCCACGCGCCTGTCCGCGCTCGACGGCCTGCGCCGCACCATCTACGTGAACGGCTTCGCCAAGATCCTCGCGCCCAACTGGCGCGTGGGCTACCTGGCCGCGCCGCCCGATCTGGTCGAGCGGCTGCTCGATACCAAGCTGCTGTCCACGCTGACCACGCCTTCCCTGCTGGAAAAGGCCCTGGCCCTGTGCATAGACCAGGGCCAGCTGCGCCGCCACGCCGAGCGCATGCGCCAGCGCCTGGACCGGGCGCGCGTGCGCAGCGTGCAACTGGCGCTCGATGCCGGCTGCCGCTTCGCCGCCGAGCCCGCGGGCCTGTTTGGCTGGGTGGATACGGGCGTGGACACCGACCTGCTGGCCCAGCGCATGCTCGACGAGGGCTACCTGATCGCCCCCGGCGCGCTGTTCCACGCCACGCGCCGGCCCTGCACGCTGATGCGCATCAACTTCGCCACCACGCAGGAGCCGGCGTTCTGGCAGGTCTGGCGGCGGGTGGTGGCCGGCGAGCCTGCAATCGGGCCCCAAGGCGACGCAACCGGTTCCTAAAATGCAGGCGTTTGCCCGCCATGTCCGCGGCCTTCTCGCGCCGCGGGGCGAGGTCAACCGTGAAGGAGGTGTGCCATGTCGAATGCTCTTCGTGGACTCGTCGCCGCGCTTGTCGTCATTGCATGGGGTGCCCACGCGCAGGATGCGCCGCCGCAGCAGGTCTTCGCGCCCCAGTCGGGCAAGGCGCCCGTGGTCGTCGTCTTTTCCGGGCAGACGGGCATGCAGGCCTACCACCAGACAGCGCAGCAGATTGCCGACGCAGGCTTTCATGTGGTACTCGTCGATGGCAACGACTTCTGGCTCAAGGACACGCGCAAGGCCTGGGGTCTGGTGAAGGATGTCATCACCCGTGCCCAGTCGGGGCCGGATGTGCAAGCGGGCAAGGTGGGCGTGGTGGGCTACTCGCTGGGTGGCGGCGTGGCGCTGGCCTATGCGGCGCAAATGCCGGACCTGGTCGCCACGGTGGCCGTCTCCTACCCGCTGACTTCCTTCATCAAGGAGCCGGCAGAGTGGGTGATCAGGATCAAGGTGCCGGTGCTCATGCTTGCCGGAACCGCCGACACCTACAAGAACTGCTGCCTGATCGACACCGCACGCCAGCTCGCGCAGGCCGCAGCGGCAGCGACACCGCCCATGCTGACGCTGCACGAGTACAACGGCGTTGGCCACGGGTTCAATCTGGCCACCGCCGCGCCGAAGGACCAGGCATCCGGGCAGGATGCGATGAAGCGCACCATTGCCCAGCTCAGGCAGGCGCTGCCCGCGCAGTGATCAAGAGCCCGCATACGCCGCAGCCTCGGCCGCAATGCGCCGCACGCAGTCGGCGGCCGGCTCCAGGTCGGTGATGCGGTCCACGCCGCGGCCGGCGTAGAGCGCCATGGCCTCGAAGTCGCCGGTCATGGAGCGCAGCGGCGAGTCGGTGCTGAACAAGTGGATGGGGCGGCCCTCTTCCTCGCCTATCACGGTGCGCCCGGCGGCGGGCGCGGGGCCGAAGGGGTCGCCGCGCTCTCCGCGCGTGACGCTGTTGCGCAGTACGCGCACCGCCGCGTGGGGCGGCCAGTTGACGTGGAAGTCCTCGGTCAGCAGCGTGTCGCTGGCGCGCGCGGCGACCAGGCGGCGCTTGTGGTAGTCGTGGGCAAAGGACTCGTGCGTGGCGATCAGGGCCGTGCCCAGCACGGCGGCCTGGGCGCCCAGGGCCAGCGCGCGGGCCACGTCGCGCCCGTCGGCCAGGCCGCCGGCGGCGGCCACGGGCAGCGGCGTGGCGGCCAGCACATCGGCCAGCAGTGCATCAAGCGGCTGGCGCCCGCGCACATGGCCGCCGGCCTCCACGCCCTGCGCGATGAGGGCCTGCGCGCCGGCATCCTGGGCGGCCAGCGCGTCGGCCACCGAGCCCACCTGGCAGACCACGGTGATGCCGGCTTCGCGCAGCCGCTCGACCACGGCGCGGTCCACGTCCCAGAACAGGCAGACCACGGGCACACGCAGCGTGATGCACAGGGCTATCTGCTCGCGCAGCAGCGGCGCGGGCGTGGCGGCCGGGATCAGGTTCACGCCGAAGGGCGCCTGGGTGCGGGCGCGCACCTGGGCCACCTCGCGCTCGATGAGCGCCGGCGGCTCGCGCACCATGCCGAGAAAGCCGAAGGCGCCGGCCTCGGTGACGGCCGTGACCAGCTCGGAACGCGCCACGCCGCCCATGCCCGCCAGCACGATGGGCAGGCGGCAGCCCAGCAGTTGGCACAGGGCGGTGGGGTGGAGGGTGTCTGGCATGGCGGCTCCTGCAGGCGGATCGGGCCGGCCATCATGCGGCGCAGCGGTGCCGGGCGCAAGGCACGGGCACTGGCGGCAGGGGCTTTGCCCCGGGCCGCGGCCCCACGGGCGCTCAGCCCGAAAACACCCCGAGCCCCGTGAGCATGACGAGCAGGATCAGCACCGGCGTGACCCAGCGCAGCAGCAGGCACAGCACGCGCGCCAGGCCTTGGTTGCCAAGCGTGCCCTGGTTGGACAGCTGGGCGGCGAACGCGCGCTCACCCCAGGCCCAGCCGACGAAGAGCGCGATGGCGATGCCGCCCATGGGCATGAGCAGGTTGGATGAGAGGTAGTCCGCCCAGTCGAACAGCGTGCGCCCGCCGGGCCGCACATGGGCCAGCGTGCTCTGGCTCAAGGCGCAGCCCGCGCCCAGCAGCATCAGCACCAGCAGCGTGAGCAGCGTGGCCCTGGGCCGCGTCAGGCCCCAGCGCTCATGCACGATGACCACGGGCACCTCCATGATGGACAGCATGGCGCCCGTGGCGGCAATCGCTGTGAGGATGAAGAAGACAGCGAGCAGCACCTGCCCGCCCGGCATCTGCGCGAACACGGCGGGGATGGTGATGAACACCAGCGACGGCCCGGCCGAGGGCGCGAAGCCGAAGCTGAACACGGCCGGAAAGATGGCCATGCCCGCGAGCAGCGACACCGACAGGTCGGCCAGCATCACGCGCGTGGCCGTGGCCGGGATGTTCTGCCCGGGCGTGAAGTAGCTGCCATAGGTCATCATGGTGCCCATGCCGATGGACAGCTTGAAGAACGCCAGGCCCATGGCCGTGAGCACCACGGCGGGCGTGATCCTGTGCCACTCGGGCGTGAACAGGAAGGACAGCGCCTCGGCCCGGCCCGGCAGCGTCAGGCTGTAGCCGCACAGCAGGAGCAGCAGCAGGAACAACAGCGGCATGAGCTTCTTGGTCACCGCCTCGATGCCCTTGGTGACGCCCAGCAGCAGGATGCTGCCGATGAAGCCCAGCACCACCCATTGCCACAGCAGCGACTGCACCGGGTCGCGCACCAGGGCGTCGAAGCTGGCCTGGGTGCGCACGGGGTCGCTCGACAGCAGGCTGCCCGTGAGCGCCTTGGCCACGTAGGCGAACACCCAGGCCACGACCTCGGAGTAGAACGACAGGATCAGAAAGGCCGCCACCATGCCGCCCGCGCCGATCAGCCACCAGGGCGCGCCATGGGGTTTGAGCTGGCGCAGCGCAGATATGGGGTTGGCGCGCGCCTGGCGGCCGATGGCGATCTCGGCAATCATCAGCGGCAGGCCGATGAGCAGTGTGGACAGCAGGTAAACCAGCAGAAAGCCGGCGCCGCCGTTGGCGCCGGTGAGCGAGGGGAACTTCCAGATATTGCCCAGACCCACGGCCGAGCCCAGCGTGGCGGCCAGCACGCCCAGGCCGGAGGAAAAGCCGCCGCGTGCTGCGCCGGCGCGGGAGGTGAGGGTATCGGCGGTGCCGTGCGAGCCTGTCGTGCCCATGGTGATGTCACTGTCTGCAGTGGTTCAAGGCGCAGCGCCGGTTGAAAACCTGCCGTCATGCCTGCACAGGCGGGGTCCACGTTGCCGTGGTGCGCCTGGGTCCCCGCCTGCGCGGGGATGACGGGGACTTGGTCGAGGCTCTTCAGCAATAACCGCTGCCTGGGTTGAAACGGAGAAATGCCCCAATTGTCTCAACGCGCAGCGGGGCGCTCCACACTCAGCTCCGACAGCACCCGCAGCAGGGCGCGGTTGACGTCTTCGATCGCCATCTCATGCGCCTCGCACAGCTGGCGGATACGGCCCGCATCCTCGCTCTCCAGCGCGCAGGCCAGCTCAAGGCTCGGCGCGTAGGCGCCCGTGCGCAGCGCGCTGGCGTTGACGATGCGATCGGACAGCGGCAGGCGGCGCAAGATGGTGCCCAGGGGCTCGTGCAGGAGTTCGTCGAGTTGCGAGAACAGGCCGCACAGATAGATCTCGCCGCGCAGTTCGGTGCTGGGGCCCGCCTGCAGCAGTTGTTCGGTCAGACGCGCGCGCAGCACCATGGCCGTGCGTATGGGGCGCAGGTCCGGCTCCATGCTGGCGTGCGGCAGCAGCTCCATGAGCCAACGCGAGAGCGAGCCGTAGCCCATCATGACCAGGCCGCGGCGCAGCGAATCCACGCCCGTGCGCAGGCCCAGCGCCGCGGAGTTGGTGTAGACGAGGAAGCGGTAGGCCAGCAGCGGGTCTTCGCCCAGTATGTGTTCCAGCCGGTCTATGGACTGATCATCGTCTATCGCCTTGAGCAGCTTCTGCACAACCTCATGCGCGGGCGACAGCGGCTGGTGGCGCAGGCTGTGGAGCACGTCCTCCATGGGCCAGCCGGCCACGGCCAGGGCGGCGCCCTTGTCCAGGCACAGCGTGAGCAGTGCCCGGCTGGCTACGTTGTCGTACATTTGCCCGGCGATCAGCGGGCTGGGCCGCTCTGCGCTAGCCGCGGCCGCAAGGGTCTGCAGCGCGTCGCTGCCCGACAGCTGCAGCAGGCTGTTGTCGAACAGCCGCGCCGTGTCGGCATCGGGCAGGTTGTGAAAAGGGCCGCGCCAGACCAGGCGCAGGCCCCGGCCATGGGCCTTCTGGGCGGCATCGCGCACGGCGGGCGTGGCCAGCGCCTGGTCCGGCACCTCGATCCAGGGCGCGCCGCGCGGCGCGTGCTGAAGCAGGTCCAGCAGCAGCTGCTGCGAGCGCGGCGACAGCAGCAGCGGCGGCGACCCGGCGCTCCACAGCTCCTGCAGGGTGCGCAGCAGGTGCGCGGCATCGACCCTCTGGCTGCCCTGGCCATGCACGTACAACTGCACGCCGGCGAGCTTGCGCGCGGCATTCCACAAAGGCCGGTAGCCCAGTACCAGGCTGCCTAGGACGGATTGGACCATGGGGCGGAATCAGACGGGATGACGAAGGTGGGCATTGTGATGCCGGCGCGGCGCAATCTGCCTATCCGTTGATGTAATTGAACAGCGACAGGCGCTGCACCTGGGCGTAGGACTTGAGGGCGGCCTCGTAACCGGTGTTGGCGTTCTGGAAGTCGGAGATGCCTTTCATCATGTCCAGGTCCTCGGCACGCGAACGGTCGGCCTCGAGCTGGATGCTGCGGTTGCTCTGGTCACCCGTGATGCGGTCGGCGCGGTTGAGCAGTTCGCCGGCATAGCCGCGCACGTTGTGCAGGCGTTCCATGCTCAGGTCGATGCGCTCCAGCGCTTTTGCTACGGCCTTGGCGGCTTCGCTACTGTCGGTCGCGTCGCCTATGCCCTGGATGGCGCTGTCAATGCCGCTCATCAGGCCGGCTGGTTTGATCTGCACGGTGTCGCCGACGGCCGGGGTGCCTGTCAGATCGACCTTGATGACTGGCACGGCCGGCGTCCCGTCATTGATCTCAATGGGAATT
>JAFECU010000010.1 GCA_018242005.1 Pseudomonadota bacterium | reverse complement strand
CTGGGCAAAGGCGGGGCAAGCCGCTCGTAGCGTGGTGTTTTCACCCAGCACGCGCAGCGTGGCAGCGGCAAAGGCCGGGTAGTCACCAGGCGGCACCAGGTGGCCCGACTACCCCTGGGCCACGGCATCCACCACGCCGCCCGCGGCAAAGGCCGCGGTGGGCAGCGGCTTCGATGGCGACCATGTCAAAGCCTTCGGGGTCGTCTGGGCTGTGGCGCACGGGAAAGACGTGCACGGCGGCTGCCTCGTACGCTGTGAAATGCCCACCCTGGCTGTCGGCGTACCGGGGCGGCTACAGGGTCACCAGATGTTCCGCCCTTGCGCCGGGCACGGCATCCAGGTCGAGCCGCGCGTCAAAGCGGACCAAGCGGCATTGGTGGCGCACGGCCAGGCCCAGGAGGTAGCTGTCGGTGATTTGCCGATGGCCCAGCAGGTGCTTCCAGTGCAGTTGGTTGGCGTCGAGCAGGCTGTAGTCATCGGCCACAAAGGCGTGGCTGGGGTGCGCGGTGGCTTGGGCCAGGCGGCTGGCGACTGCGGCCAATGGCAGTGCCTGAGGGTAGGCGGGTTGGGCCATGATGCGCAGGCAGCCGTATTGCGTCAGCGGGCAGGAAGCCCAGCCGTGGCCAATCTCTTGCTGCAGCCAGTGGGTGGCGCGGGCGTGGTGCATGTGCGCCGCATCCAGCAGCGCGATCAAGACATTGACGTCGAGCAGGGCTCGCATGGTTTACACGCCTTCGGCATCGCGCAAGCGGTTGATCAGATCATTGCTGACAACGACACCGCGCGCGTCAAAGGGTACAAAACCTGTGGTGGTGGCGGGTTGGGCGTGGGTGGCTGGCGCTGTCGCAGTGCCGGTCAGGGCCTGGCGTACAAGGCGCGAGATGACTTTGCCCAGGCTGGTGTTTTCAGCACGGGCAATTTCCTTGGCAGCAATCAAGGTGTCGTATTCCAAGTCAATCGTGGTGCGCATGGCAGCCCTCTTGCAGCGGTTGGGTGGTCCGTTGATTCTCTAAAGCATCATGATGCAATGACATCAACGCAGCCAGATGCCACCCCTGCAGGCGTGGACGATGGCGTGATCGGGTCCCTTGAGCGTGGGCGCCCTCAGGTTCTGATGGGTGAGATGGGGGGCGGTGATGTCCAACCCATGCAGATACGCCACCGTGCGCGCGCCGCAGGCCTTGCCCACCAGCCAGACCACGGGGGCGGGGATCCACAGCCGTGACGAATCAACTGTGTGTGTGGCATCTGGATCCCCTCGTATTCGCTTTCGCGGGGATGACAGGGTCAACAGGCATCGCTACTTGAGCCAGAGCAATGCAGCGCAGTTGCCATGCCCATCCATGGCGCCATCCCGGGCGCAGCCGCTACCCGCCCTTCGGTGCCGGCATCTGCAGCGTGAGGGTGGTGGCGCCATCGACCGCGGCGCCCAGCCGCGCCTCGCGCCGGGTGAGGGACTGCAGCACCAGGCCGGGCTCGACGCTCGCGCCCACGCGGTAGGGCTTGGGCGGCTTGCCGTCCACGGCGATCAGGGCGGCGCCGTCGCCGCTGGCGGTGCCGGCCAGCAGGCCTAGCAGCACGAAGCGGCTGGCCAGGCTGGGCGCGGCGGCCGCGTTCTGGGCCTGGGCGCCCAGCAGCCGGGCCAGGGCCTGCGTGTCGGCTACCACCGGCTCGGGGGGGGCTGCGGCCGGCGCCGGGCCCGCGGGGGGCGCGGACAGCCTGAGCCCCCAGTAGACCGCGCCCGCCCCGGCCAGCGCCCAAAGCGCCAGGGTGGCAAGGCGCGGGGCCCAGCGGTGGTAGGAAGTGGTCACCATGGCCGGATTATGATGGATGGTTTCTGCACTTTCTTTGCCCATCGCTCTCCCGTGCCTCATTCCTCTCAACCGCCTCTGACGCAACGCGCCCGCCGCCGCCTGGCCGCGGGCTTCACCCTGATCGAGCTCATGGTGGTGCTGGTGATCATCGGCGTGCTGGCCGCGCTCATCGTGCCCAATGTGCTCGAGCGTGCCGACGACGCACGCGTCACTGCCGCACGCACCGACATCGCCAACATCTCCCAGGCGCTCAAGCTCTACCGCCTGGACAACCAGCGTTACCCCACGGCCGAGCAGGGCCTGCAGGCTCTGGTCGCCAAGCCCACGACCGCGCCGGTGCCGGGCAACTGGCGGCCCTACCTGGAAAAGCTGCCCAACGACCCCTGGGGCCACCCCTACAAGTACCTGAACCCCGGCATCAAGGGCGAGGTGGACGTGATGTCCTTTGGCGCCGACGGCCAGGCCGGCGGCGAGGGCAAGAACGCCGATATCGGCAGTTGGCAGTAGGGCCACTCACGCCTGCGCAGCCCCCTCGCATGAAACCGGCGCGGTGT
>JAFECU010000109.1 GCA_018242005.1 Pseudomonadota bacterium | reverse complement strand
GTGCTGAAGAAAGACGATGCGCGGTAGTCTGCATTGGCGTTGGCCTAGCCGATCCGGCGCGAGCCGGTTCGACAGTATCGTGGGGTGCCAAGCGCCGCGCGGCGGGGATAGCCGCAAGGCTTTCCCCGGGAGAAAAGCGAAACGCGCAGCGCCCCGCCGCGTGGGCGGGGCGCTGGCGGCCGTCAGGCCGCCTGGGGCTTGCTGCGCGACCAGATCAGGTTGTGCGTGCCGCCTTCCTCCTCGATCAGCCGGGCATAGACCGTTGCCGGGAAAGAAGGATCATCCAGGGTCACGGAGATGTAGAGCCGCTCGGCCTTGCTGACCTTGCGCCACGCCGCGCCGATGTCATAGCCTGCCGCCTGCACGCGGAAGTCGGGGGCGTGTTCGTTGTCCCCCTTGTCGTTGGGAACCAGCTTGGCCTTGACGTTGATGGTCAGGGTACGCAGCGTGCCAGTGAAACCGTCTTTGTCCGCGGTGAAGGTGCCGATGGTTGCCATGATGAATCTCCTTACGGTTGAACAAGGTTCGCGCCCATCGCGTCCTTGTTGTGATCCGACCGGCGGGGGACGGGCTGGCTGCACCGCTTGCGGGCGCAACGCAGTGGAGCACCGGGAGGCGAAAAGAATTTGGCCCGCGAGGAATGCGCGCAGCGCAGGGGAAATTGTTTTCGCCGGACGGTTGCAGCCATGAAGTCCGAGGCGCAGCCGTGCCCCCGCCAGGATTCACAACAACACAAGGACGCCTTGGGCCGAACCCATACCCCGAAAGGAGACATCGCCAGCTCGGCATCCCCACACGACGGTTTCAGCGGCACGCCCCCTGACTCGGCAAGGCCATTCCCCAATGACCAGCAGGAACACGTCCCTTCCCACGCAGGCAGCCATGCTTGCAGTGCGGTGTGGAGCCCCAAGGAGGGCCGGGTGGCATATCTGTTAACCGTCATTCGTGACACATAGGCAACGAACTGCCAAAGCGTCGGGGACGGCACGCATTCGCACAACCCGCCGCAGCAAGCCACGGCGCACCCACCGAGCACCGCCCATACGGCGGGGCGCTGGCCCTGGCCGATCCGGCGTCGGCGGTTCGGCGGTATCGCAGGGGCGCCAAGCCTGCGCGGCGGGGCTGGGCCTTGCGCCGATCCCCCGGAGGCAAGCGGGGCGCGCAGCGCCGCAGGCGCGTAGGCGTGAGGGATAGACGCCCGAATGGCCGTGACTCGGAACGAGGCACGGGGCGCAGCCCAATAGCCCGGCGGCGCTTTGCGTCGACACGCCATCCCGCATCAAAAGCTCCAATCAACCGAAGCGCCCCGTATCACCGACGAGTTACGGAATCGGTGTAAGGTGATAGGTGCCCCTCGATTCGCAGGTTCTCGCTCTATGACCGGACGCTCGTCCATCCTCGCCGCCCTGGCGGCCGCACTGCTGTTCGGCGCCAGCACGCCCTTTGCCAAGCAGATGGTCGGTGACGTTTCACCCATCATGCTGGCCGGACTGCTGTACCTGGGCAGCGGCATCGGCCTGTGGACAGTTCGCCTCATCAGGGATCGCGGCTTTGCCGCGCCCAGCCTGCCCGCATGGGAATGGCCCTGGCTGCTCGGCGCCATCGCCAGCGGCGGCGTGCTTGGCCCTTTGCTGTTGATGATCGGGCTGACGCACACCACGGCCGCCGATGCCTCGCTAATGCTCAACATGGAAGCGGTGCTGACGGCCGTGCTGGCATGGGTCGTCTTCCACGAAAACGCCGACCGGCGTATCGTGCTGGGCATGGCCTTCATCGTGGCGGGCGGCCTGCTGCTGGCCTGGCCACAACACGATGGCATGGGACACAGCAGCACGCTGGGCAGTCTGGCCGTGGCCGGCGCCTGCCTGTGCTGGGCGGTGGACAACAACCTGACACGCAAGGTGTCGGCCTCCGATGCCGTATTCATCGCCGGCACCAAAGGGCTGGTGGCGGGCGTCACGAACCTCGCGCTGGCCCTGGCGCTCGGCGCCACGCTGCCGGCGTGGCCGCGCGTGACGCAGGCCATGAGCGTCGGGTTGGCCGGCTACGGCGTCAGCCTGGCGCTGTTCGTGCTGGCCTTGCGCGGCCTCGGTTCGGCGCGCGCGGGCGCGTATTTCTCGACAGCCCCCTTCATCGGCGCTGCCATCGCCATCGTGTCCCTGGGTGAGCCGACCTCGGGGGTGTTCTGGCTGGCGGCGGCGCTGATGGGAATAGGTGTCTGGCTGCACCTGACCGAGCGGCACGAGCACGAACACATGCATAAACCGATGGCCCATGCCCATCGGCATGTGCATGACCAACACCACCGCCACACCCATGATTTCCCGTGGGATGGCGTCGAGCCGCACGCCCACCCGCATCGGCATGAGCCCCTCTTGCACAGCCATCCGCATTTCCCGGACGTGCATCACCAGCACAGCCATTAGCGCATGTGTCGTGCGCTTGACCGAGCCGGCATAGCCGGTTCGGCGATATTCGAGGGGCGCCAAGTAGAGCGCGCAGCGCCGCAGGCGCGAAGGCGCGGGATTGAGGCCGAATGGCCGTGACGGCGAAGTCGGCATGGGGCGCAGCCCGCAAAGCCCGGCGGCGCATCGCGCCGACACGCTCCAGTCAGTCTGCACTCAGCAAAAACCCGGATGCAGGGTGGTGACGGCAGAAGTAAGGGTGTGGAAATCGAAGCTTCGCGGGCATCAGTCCGCACCCAGGGCGTGGATGATGGGGCAGTTACCCTTCATCGCGCCCGCATCGCACTGGCGCAGCAGAGTCATGAGCGCCCTGCGCATCGCCGCCAAGTCGGCCAGCTTGGTTTCGATAGCCTCCAGCTTGTGCGAGGCCAGTTCGCGCGTTTCGGCACAGGCATGGGCCTCGTCGAGTTCGAGCAAGCCGCCGATCTCTTCCAGCGTGAAGCCGAGTGCCTGTGCCCGCTTGATGAAGCGCACGCGCTTGACCGTGGTGGCGTCGTAGCGGCGATACCCGTGAGCCGGCTTGTCCGGCTCCGGCATCAGCCCGCGCCGCTGGTAGTAGCGGATGGTCTCGACGTTTACGCCAGCCTCGTCAGCCAGACCCCCTATCGTCAGCGCGCTCACTGGTCGCCCCCTTGACTCCGTAGCATGGTACGGAGTTTAGAGTGGCACGTGTCGAAGACGTTCACGCACGCTCATGTCCACCTTCAACTTCAAGAACTCGCTCGTCGCCGGGACGCTGGCTGCCATCGGCGCCTCGGTGTGCTGTGTGGTGCCGCTGGTGCTGCTGATGATGGGCATCGGTGGTGCCTGGATCGCCAGTCTCACCGCGCTGGAGCCGCTGCGGCCTTGGTTCATTGCAGCAACGTTTCTGTTCGTGGGTTTGGCGTTTCAGCGTCTGTACTTTCAACAGCCGGCCTGCGAGCCCGGCGCCGCCTGCGCCCAATCGAGCGTCCTCAAGCGCCAGCGGCTGATCTTCTGGGCCGTTGCGCTGGTGCTTCTCGCCTTGTTGTCGGTGCCCTGGCTGGCACCCTTGTTTTTCTGAAGGAGCTTTCATGCGCAAATCAGTCGTATCGCTGCTCGTCGCGCTGTCGCCGTTCGCTGCCCTGGCCGCAACGCCCCAGACGGCGACGCTCAATGTACAGAACATGACCTGCGAGCTGTGCCCGGTCACGGTGAAGAAGTCTCTGGAGAAGGTGCCTGGCGTTAGTCAGGTCAGGATCGACTTCGCCAAGAAGACGGCGACCGTCACGTTCGATGCAGAACAGGCCCAAGTCTCGACGCTCGTGAAGGCGACCACCGACGCGGGCTACCCTACGACGGTGCACAAATGATAACAGGCACGCCCACACTGGAGTCGGTGCTGACCTGCCCGCACTGCGGGCATGTCAGGCGTGAGACCATGCCGACCGATGCCTGCCAGTTCTTCTACGAGTGCGAACGGTGCAAGACGTTGCTGCGGCCGAAGGCGGGCGACTGCTGCGTTTTCTGCTCCTACGGATCGGTCAAGTGCCCGCCCATGCAAATGCAGCAGAGTTGCTCAAGTTGCAGCACGTGATGGACGCCACGGCTGCAATCTGACTGACGCGCTGCGTGGGCAGGAGGCTCGCGCTTTCGACGCCGCAGCCTGAACCTCTACGAAAGCGGCGGCGTTCTGATTTGGTTGTTGGCCTTGAACACCGGGCGCGGCCACTGCCGTGCCCGGATTTTTGAAGTTCACCGCGCCCAGGGCGGAACGGCCTGGGCGCGGTGCTGAACGCGGTTATTCCTTCGTCTCGATGATCCACCACACGGCGCGCACCAAGGCGCGGCCCGTGATGGGGTGAACGTCGGTGAGGTCGGCGCGGGCCGTCCAGCCCGAGGGCGGGCGGTAGCCGCGTACGTCGCCATCGCCGTGCCAGCGGCGGGCGCGCACCGTGCCGGGGGCGTAGATTGCAGCCATGCGCGGGCGGCTGGTAGTGGTGCGGGTCATGGGCGGTTCTCCCTGAAAGGATGCGCCCCGGTTGAGGCCGGGGCGCTCTCCTTCGGCACGGGTCAAGCTGCCAATGCCTCGGTGGGTTCATCCGCCACGGCTTTGGTATCGTCCGGGGCGTCCTGCTTCGGGCCTTCTTCCTGCGGCTCTTCGGCCT
>JAFECU010000108.1 GCA_018242005.1 Pseudomonadota bacterium | reverse complement strand
TGGTCAAGGTGGAGATGCACTTCCTGCCCGACGTCTACGTGCCCTGCGACGTCTGCCACGGCCAGCGCTACAACCGCGAGACGCTGCAGGTGCAGTGGAAGGGGCGCAACATCGCGCAGATCCTCGAACTGACCGTGGAGGACGCGCACGCCTTCTTCAAGGACGTGCCGGCGATCGCGCGCAAGCTGCAGACGCTGCTGGACGTGGGCCTGTCCTACATCCGCCTGGGCCAGAGCGCCACCACCCTGTCGGGCGGCGAGGCCCAGCGCGTGAAACTGGCGCAGGAACTAAGCAGGCGCGACACTGGCCGCACGCTCTACATCCTGGACGAGCCCACCACCGGCCTGCACTTTGCCGACATCGAGCTGCTGCTCAAGGTGCTGCTGCAGCTGCGTGACGCGGGCAACACCATCGTCGTCATCGAGCACAACCTCGACGTCATCAAGACCGCCGACTGGCTCATCGACATGGGCCCCGAGGGCGGCGCCGGCGGCGGCCAGGTCGTGGCGGTGGGCACGCCCGAGGACGTGGCGACGAACGAGGCCAGCCATACCGGGCGCTATCTGCGGCGGTATCTGGGCCTGTCTGCCGCGCCGCATCCGTCAAGATAGGCTTGGCTCTTCTTCAGCCAGCATGAGGGCGCAGCGGGCAAAAGATCAGGCCGGTGCTCGCGGGGCTGTGAAACGGCGCATCACCGGGGACTCTAAACAGCCGCACCCGCAGCCACCGTCTCGCGCAGCCGCGCAATATCGCGCGCCGGCGGCTCACCATACTGGCGTTTGTAGTCGCGGCTGAAGTGCGACTGGTCTTCATAGCCCACGTGGTACGCCGCCTGCCCGGCGTCGTAGTCTTCGCTGAGCATCAAGCGCTGGGCCTCCTGCAGGCGCAGCTGCTTCTGGAACTGCACCGGCGACATGTTGGTCGCGGCCTTGAAATGCGCGTGAAATCCAGACACGCTCATGCCCAACTGCTGCGCGACCGTCTCGACGCGCAGCGGCTCGGTGCAATGGTCCGACAGCAGCTTCACCGCCCGCACCATGCGGTGGTCCTGGCCGCCAAAGCGCGCCAGCTGGTTCAGGCGCATGGCCTGGGTGCCGGTGAGCAGGCGATAGATGAGCTCGCGCAGGATCAAGGGCGCCATCACCCGGTATTCCTCGGCCGATTCGGCCGCGCGCACCAGGCGCAGCGCCGCATCCAGCATGTCCACGTTCAGGGCGCTGACGTCGACGGCCTTGGCGCCCGCGCCCTCGCCCTGCTGGTGCGCGAGGCCCGATTCGAGGGTGACCGAGGTCACCATCGCCGGGTCCAGCAGAAAGCGCATGCTCAGGTACGGCGCGTCTGCGCTGGCGTGCACGATGCGGGCGGAGGCCGGCACGCCCATGGTGGCAATCAGGTAGTGGGCAGCGTCATACACGAAGGATTCATCGCCCAGCACCACCTCCTTGCTGCCCTGGGCCACGATGCAGCACGACGGCTCCAGCACCCCGTGCACGGCATGGTGCGGTGAGGAGATGCGGTTCAGAAACAGGCCGGGACGCACTTCCAGCTGGCCCTCATCGGGCTGCCCCTGGGCGATGCGCTCGGCCAGCTCGGCACGGCCGGCGTTGAGGCGTTGTTGATTCCAGTCGTTCACCGGTCTGACCTCTGATGGGGAATGCTAGTGCGGCGGCCCGAGCGGCGTCCATTGGTTTTCTGTTGATTTGGAGAAATTGACAAACAACCTCAAGGATCGTGCAAGCGCGCACCCCGGCACGAGCACACAATTTCATCCGACACGTCAAGGCGGAACGCCCCCAAACCCCGCGTGGTCTGAGCAGAAAGCGCAGCCGTCCGAACACGCCAAGGAGAGTGCAATGAACGATCTCAAGACAAGCGCCCCGGCGGCCCTGAATGTCCAGGAAGCCGCCCTGGTGCAAATTTCTGCCCACACCGCAAGCGGCAACCTGGCCGCACTCGAAGGCGCACTGCGCACCGGGCTGGACGTGGGGCTCACCGTCAACCAGATCAAGACCGCGCTGGAGCAGCTCTACGCCTATTGCGGCTTTCCGCGCAGCCTCAATGGCATCAACACACTCCGGACGGTGCTCGATGTCCGCAGCCAGCAAGGCATCAAAGACCCCATCGGCCAGACCTACGAGCCTATTGAGGGCGGCGACCGCTACGAGCGCGGCCGCGCAACGCTGGAGCGACTCACCAAGGTGGCGCAAGCCAAGCCCGCGCCCGGCTTCGGCGAGTTCAGCCCGGAAATCGATCGCTTTTTGAAAGAACACCTGTTCGCCGACATCTTCGACAACCCCGTGCTGAACCACCAGCAGCGCGAGCTGGTCACCATCGCCGCGCTGGCGGCCATGGAAGGTGTCACGCCACAGCTCAAAGCCCATGTCGACATGGGCAGGAACACCGGCCTCACCGACGCGCAGCTCACGCAAGCGGCCGTACTGATTGAAGCGGCCATCAACAAAGCCCAAGCCGATCAGCTGCGTCAGTTGATTGGGCAATAGGAGCGCAAAAAATGCGTGCAACCCTCATGTACCAGGCCGGTGACGTGCGGATCGAAAGCATCCCCGACGCCACCATCAAACAGCCCACCGTTGCAGTGATTCGCGTGATTCGCGCCGGCACGATTGGCGATGATGCCTATCGAACTGTCGAGCAGGAACGCGACTGGCTGGACCTCAGTGCGCGTCCACCAACCGATGCGGATTGAAGCTCGTGCACCCGTCCATCGCGGTGCCGAGCCGAAGGTGAACGCCTCGATACTGAACTGCCGCTGGGATAACCCCGATTGCCTCCGCTTCGAATCAGACCGCACAGCGCGCGTTGCGGGCCTCGCCCCGGGTGGCGGTCGTGGTGTTCATGGCGTTCTTCGTCATTGGCATGGCGCTGCCGGTGCTGCCGCTGCATGTGCGCGGCCGTTGCGGGCGGCGCGTGCCATGTGCTTTCGCTGCGATTTCTGCGGATGCCTGAGCTGTCCGTCGGGGTGCTGCTGGTGGGCCGCACCCTGGTGGGCGGGGCCGAGAGCCTGATCATTACCGGCCGCATGATCTGGGCGCTGGGGCGCGGGGGCGCGTAGCGGCCGAGCGCTCGGCCCAGGTGATTGCGTGGGCCGACATGGCGATGTTTGCCGCCATCGCCATGGGCATCTACAACGCCTTTCGGGACCTGACCCTCGGGCCTGGCAGCCCGCCGACCTGTCGGCCCATTACATGCGCCACGCGCTGGGACGGAACCCACGCGGCACGGGCAGCGGCGGGGCTGGCGCCGATGGGGCAATGCCGCCGTTGCACACAAATTCCGACCGCCGCCATGGATTTGCCAACGGCGGCACAATGCCGGCCCTCCTCTTTTGCATTCCTTGTATGAGCCAGCCTGCGATCCGCCCCGCCACCATCGATGACACCGACGCGATCCTGCAGTTCGTGCGCGAGCTGGCGATCTACGAAAAGGCCGAGCACGAGGTGCTGGCCACACCCGAACATGTGCGGCGCACGCTGTTCTGTGCCGATCCCAAGGTCTTCGGCCTGATCTGCGAGCAGGACGGCCAGGCGCTGGGCTTTGCCGTGTACTTCTTCAACTATTCCACCTGGCAGGGGCGCCACGGCCTGTATCTGGAGGACCTGTACGTCTCGCCCGAACACCGCGGCAAGGGCGCGGGCATGGCGCTGCTCAAGCACCTGGCGCGCATCGCAGTGGAGCGGGATTGCGGCCGCTTCGAGTGGAGCGTGCTGGACTGGAACGCGCCCTCGATCGCCTTCTACGACAGCGTGGGCGCGAGGCCGCAGAGCGAGTGGATCCGCTACCGCCTGACCGGGGCCGAGCTGCAGGCGCTGGCCGCGGCGTGATCGCAGCCTGATGCCATGAGATCACCGATCGCCATCGTCGATGTCGACCGCCCGGACGGCTGGACGCGCTGGCGTGCCGGCCTGTGCGCGAGCTGCGCGGCCAACTGCTGCACCATGCCGCTCGAGGTGCGGCTGCCCGATCTGGTGCGCCTGGGCCTGGTCGATGCCTTCGAGGCCGAGCATGTGGAGCCCCGCGTGATCGCCAAACGCCTGCAGAAGGCGCGGCTGATCGACCACTTCAACCACAAGAACACGGTGTTCACCATGGCCAGGCGGGCCAGCGGCGACTGCCGGTTTCTGGACGCCGACACCCGCCAATGCACGGTGTACGAGCTGCGGCCCGAGACCTGCCGCCTGCACCCGCAGAAGAAAAGCCCGAGGCCCGGGTACTGCGCCTATGGCGCCAGGGTCCAGCAGCAGCGATAGCGCGGCCTCCGTAGAATGAACCGCAGGCACCCGCCTGCAGCCGGGCGCCCTGCCCGCCATGCGACGCCTGTCCCCCGCCGAACCCCTGCTCATGCTGGCCACGGTTGCCCTGTGGCTGGTGCTGGCCATGCTCACCGGAGCGCTCGTGGGCACGGTGTGCAGCCTGTTTCTGCGGCTGCTGTTGGCCAGTGAGGGACGCCTTTACGACGCGTCCTGGGCGCTGCTGGCGGCGCTGCTGCCGCTGGCGGGGCTGGCCAACGGCCTGCTGCTGCACTACGGCTATCGGCTGAACGTGAGTGGCCTCAAGGACGAACCCATCGTCGCCGTCAACGAGCAGCAGGGCCGCATGCCGCTGGCCACGCTGTGGATCAAGCCGCTGGCGGCGCTGATCACGCTGGGCTGCGGCGGCTCGGCGGGCAAGGAGGGACCTTGCTCGCACATCGGCGCGGGCGTGGCCGCGGGCCTGGGCCAGGCGCTGCGCCTGAATGCCGAGCTGCGCAAGCGCCTGGTGGCCTGCGGCGTGAGCGCCGGCTTTGCCAGCGTGTTCGGCACCCCGATCGCCGGGGCGATCTACGGGGTGGAGATGCTGGCCATTGGCCGCATACGCCATGACTTTCTGTTTCCCGGCGTCGTGGCCGGGGTGACGGCCTTTGTCGTCAGCCGCCTCTGGGGCACGCCCTACCCCGAGTACCACATTGCCTTCGAGCCGCAGTTCACCCAGTGGCTGTTTCTCAAGACCGTGCTCATCGGCGTGCTGTGCGGCGTGGCGGCGTCCTGGTTTGTCGAGGCCGTACAGCTCACGCGCCTGGGCTTTGCCTGGCTGGGCCGGCGGTTCACGCTGTGGCCGCCGCTGCTGCCGCTGGCCGGGGGCGTGCTGCTTGCGCTGCTCCTGATCGTGCTGCCGCGCGACTTCATGGGCCTGTCGCTGCCCGTCATGGAGCGCGCCCTGCAGGGCGAACCCGTGCCCTGGCTGGGCTTTCTGGTCAAGATTGCGCTCGTGTCGCTGACCCTGGGTTCGGGCTTTTACGGCGGCATCGTCACGCCCCAGTTCGTGATCGGGACGGTGCTGGGCGGCGCCGTGGCTCCGCTGCTGGGCATGCACCCGGCCCAGGGCGCGGCCGTGGGCATGGTGGCGGTGGTGGCGTCGGCCTCCAACACACCCGTGGCCGCGGTGCTGATGGGCGTGGAGCTGTTTGGCGGCAACTCCACGCTCTACGTGGCCGGGGCCTGCGTGTCGGCCTACCTGATGATCGGCCACCGCAGCGTCTACCCGGCCCAGCACCTGGCCTATCCCAAGGCGGCCTGGTTCTCCGCGCCGGGCGACCAGCCCGTGGGGCACGAGAAGGTGCAGCTGTCCTACGGCCTGCTGCGCTGGTGGAGCGAGGTCGTGCTGCCCCTGTGGCGGCGCCTGCGCGAGGCGGCCCGGCGCGGCTGAGAACATACTCGCCCCATGAACGCCCCACGCAAGGCCCTGCCCGTCATAGACCTGGAACGCTGCACCGGCTGCGGCTGGTGCGTGGCGGTGTGCGCGCCGCATGTGCTGTCGCTGCAGGTGCAGGGAGAATCGTCCTGGGGCGCCAAGCGCTCCACGCTGCACGACGCCGAGGGCTGCACGGGCTGCGCGCTGTGCGCCCTGCGCTGCCCCTTCGATGCCATTCGCATGGTGCGCCTGCGGCCCGCGCCGCCCTGACGGTCAGAACGCGGCCGGCCGCCACTTGAGCAATCGCTTTTCGAGGCGCGTCAGCAGAAAGTCCGCCACCAGCGCCACCGCCGCCAGCAGGATCATGGCGGCAAACACACCACTGGCGTTGAACGCGCCCTGGGCCGTGGAGATCAGCAGACCCATGCCCTGCTTGGCGCCCAGGAACTCGCCCACCACGGCGCCGACGAGCGCGAAGCCGAAGCTCACATGCAGGCTGGCCAGGATCCAGGACATGGCCGACGGAATGACGACGGCGGTGGTGACCTGGCGGCGCGATGCGCCGAGGATGCGCGCGTTGGCGATCAGGTACTTGTCGGCCTCGATCACGCCCTGGAAGGCGTTGCCGAACACGACGAAGAACACCATCACCACGGCCAGCGCGACCTTGGAGGCCATGCCTAGGCCCAGCGCGATCACGAACACCGAGCCCAGCACCACGCGCGGAATCGAATTGGCGATCTTGATGTACAGGCTGAACACGTCGGCCAGCAGCTTGTTGCGCCCGAGCACGATGCCGCAGACGATGCCGCCGATGCCGCCAATCAGAAAGCCGATGATGGTCTCCTCCAGCGTCACGGCGATTTGCAGCCACAGCGGCACCTGCGAGGTGCAGTCCTCCACCCATTCTACGATCTGCGCCCAGATCAGCGTGGGCTGGGAGTAGAAGAACGGATCTATCCATTTGCGCCGGGCCGCCAGCTCCCAACCGCCCAGCACGATGGCCAGGAACAGCAGGCGCAGGCCGATGATGAGCCAGCGGCGCTGGCGCAGCGCCGCCTGCGCGCGTGCGGACTCGCGCGCCAGCGCCTCGTCGCTGAGCGGCGCCGGCTGGGTGGCAGAAACCGGGGTGTTCATTTGAAGCCTCCGATGTGTTCGGCAAACCGTTGCAGATACCGCCGCCATTCCCGCACGGGCGCGGATACAGACGCTTCGCAAGTCGCTGACTCGCCGCTGCCGTGGGCTCCCGCGTTTGCCGGAATGACGCTTCAAACCAGGCCGTCCTAGTGGATGACGACCTCCTCACGCAGATCGGCCCAGATGCTCTTGGATAGCTCGATGAACTGCGGCGCGTAGCGCACCTCGGCCATGCGACGCGGGCGCGGCAGGTCCACGGCGTAGACGCGCTTGAGCGTGGCCGGCCGGGCGGAGAGCACAAACACGCGGTCGGCCAGGGCGATGGCCTCCTCGATGTCGTGGGTCACAAAGACCACCGAGCCACCCGTGCCCGTCCACAGCTTGAGCAGCTCGTCCTGCATCAGGGTGCGCGTCTGCATGTCCAGCGCCGAGAACGGCTCGTCCATGAGCAGGATCTCGGGACTGTTGATGAAGGTCTGCGCCAGGGCCACACGCTTTCTCATGCCGCCCGAGAGCTGGTGTGGGTAGTGCTGGGCAAAGCCCGCCAGCCCCACGTCGGCGATCCAGCGCGTGGCCTGCTCGTGCGCCTGGCGGTGCGGCACGCCGCGAAACAGCGGGCCGGCGGCCACGTTCTCCAGCACGTTGCGCCAGGGAAACACGGCATCGGCCTGGAACACGAAGCCTATGCGCGGATCGATGCCGTCCACCGGCCGGCCCATGACCTGCACCGTGCCCAGCGTGGGCGTGAGCAGGCCGGTGATCAGGTTCAGCGTCGTGGACTTTCCGCAGCCCGTGGGGCCTACGATGGCCACGAACTCGCCGCGCGCCACGTCCATGCTGAAGTGGCGCAGCGTCACGGTGGCCGTGCCGTCGGGCGCGATGAAGCGCAGCGACACATCGCCGAACGCTATGGCCGGCCGCGCGGCCTGCGGGTCGGGGGTCATGTTCACTTCGCCGCCGGCAGGTAGGCGTTGCTATAGGTCTTGGACAGGTCGATGTTCTTGGCCTTGACCTGGGGTTTGAAGGTGGACAGCACCTTGAGCACCGACTCCGGCCCGCCCGCGGGCATGCGCGCGTCGCTCGTGAACATGGGCAGCGAGGACTTCAGAGCCGTCACGTACAGCGCCTTGTCGTTGCCGTAGTAGTCGCGCGGCATGAGGTCGGCGATCTGCTCGGCGCTGTGCGTGTGGATGTACTGCATGGTGCGCGCGAACGCATGGGCCAGCTTGCCCGCCTGCTCCTTGTGGCTCTCGGCCCAGCTATTGGACACGTACAGGCTGGCCGCCGGGTACAGGCCGCCGAGCGCGGCGCGCGTGCCCTCCTCGGTGCGCATGTCCACCAGCACCTGGGCCTGGCCGCTCTTGAGCATCTGCGCGGCCGTGGGGTCGGTGGTCATGCCGGCCTGAATGCGGTCCTGCTGCATGGCGGCGATGAAGCTGTTGCCCGCGCCGACGGGCAGCAGCGAGTAGTCCTTGGACTCCACACCCTGGCGCAGCGCCAGGTAGCGCGTGAGAAAGTCGGTGGACGAGCCCAGGCCGGTCACGCCCAGGGTCTTGCCCTTGGCGTCGGCCATGCTCTTGAACTGGGGCGCGGCCTTGGTGGACACCAGCTCCACCTCGCCCGGCACCTTGCCGAACACCGCGATCGCCTCGACCTCCTTGCCCTTGGCCTGCAGGTCTATGGTGTGGTCGTAGAAGCCCACCACCCCTTGCACGGCGCCGGCGATGAGCTGGTTCTCGGCGTCCACGCCCGCGGGCTGCGACTGCAGCTCGACCTGAAGGCCCTCGTCCTTGAAGTAGCCCAGGGCCTCGGTGAGCTTGGCCGGCAGGTAGATGATCTTGTTGATGCCGCCCACCATGATGGTGATGGGCGCATCGGCGGCACTGGCCAGCGGTGCGCCGGCGGCAAGCATGGCGCCCATGGCGACGGCCAACAAGGTGCGGCGAGACAGCGTGTGCATTGCGTTCTCCTGAAAGCAGAATGCGGCCACTGTAGGCCGCGCCCTCCTTCAGCCGGCTTTCGCTGCGGTGCAATATTTCCAAGGGTTAACCCTGTGTTCTCGTGAATTTTTGGAGTAAAGGCTTCCATTGCCCGTGTGGCATGCGCAGGCAGCTATTAAATAAAGAGCATCCAAGGCCTAGAATCCACGGCACCATGAAATTGCTGCTGATCGAGGACGACGCGCAGCTGGCCCATTGGCTGGCCCGGCTGCTGCGCGCACAGGACTTCGTGGTGGATCAGGTGACGGACGGCGACGCGGCCGACCGCCTGCTGCTGCAGGGGCGCTACGACGTGGTGCTGCTGGACCTGAACCTGCCGCTGCTGTCGGGAAAGGGCGTGCTGCGGCGCCTGCGTGCGCGCCAGGACGGCGTGGCCGTGATCGTGCTCACGGCAACGGCCTCGCTGGACCAGAAGGTGGCCTGCCTGGAAATGGGTGCGGACGACTACCTGGTCAAACCCATTGAAGTGCGCGAGCTGGTGGCACGCATCCACGCCCTGGTTCGACGCCAGATGCCGGCCAAGGCCAGCGAGCTGCGCTGCGGCGACCTGCACTACGACCTGCCCACACGCCAGTTCCGGCTCGGCGGCGCCGCGCTGGCCCTGCCGCCGCGCGAGCGCACGCTGCTCGAAACCCTGATGCTGCACGCGGGCCAGGCCGTTTCGCGCCAGGCGCTGCAGGACAGCCTGTTCGGCCTGGACGACGAGGCCAGTGCCGACGCCATTGACCTGTACCTGCACCGCCTGCGCAAGCGGCTCGAAGCCAGCAGCGCCACCATCATGACGCTGCGCGGCGTGGGCTGGCTGCTGCGCCTGCGCGAGGAGGCGTAGTTCTCCATGGCCGGCAGCCTGCGCCTGCGCCTGGCCCTGTGGCTGCTGCTGCCTCTGTCGCTGTTCGTCGCGCTGTCGGCCTACCTGAGCTGGCGCAACGCCGCGACCGTGGCCGACTATGTGCAGGACCATGACCTGCTGGCCTCGGCCAAGGTGCTGTCCGACCGACTGATCTGGGACGAGGGCGACGTGCAGGCCAGCGTGCCGCCCTCGGCCCTGAGCCTGTTCGCCTCGCCCGCGCACGACCGCGTCTATCTGAGTGTGAGCGATGCGGACGGCAGGCTGCTGGCGGGCACACCCGGTTTTCCGCTGCCTGTGGAGCGGCACCCCGAAGGCGCGGACCGCGCCCAGTGGTACGACACGCAGTGGCAGGGTCGGGCGCTGCGCGCCGTGGTCGTCACGCGTGCCATGTACGACGTGGACGGCGCGCGCGAGGTGCGCATCGCCGTGGGCAAGACCACGGCCAGCCGTGACCGCATGCTCGCGCGCCTATGGCGGCCCACGGTGGAGTCGCTGCTGCTGGCACTGGCGCTCACCGTGGCGCTGTCGGTGCTGGCGCTGACGCTGGAGCTGCGCCCGCTGCTGCGCCTGTCCGAGCAGCTGACCCAACGCGACCCGCTGCACCTGGACCTCTGGGTCGATGGCCGTGCGCTGCACAGCGAGCTGCGCCCCGTGGCCGAGACCATCAACCATTCCACGCGGCTGCTGGCCGCGCATTCCGAGGCCCAGCGGCGCTTCATCGCCCAGGCCGCGCACCAGCTGCGCACGCCGCTGGCGCTGCAGTCCACGCTGATCGAGTACGCGCGCGCGGCGCGCCGGCGGGGCGAGCCGATCGACGAGGGGCTCTGGACCGAACTGCAGGCCAGCAACCGCCGCCTGGTCAATGTCAGCAACAAACTGCTGCTGCTGGCCCAGGCCGAACATGCCGACGCCCAGGCGCGCCTGGAGCCCGTGGACCTGGCCGCCGTGGCGCTGCGCTGCGTGGAGCGGCTGGCGGCCCTCGCCGACCGGCGCCACATCGACCTGGGCCTGCAGTGCGATCTGCCCGCCGGCCAGGCGCACGTGGCCGCGGAACCGGCGCTGCTCGACGCCCTGGTCAGCAACCTGCTGGACAACGCGCTGCGCTACACCCACGAGGGCGGCCATGTCACCGTGGGCCTGCACCGCGAGGCCGCAGCGCAAGGCCCGCAGCTGCTGCTGACCGTGTCCGACGACGGCCCGGGCATCGCGCCCGAGGCGCGCGAACGCGTGTTCGAGCGCTTCTACCGCGCCGCGCCGCAGGCGGCCGAAGGCACGGGCCTGGGCCTGGCCATCGTGCGCGAGGTGGCAAGCGCCTTCGGCGCCAGCGTGCAGCTGGGATCCCCACCCGGCACGGGGTCTGGACTGCTGGTCACGGTGCGCTTTGCGGCCCTGACGCCGTAGTTCTTCAACGCTGGCTCTTCAATCCTGCCCTTGAATCGTCATGCCCGCCTTCGCGTCGATGACGGGCTGCGCGCACATCGCGTGCCCTGGCAGGACGAATCATTGGAGACCGTTACCTGAGCCATTTGCAAAGCTTGGCAGGCGCTACACCGTCTCGGCGCGCACGAAGCCCGCGGCCGGCGGCTCTTGCGCCGTCTCCTGCACGCGCACCTCATCCACACGCGCCGCCGGCGGACCCCTATGGGCCCAGTCGATGAGCGCCTGCACGGCCTCGGCCGGACCGCTGGCCAGGGCCTCCACCGTTCCGTCGAGCCGGTTGCGCACCCAGCCGCGCAGGCCCAGGCGCCGGGCGGCCTCGATCATGGACTGACGGTAGTACACGCCCTGCACCAGTCCGTGGATGCGCAGCAGGCGGGTCATGGTGGGAGACGCGGCGGACATGGGCCTACTGTAGCGCCCTGCGCCGCCGCGCCGACTGCGCTACACTGCGGCCCATGTCATTCCAGCCCGCAAGCCCTGTCCACGGTGCCCCTCAGGCGCCGGCCTGCCCTTGCGCACGAATGATTAGCACCATGACCACCGCGGCTGCCTAGCACGCGCAGGTGGCCGCAGCGGCGGCCACCTGGTGTCTCATTCCCCCTCCGAACGAAACCCAGCCCCGGCCGCTGGGTTTTTTTTCGGGCCCGACCGGCCCCTGTTTGGAGAAGACGATGTTTGTAGAACCAGAGCTCAGCCCCCTGCCGGAAGCCCGCGCCCACGCGCCGGCCCTGCCCCCTGCCCTGCGCGTGCTAGGCAGCCGCGGTGGTCATGGTGCTAATCATTCGTGCGCAAGGGCAGGCCGGCGCCT
>JAFECU010000107.1 GCA_018242005.1 Pseudomonadota bacterium | reverse complement strand
TTCATCGCCGGGGCCACGGGCTTTGCGCCCATCAAGAGCATCGTCGAAGACGCCTTTGCGCGCGGCGTGCAGCGCCCCATGCGTCTGTACTGGGGGGTACGCCAGCCACAGGACCTTTACCTGCTGCCCCTGTGCGAAGACTGGCAGCGCCAGCACGGCAACTTCACCGTGGTCCCCGTGGTGTCCGAACCCACGCCGCAGGATGGCTGGAGCGGCCGCACCGGCCTGGTGCACGAGGCCATGCTGGCCGACTTCCCCGACCTGAGGGGTAACGAGGTCTACCTGTGCGGCTCGGTGCGCATGGTCGAGACCGCCGTGCCTGCCTTCATCGCCCATGGTCTGGACGAGAGCTTCTGCTTCTCCGATGCCTTTGTGATGGCGGCACCGGCACAGGCCGAGCCCGCGCCCCAGGCCGGCAATTGATGCCTGGGCGGCCGGCCTAAAGCTGGAAGCCCACCGCCCGCACCACCCCTTCGACGATGTCGCGCGCCCAGGACGGGCGGCGCGCGTGGTAGGGATGCGCGGCGGCGATCTGGCGCGCGCACCATTGCGAGAGCCAGCGCAGCTCCTGTGCGCCATAGAAGACGGTCATGGCCTCGTAGTTCAGGAACAGGCTGCGCGCGTCGAGGTTCAGCGAACCCACCAGGGCCAGATCGTCATCGATGAGCACGGCCTTGGCGTGCACCATGGACGGGCTGAGCCAGACCTGTGCACCCGCGGCGCTGAGCTCGCGCAGGGCGCGCTCGCGCGCGATATCGGCCAGGCGGTGGTTGGAGCGTGCGGGCACCAGCAGGCTCACGCGCACGCCGCGGCGGCAGGCCAGGCACCAGGCGTCGAGCAGGGCGTCGTCCGGCACGAAATACGGAGTGACGGCCACGATCCGCCGATCGGCATGGTAAGCCGCGGCCAGCAGCAGCGCGTGCACGGTGTCGTCTGCATGGTCGGGGCCGCTGGGCAGCCATTGCGCCAGTGGCCCGCCCGCGGTGCCTGCGGGCAAGTCCCAGGCGTGCGCGTGCCGGACCCTGCGCGCCTTGCGCAGCGCGAGGCCGCGGGCCACGCGCCAGTCGGTGGAGAACTGCGCCTGCGCCAGCTCGGCCAGCGGGCCGCAGACCTCGTAGCTCAGGTCCACCCACGCGGGCCGGCCCGGCCGGTCCACGAAGTATTCGGCGGCCAGATTGCGCCCCCCGCTCCACAGGCGCTGACCATCGGCCACGGCGAGCTTGCGGTGGTTGCGCAGATTGGTGCGCCCGTGCAGGGGGTTGTGCACGAGCGGCATGAAGCGGCGCACCTGCACACCCTGACGCTTGAGCGCGCGCAACATGCCGGGCGACTTGCCCAGGCTGCCCATGGCGTCCACCAGCAGTCGCACGCTCACGCCACGGCGCACACAGTCGAGCAGCGCCTGCGCCACCTGGCGGCCGATGTCGTCATTTCCGAGCAGGTAGGTGCAGATGTCCAACCTATGGCGCGCCGAGGCCATGGTGGCCAGCAGGCCCGCAAGCGCCTCGCCGCCATCGGCATGCAGGATGACCTGCTGGTTGCCCATGGCGGGCGCCAGCTCCATGCTGGCCAGCAAACGCTGGGCCCAGGCCGGCGCATCGGCCGCCACCTGCGGCGCAGCGACGCGCACGCGCCGCTCGGGCCGCGCGAACTTGCGCGCACCAAACAGCAGGAACAACGGCACGACGAGATAGGGAATGGTCACGATGCCCAGCACCCAGGCCATCGCCGCCGAGGGGTGGCGGCGCTGATGGCCGATGCGCGTGGCCATCACATAGATCAGCAGACCCGCGGCCACGAACACGGCATGACCCAGGCCCGAGAGTACGGCCACACGGATCATGCGTCCGCGCCCTCCTCCTGCGCGCCGGTACGCAACAGCCGCACGCACACGCGCAGACCGCCCAGGCCGGGGGCGCTGCCAAGCTCAAGCCGCGTGCCGTGCATGCGCGCAATGGTCTCGGCAATGGCCAGACCCAGGCCACTGCCGGTCACGGTCGCGCCCTCGGCCTGCGGGCCGCGGTGAAAACGCTGCAATACCAGCTCGCGCTGCTCGGGAGCAATGCCGGGGCCGCTGTCGTCCACCAAAAGCACCAGCTGCGCGGGCTCGGCCTGCAACTGCACGTCCACCACGCCACCCTCGGGGGTGTACTTGATGGCGTTGTCTATCAGGTTGCGCAGCAGAATCTCCAGCGCTTGGGGCTGGCCGCAGACGCTGGCCTGGCCGGCCTCGGGCGAGAGCGGCGCCAGGCCCAGGTCCACGCCGCGGCGCTGCGCTGCCGGTGCGGCCTCCGCCACGGCCTGGCGTGCCAGGTCGGCCAGGACCACGGGCCTGGGCGGCAGCCCGGCGGTCGCCTGCGCCTCCTGGCGCGCCAGGACCAGCAGTTGCTCGACCAGGCGCGTGGCGCGGTCTATGCCGCCGGCCAGGCGCTCAACGGCCACTGCGCGCGTGTCAGCATCAGCGGCACGTTGCAGGCCCTGCACCTGCAGCTTGAGCGCAGCCAGCGGCGAGCGCAGCTCGTGCGCGGCATCGGCCACGAAATGCTGCTGAGCATCGAAGGCCTGCTGCACACGCGACAGCAGTGCGTTGAACTCGCGCACCAAAGGCTGCAGCTCGCTCGGCAGGTCGGTGTCGCTGACGGGCACCAGGTCGTCAGCCTGGCGCTTGGCCAGCTGGCCGCGTACGCGGTCCACGGGGGCGAGCAACCGGCCCACGGCCCACCACACGGCCAGGGCCAGCAGCGGTGCCATCACCGCCAGCGGCAGCAGCGAACGCAGCGCCAGAGCGCGCGCCATGGCGCGGCGCGGCGCCATGTCCTGCGCCACCTGTATGACCTGCGAGCGCGTCTGCAGCGAGAACACGCGGTAGGTGGTTCCGCGTGCCTGCACCTGGGAAAAGCCCAGCACCGCAATCTGCGGCAGCGCGGCGCCCACGACGGATTCAAAAATGCGCAGGCCCTCGTTGGTCCAGACCTGGACGATGAGCTCGTCGTTCTGGTACTCGGGGCGCGTGCTGCCGGTGGCCTGGGCGTCGGGAGGCAGGCCGGCACGCAGGGCATAGGCCGTCTGCTGCATCTGGTAGTCGAACAGCGCGTCGGTCTCATCCAATGCGCTGCGGTAGGCCAGCACGCCCTGGACCAGGGCTGTGAGCACGATGGCCGCCAGCAGGAAAACCAGCAGCCGCAGCCGTAGCGAAGAGAGGCGCTTCATGTCAACAACCCATGATCGCCCACATCGCACGAAACCGGCGCGTCCCAGGCGCGGGCAGCCGCGCAAGGGCCGCCCCGCAGCGCTGAGCAAGCGATCCGCCTGCCCGGCGAAGCCGGGTGCGTTGGGGAAGGCGCGAGGCGACTCAGGGGAGTGTTCACGATTTCGGCACCATGTAGCCCAGGCCGCGCACATTGAGCACGATATGCGCCCCGAGCTTCTTGCGCAGACCGTGCACATAGACCTCGACGGCGTTGCTGCTGACCTCGTCACCCCAGCCGTAGAGCTTGTCTTCGAGCTGCTGGCGCGACAGCACCATGCCGGGGCGAGCCAGAAGTGGTTCGAGCACCGCCCATTCGCGCGCCGACAGCACCACAGGCCGGCCCTGCACGGCCGCCTCGCGCGTGCCAGGGTTGAGCGTCACGCCCTGGTGCTCATACACCGGTTCGGCGCGCCCCGCCGCGCGGCGCAGGAGCGCACGTATGCGCGCCAGCAATTCGTCGAGGTCGTAGGGCTTGAGCACATAGTCGTCGGCGCCGGCGTCCAGGCCCTCGACGCGCTGGGCCACACCGTCTCGCGCTGTGGCAATCAAGACAGGTGTGCGGTCCTTGCGCGCACGCAGGGACCGCAGCACGGAAAGGCCGTCACGGCGCGGCAGGCCCAGGTCCAGCAGCACCAGGTCGTACTGCTGGGTGGCCAGGGCGGCGTCCGCCATGTCGCCGTCGGTGGCCCAATCGACGGCGTAATGATCGGCGCGCAGCAGGTCGCGCACGGCCTCGCCGATCATGGTGTCATCCTCTACAAGCAACAGGCGCATGGGTTGCAGCATAAGCCAACAATCCCATGCGCCGAACGCTTAGTCACTCAGCCAAGCTGTACCGGCACGAAGATCTTGTCGCCGTCGCGTTCGATGAGCAGGGCCACCGACTTGCCCGCATGGGCCATGGCGGCGCGCACCTGCTCCACGCCCTTGACGGGGGTGCCGTTGATGGCCAGCAGCACGTCGCCGCTTTGCACACCGGCCATGGCGGCGGGGCCGCGCACATTCTCGATCAGCAGGCCCTGGCCATTTTCCAGGCCGGCGGCCTGGGCCTCATCGGGCTGCAGCGGGCGCAGCGACAGGCCCAGCTGACCCTTGCCCACCGCCTGGTCGTTGCTGGCGACCTTGGTGCTCTTGTCATTGGCATTGCCCAGGGTGGCGGCCAGCGTCTCGGGATGGCCCTGGCGCCAGACCTCCATCTGCACCTTCTCGCCCGGGGGCTGCTGGCCGATGAAGGCCGGCAGGTCACCGGAGGAGACGATGGACTGGCCGTTGATCTTGAGGATCACATCGCCCACCTTCAGGCCCGCCTTGGCGGCCGGGCCACCGGCATCGACATTGGCCACCAGAGCGCCTGCGGGCCGGGGCAGCTTGAACGAGTCGGCGAAGGTCTGGTTGACCTCCTGCACTGCCACGCCCAGGCGTGCGTGCTCCACATGGCCGGTGGCCACGATCTGTTGCTCCACGCGCGTCGCCACCTCGATGGGAATGGCAAACGACAGGCCCTGGAAACCACCCGAGCGGCTGTAGATCTGCGAGTTGATGCCCACCACCTCGCCGGCCGCATTGAACAGCGGGCCACCGGAATTGCCGGGGTTGACGGCGGCATCGGTCTGTATGAAGGGCACGAAGCTGTCATCGGGCAGCGAGCGGCCCTTGGCACTCACGACACCGGCGGTGACGGAGTTCTCGAAGCCGAACGGCGAGCCAATGGCCAGAACCCAGTCGCCCACCTTCAGGTCGGCCGAGTTGCCCAGCTTGACGGTGGGCAGGTTGTGGGCGTCGATCTTGAGCACGGCGATGTCGGTCTTGGGGTCGGCACCGAGCACCTTGGCGCGGAACTCGCGCCGGTCGGTGAGCTTGACGGTGACGTCGGTCGCGCCCTTGACCACATGGGCGTTCGTCAGAACGATGCCGTTGGGGTCGATGATGAAGCCCGAGCCCTCACCACGCATGGGCACGCTGCGCGGGGACTGCCCACCCATGTCGGGCATGGGGATACCGAACCGGTGGAAGAACTGGTAAATCGGATCATTGGGGTCTATACCCTGAGGGCCGCGCTGGCGCGCCGTCGGGCTGTTGGCGCCGTCATCGCCCGAAACCTTGCGCATGCCGCTGACGCTGATATTGACCACGGCCGGGCCATAGCGCGCGGTGATGGCCGAGAAATCGGGCAGCGTGACGGTGGTCGCGGCCGATGCGACGGCTGTCGCCACCGGTGGCGCGACCTGCGCCCGCGCCTCATGCGCCGTGATCAGGCCCGCACCCGTAGCGCCCAGGGCGCCCGCGGCCACCAGGGCCAGGATGAGTCGGCGGGGAGAGGTGAGTAGGGTGTTCATGGTCTGCCTTTCCATAGCGTGTAGTGCTGATGGAAGGCAGTGTGGGGGTGCAGGCTTAGGCGATTCTTAAGGAAGGCTCAAGCAGCGACGCCTAGCGATTCCTCCTCCCAGGGCTCGCGATGTACGCGGAGCCCGCCACCCCGCCATCGCGGAGATGACGGCGGTTTTCTCTGCAACAGAAATCGCTACTTGAGCGTCAACGCATAAATTCAGCCGCGCCGCGAAGCGGCACCGGCTTGAACGAATTGTCAGACGCAGAGACTCGAGTTCTCATCGCTTTCTCCATCAGATTTTCACGAGCGCCCTGCTGATTGCGGCCTGTCAACGCTGTGCAAGGGCTCCCCTTTCAGGGCGCTAACAGTCCCTGAGCTGTTGGGCGATCCCGATGAGTATTCCTTCCGGACCTCGGATGTAGCAAAGCCTATAGATGTTTTCATAGTTGACGACCTCATCAACCACTGTCGCACCGAGCTTACTGAGACGAGCAAGCGTGTCGTCGATGTCGTCGACTGCGAACATCACGCGCAGGTACCCCAAAGAGTTCACTGGAGCTGTGCGGTGATCCGATGCGATGGCAGGGGAATCGAAGCGTGACAGCTCGAGCCTGCCGTGACCATCGGGCGTGCGCATCATGGCGATCTCCACGCGCTGGCCGCGCACCCCTGTAACCCGGCCAGACCATTCGCCTTCAAGTCGCGTTCGGCCTTCTAGGGTGAGACCGAGTTCGGTGAAAAAATCAACGGCGGTATCGAGGTCTTTCACGACAATACCGACGTTGTCCATACGTTTGACTGTCATGAGTTCTCCTTGGAGCCAACACCCGAAATCGGCGGCGCGCGTGGCGAATCCGCTGGATTGGGTTGTTTTGGTGCCACTGCCATTGAAGAAGCTCACCAGATTTCATTGCCCCGCCCCACAGCGTTCTAGCGAAGCAGATCCAATACCAGCTCGGGCGGCCGGCACAGGCGCGCGCCCTTGGGCGTGACGACGATGGGGCGGTTGAGCAGCACCGGGTGTGCGGCCACGGCGGCGATCAGCTGCTGTTCGCTCAGGCTGGCGTCGCCCAGGTTCAGCTCCCGGTAGATGGCCTCCTTGCTGCGCAGCAGCTCGCGCACGGGCACGGCCAGGCGCGCCACCAGGGCCGTGAGTTCGGATTCGTCCAGGGGCTGCTTGATGTAGTCGACGATAACCGGCTCGATGCCGCGCATGCGCAGCAGCTCCAGCGCGCCACGCGAATTGCTGCAGCGCGCGTTGTGGTAGATGGTGATGTCACTCATGCGCGCCAGTGTAGGGCTCAACGCGAGGCCCCACGCAGCGTGCGGCTGAGCAGGATCACCGGCACCAGGCCCACGGCCACCAGCGCCAGCGAGGGCAGCGCGGCCTCGCCCAGGCGCTCGTCGCGCGCAAGCTGGTAGGCCACCACGGCCAGCGTGTCGCTGTCGAAGGGGCGCAGCACGATGGTGGCCGGCAGCTCCTTCATCACGTCCACGAACACCAGCAGCGCGGCCGCGGCCGTGGAGCGCTTGAGCAGCGGCCAGTGCACGCGCGCGAGCAGCCCCATGCCGCCCACGCCCAGCATGCGCGCCGAATCGTCCAGGCTGACGGGCACGCGCGCATAGCCGCTTTGCACCGACTGCAGGGCCACGGCGCAAAACCGCACCAGATAAGCCCAGACGATGCCCACGGCCGTGGTGGTCACGAGCGCGCTCACGCCCGAATCGGGCACCGCCGCCTGCAGCCAGCCCACGGGCAGCAGCAGGCCGACCACGATGACCGCACCCGGCACGGCGTAGCCCAGACTCACGAGCTGCACCACGGCCCGCGTGGCCGCGCCCGCGCGGCGGCGCACCGCAAAGGCCAGCGCCAGCGCAATGCCCACGGCCAGCACGGCGGTGATGGAACCTAAGCGCACGCTGTTGCCGGCCCATTGCACAAAGCGGTCCCAGGGCAGCACGGACCAGTCCGCCGCCAGTGGCCTGAGCATGAACAGCACCGGCGCCACAAAGCCCATGAGCACGGGCACCACGCAGACCAGCCACGCCACGGCCACACGCGGGCCATGCAGCCGCATGGGTTGCGCCTCGGCCGAGCCGGCCCGGCCCACGCCACCCGTGGCAAAGCGCATGCGCCGCTGGGCGCGCAGTTCCAGCTGCAGCAGCAGCAGGACCAGCGCCATCAGGAAGGTGGCCAGCTGCGCCGCGGCCAGGCGGTCGTCCATGGACAGCCAGGCCTTGTAGATGCCGGTGGTGAAGGTCTGAATGCCGAAGTACGAGGCCACGCCGAAGTCGGCCAGTGTCTCCATGAGCACCAGGGCCACGCCCGCGGCCACGGCCGGGCGTGCCAGCGGCAGGGCCACGGCGCGCAGGCGCCGCGCGGGCGAGGCGCCGAGCAGGCGCGCCGCCTCCATCAGGTGCGCGGCGCGCTCACCGAGCGCCGTGCGCGCCAGCAGGTAGACATAGGGATAGAGCGAGAAGATAAAGACCCAGATGGCGCCACCCAGGCTGCGCACCTCGGGCAGCAGGCGGCCCTCCAGGCCGAAGCTGGCGCGCAGCCAGACCTGCAGCGGGCCGCTGAACTGCAGGAAGTCGGTGTAGGCATAGGCCGTTACATAGGCCGGCATGGCCAGGGGCAGCAGCAGCAGCCATTCAAACTGGCGCCGCCCCCGAAAGTCGAACAACGTGACCGCGGCCGCGCTGGCCGTGCCCACCACGGCCGCGCCCAGCGAGACGAACAGGCCCAGCCACAGCGTGGTCCACAGGTAGTCGGGCAGCACGGTGGCAGCCATCTCGCGCAATATGGCGCCCGATTGCTCACCGCCCTGCCCCCAGGGCAGCCACGCGCCCAGCACGGCCAGCACGGGCAGGGCCAGCAGCAGGGCAAGAAGAACCGGAGCGATGGAGCGCAGGGCGCGCGAAATGGGTGGCAAGAAACGGCCCGTGGCGGAAGACGGTGACAGGAAGGTGCACGTCACACCGGGTTCGCGGTGCGCGATGCAAATGGGAACGATTCTACGCAAGCGACTCCTACAATCCCTCTCCATGTTTCTTGAAGTCTCCCAGCTGGATGTGCGCTATGCCAACCGCCCACAGGCCGCGGTACAAGGCGTGTCACTGGGCCTGGCCGCCGGCGAGATCGGCGTGCTCATCGGCCCCTCGGGCTGCGGCAAGACCACCTTGCTGCGCACCGTGGCGGGGCTGGAGCCCGTGTCCGCCGGCAGCATCAGGCTGGGCGGCGAGCTCGTGGGCACGCCCGGGCGTAGCGTGGCGCCCGAGCAGCGGCGCATTGGCATGGTGTTCCAGGACTACGCCCTCTTCCCACACCTGAACGTGGGGCGCAACGTGGCCTTTGGCATCCACGGCCTGCCGCGCGGCGAACAGCAGCAGCGCGTGCGCGAGGCGCTGGAGCTCGTGGGCCTGTCGGGCAGCGAGTCACGCTACCCGCACGAGCTCTCGGGCGGTCAGCAGCAGCGCGTGGCGCTGGCGCGCGCGCTGGCGCCGCGGCCGCGGCTGATGCTGCTCGACGAGCCCTTCTCCAACCTCGACGTGGACCTGCGCGAGCGCCTGGCGCACGAGGTGCGCGCCATCCTCAAGACCGCGGGCGCCACGGCGCTGTTCGTCACGCACGACCAGCTCGAGGCCTTCGCCATCGGCGACCGCATCGGCGTGCTCGAGCATGGCCGGCTGCACCAGTGGGACGATGCCTACGCGCTCTACCACCGCCCGGCCACGCGCTTCGTGGCCGACTTCATAGGCCACGGCGTGTTCGCCCCGGCACAGCTCGTGCGGCAGGGCAGCCAGGTGGTGGCGCGCACGGCGCTCGGCGACCTCACGGACATTGGCGGCTGCCTGCTGCCATCGAGCTACCCGCGCGGCGAGTGCGACGTGCTGCTGCGCGCCGACGACGTGGTGCACGACGACGCCGCCCCGGTGCGCGCGCGCATCGTGCGCAAGGCCTTTCGCGGCTCGGAGTTTCTCTACACGCTGGAGCTGGCCGGGGGCCTGACGGTGATGGCCCATGTGCCCAGCCACCACGACCACGCCATGGACGAATGGATTGGCATTCGCGCGCAGGTCGATCACGTCGTGACCTTCCCGCGCGAAGCATGAAACAACCCCCTGAGCGGCTTCGCCGCTTCCCCCTTCTCTCTTAGCGCTTTGCGCTGCGGGAAGGGGGACGCCGCCAGTGCTGCGGGACGGCCCTTGCACGGCGGCCCCGGTTCGGGGCGCGCCAGTTTCATGCGCCGTGAGTGAGTGCTATTGCAGCCGCTCGCATTCGAGCTACCGTAGAGCATCGACGGCCGAATGCAGCGCATCGGCAAAGGTGCGTCGGTCGCGCCCCTGGGCGTGCTCGGGCGCGCCGAAGTGCACCACGGCCGTGATGGCCGGCGCCGACAGCGTGCGCAAGACGGAGCCGATCAGGGTTTCGTCGCCGACGAAGCTCGGGGCAAAGCTGGTCGCGCCGCTGCTGCTGTCGACAAAGCGCAGGCCCACGGGCTGCACGGGGGCGTCGGCCTGCAGCGCCGCCTGCAGCAGATTGGCATGAAAGGGCAGCAGTCGGCGCCCGTCGCCCGTCGTGCCCTCGGGGAACACGGCCAGCACCTCGCCCGCGTGCAGCGCATCGCGCATGCTGCCGACCATGCGCATCGCGTCGCGGCGCGACTCACGCCGCAGGTAGAGCGTGCCCGCGGCCGTGGCCAGCGTGCCGACGATGGGCCAGTCCTGCACGTCGGACTTGCTGATGAAGCGGCAATAGCGCGCCGCATGCAGCACGGGAATGTCGAGCCAGGAGATATGGTTGGCCACGATCAGCACCGGCCCGGCCTGGGGCGGGCGGCCACGCACCGAAAGCCGCACGCCGGCGCAGGCCAGCAGGCCGAGCGACCAGGCCTGCACGCGCGCCTGCTGCTGGTCGGGCGAGAGGCGCGGAAAGCGCAGCACCACGACCCACAGGCCAAGCACGATGTGCAGCAGCAGGCGCAGCACGCGCCAGCAGGCGCGCAGGGTACGCAGCATGCAATGGAGAAGAATCAGGTGCTCAGCCGCGCTCGAAGGCCACATGGCCGCCGACCAGCGTGCAGCGCACGCGGCCCGGCAGCTCGTAGCTGGAGAACGGCGTGTGCTTGCCCTGGCTGACCAGGGCGTCGGCCTGGACGGTCCAGCGCGCCTCGGGGTCGAACACGCACAGGTCGGCCACGCCGCCCACGGCGATGCGGCCGACGCTGGCCTGCAGCGTGCCCAGGGCGCCGCCGAGCACGCGCGCGGGCTCGCTGGTGACGGTGGCGAGCGCGCGCGCCAGCGGCACGCCGCCACCCTGCGACCATTTGAGGGCGATGGACAGCAGCAGTTCGAGCCCGGTGGCGCCAGGTTCGGCCTCGGCAAAGGGCATGGCCTTGGCGTCGTCGTCCACGGGCGTGTGGTCCGAGACCAGCGCGTCGATGGTGCCGTCGGCCAGCGCGGCGGCCAGGGCGTCGCGGTCGCGCTGCTGGCGCAGCGGCGGCACCAGGCGTGCGCGGCTGTCGAAGTAGCCCATGTCCAGGTCGGTGAGCATGAGGGAGTTGATGCTCACGTCGCAGGTCACGGCCAGGCCCGCGGCCTTGGCCTGGCGCACCAGGTCCACGCCGGCGGCACTCGACAGCCGGCACAGGTGCACGCGTGCGCCCGTGGTCTTCTGCAGCTCGAAGATGGTGTAGAGCGCAATGGTCTCGGCCGCCACGGGCACGCCCGACAGACCCATGCGCGTGGCCAGCGGGCCGCTGGCGGCCACGCCCTTGCCCAGGTACAGCTCCTGCGGGCGCAGCCACACGGTGTAGCCATAGGTGGCGGCGTACTGCAGCGCGCGCTGCAGCACCTGGGTGCTGGCCAGGGCCACATCGGCCTGGCCAAAGCCCACGCAGCCGGACTCGGTGAGCTCGGCCATCTCGGTCAGCACCTCGCCGGCCAGGCCGCGCGTGAGCGCGCCCAGGGGGAACAGGCGCGACTGGTGCAGCTTCTCGGCGCGGAACTTGAGCATCTCGACCAGGCCGGGCTCGTCGAGCACGGGGTCGGTGTCGGGCGGACAGACCAGGCTGGTCACGCCGCCGGCCACGGCCGCCGCCATCTCGGACTCGAGCATGCGCTCGTGCTCGTGGCCGGGCTCGCGCAGGCGCGCCGACAGGTCCACCAGGCCCGGCAGCACCAGGCAGCCGCCGGCGTCGATCACGCGGTTGGGGGCGAAGTCGGCGGGCGCGCCATCGACGGCAATGATGCGGCCAGCCGCCAGGGCCAGGTTGCAGACCTTGTCGAGCCCGCTCGCGGGGTCGATGACGCGACCGTTCTGGATCAGTATCTTCATGGTTTCAAGCCAAATATGCCTCTAGCGCCCTTCAGCCAAGCGCAAGCAGCTATTGATTCAATAGTATTCAAGCCTCGTTGCCAGCGACGATGGACATCACCGCCATGCGCACGGCGATGCCGAAGGTGACCTGCGACAGGATCACGGCCTGCGGGCCGTCGACCACGGCGGAGGCGATCTCCACGCCGCGGTTGATCGGGCCGGGGTGCATGACGATGGCGTCGGGCTTGGCCAGCTGCAGCTTCTCGGGCGTGAGGCCGAAGCTCTTGAAATACTCCTGGCTCGAGGGCAGCAGCGCGCCGCTCATGCGCTCGTTCTGCAGGCGCAGCATGATGACCACGTCGCAGTCCTTGATGCCCTCCTCGAGGTTGTGGAACACCCGCACGCCCATCTGCGACATGTCGGACGGCACCAGCGTGCGCGGGCCGACCACGCGCACCTCGGCCGCGCCCAGCGTGGTCAGGGCGTGAATGTCCGAGCGCGCCACGCGCGAGTGCAGCACGTCGCCCACGATGGCCACCGTGAGGTTGGAGAAATCCTGCTTGTAGTGGCGGATGGTGTACATGTCCAGCAGCCCCTGCGTGGGGTGGGCGTGGCGCCCGTCGCCGGCATTGACCACGTGCACATGCGGGCCCACATGCTGGGCGATGAGATAGGGCGCGCCCGACTCGCTGTGGCGCACGACGAAGATGTCGGCCGCCATCGCCGTGAGGTTGTCGATGGTGTCGAGCAGCGTCTCGCCCTTGGCCGTGGAGCTGCGCGCGATGTCCAGCGTGAACACGTCGGCCGACAGGCGCTTGGCCGCGATGTCGAAGGTAGTGCGGGTGCGCGTGCTGTTCTCGAAGAACAGGTTGAACACGCTCTTGCCGCGCAGAAGCGGCACCTTTTTCACCTCGCGGTCATTGACGCTGGTGAAGTTGGCGGCCGTGTCCAGGATATGCGTGAGGATGTCCCGGGGCAGGCCCTCCAGGGTCAGCAGATGGACCAGCTCGCCATTCTTGTTGAGTTGGGGGTTGCGCTTGTACAGCACCGTCAGACCTCTTTGACGTCGAAATGGAAGGCGCCGTCCTCGGCACGGGCCAGGGACAGCAGTTGCGTGGCCGGCAGGCTCACGCGCGCGGCGGCAAATTCGGCCGCCACGGGCAGCTGGCGCCCGCCGCGATCGACCAGCACCGCCAGGCGCACGCAGGCCGGGCGGCCGTAGTCGAACAGCTCGTTGAGCACGGCGCGTATGGTGCGGCCGGTGTAGAGCACGTCGTCGAGCAGCAGGATGTCGGCCCCGTTCACGTCGAACGGCAGCGTGGTCTGCGCGCTCGAAGCCAGGCCGCGCTGGGCAAAGTCGTCGCGGTGCATGCTGGACGACAGCACGCCCGCCGCACCATGCAGGCCCAGGTCGCGCTGCAGGCGTTCGGCCAGCCAGGCACCACCCGAGGCGATGCCCGCCAGATGGGTCTGCGGGCCACGCAGCGCACGCACGCCGCGCAGCAGCTCGGCGTAGAGCGCCTCGGCGTCCAGCGTCAAGTGACCGCCGCCGGCATTGGAAGAAGTTGGACTCATGGCAGATTCCTCAAGAATTGTTCCAGGATGATGCAGGCGCTGGCCGCATCGGCATCCGCCGCGCCCGCGGCCAGGGCCTCGGTGGTGCTGTAGCGCTCGTCCACCTCGAACACCTGCAGGCCAAAGCGCCCGCGCAGCTGGCGCGCAAACTTCTGCGCGCGGGCCGTGTTCTCGTGCGGCGCGCCGTCGGGGTGGCGCGGCACGCCGACGACCAGCGCGTCGGGCTGCCATTCGCGTAGGCGCTCGGCCACCTGGGCAAAGCGCGCATCGCCCTCGGCGCGTATCGTGCCCTGGGGCGTGGCCGTGCGCAGCATGCGCGAGCCAACGGCCACCCCCGTGCGCTTGAGGCCGAAATCGAAGGCGAGAAAGGTTTGGAAATGCGCCGCAACCGCGTCTGGCGCAGAGTCGCCCGTCATGCGTGCCCTGCGTCGCGCGACAGCATCCACGACTGCAGGCCCAGCAGGCCCAGGGCACGCTCGTAGCGCTCCTCCACGGGCGTGTCGAAGATGACGTCGGCATCGGCGTCCACCGTGAGCCAGCTGTTCTCGGCCAGTTCGGATTCGAGCTGCCCCTCGCCCCAGGCCGAGTAGCCCAGGGTGACGAGCACCCGCCGCGGACCGGCGCCGTGCGACAGCGCCTCCAGCACGTCCTTGGAGGTCGTCATCTCCAGCCCGCCCGGGATGCTCATCGTGGAGGCATAGGGAGAGTCGTCCTCGTCCTTCGCTGGCTCGCCCCGGTGCGTGCCGCGCATGGGATCATGCAGCACGAAGCCGCGCTCGGTCTGCACGGGCCCGCCCAGGAAGACCGGCTGGCGCGTGAGATCCGCACGCCCCAGGGTCAGATCGACCTTCTCGAACAGACCTTCGAGGCTGATGTCCGTGGGCTTGTTGATGATCAGGCCCAGGGCACCGCGCTCGCTGTGCTCACACAGGTAGACCACGCTGCGCGCAAACGACGCATCCTCCATGCCGGGCATGGCGATGAGGAAATGATGCGTCAGGTTCATGATCGCGGGCTGGGCAGGCATGGGGCGATTTTAGGCCCCGTTCATAGCCCCAGACCAAGGTATAGCTTCCAGGACTCAAGCAGCGATTTCCGTTGAAGCGCCTACGATTCGTCATCCCCGCGAAAAGAACGTCACCCCGGACGCCGATCCGGGACGGGCATGGCGGGCTGCGAGTACATCACGCGCCCCTGGGAGGACGAGGCAATAGATATCACCACCGGAGCCGTTCACAAACTCGGATGTTCAAGCCTCCTCGTTTGGCGGAGCGACTCTGGGCCTTTTGGTTTGTGTGCATCATTGCCCCATGAGCAAAGCATTCACCAAAGAAAGCGACTCCGATGACGACGAGCCGGCATTGCCCTCGGGTGTGCCGAGCGGCGGCAAGAACTACATCACGCCCCAGGGTTATGCCAGCCTGCGCGCGGAGCTGCTGACGCTGATCGACGACGAGCGCCCCAAGGTGGTGGACGTCGTGCACTGGGCTGCGAGCAATGGCGACCGCTCCGAAAACGGTGACTACCTGTATGGCAAGAAGCGGCTGCGCGAGATCGATCGGCGCATCCGCTTTCTCACCAAACGGCTGGAGATTGCCGAGGTCGTGGATCCGTCCGTGCATATCGGCAGCAAGCAGATTTTTTTTGGCGCCACCGTCACCTATGTCGATGACGAAGATGTGGAGCGCACGGTGACCATTCTCGGCGTGGACGAGGCCGACAACGGCCTGCAGCAGATCAGCTGGGTCTCGCCCGTGGCGCGCGCCCTGCTCAAGGCCCGCGAGGGCGACGAGGTGTCGCTGCAAACGCCCGCGGGCACACGTACGCTGGAAGTCCTGTCAGTGCGCTATCCGGAGCCGCAGGTGGGGCCAATTTGACGCGCTTCAGTTCGGGCTTGGCAGTGGCAGCACACGGAACGCGCGCAGCACGGAATGCGTGCGGCGCAGGGCGCGCAGCACCGTTTCGACATGGGCGAGGTCACGCACGGCAACGACGAAGCGCAGATCTGTGGTATCCATGGCGTCATCCATGTCCACGCGCACGATGTCTGCCTCGCAGTCTGCAAGCTCGGAGGCAATGCGTGCCAGGACGCCCTTGCCGTTGGCCACGGTGACGGTGATGCCGGTCTCGAAGCTGCGCGTGGGCTCGTCGGCCCAATCCACAGCGATGAAACGCTCACCATCCTTGTGCTGCAGCTTCTTGGCGACGCCGCACTGCGCGTGGTGCACCACCAATCCCTCGCCGCGGCCAAGGTAGCCGACGATGGGGTCGCCCGGCACGGGACGGCAACAGCTGGCGTACTGCACCGATGCGCTCTCGCTGCCATCGAGCATGATGCTGCCCTGCGACACCTTTTCGTGCGCGCTGTAGCGCTCGCGTGTGAGCAACAGGGCATCGGGCCGCCGGCCATCCTCAGACAACAACACCACCAGGCGCTTGGCCACGATGCTGGCGATGCGCTTGCCCAGTCCCAGGTCGGTCATGAGCTCCACGCGCGTACGGTTGCCGGTAAAGCGCAGCAGCTTCTCCCATATCGCCGCATGCTCCTGGGCATCGGGCAACTCTTCCATGCCTTCGGCGCGCAGCGCCTGGGTCAGCAGCTTCTCGCCCAGGCCGGCCGATTCGTTCTGAGCCAGGGTCTTGAGGTAATGGCGAATCTTGGAGCGCGCGCGACCCGTGCGCACAAAGGACAGCCACGCCGGGTTGGGTTTGGCACCCGTCGCGGTGATGACCTCCACCACATCGCCGGTCTTGAGCTCCGTGCGCAGCGGCACCTGCTCCTCGTTGATCCGGACCGCGGTCGTGCGATCGCCCACGTCGCTGTGGATGGCATAGGCGAAATCCACCGCCGTGGCGCCGCGGGGCAAGGCCAGGATGCGGCTCTTGGGCGTGAACACGTAGACGGCGTCGGGAAACAGGTCCACCTTCACGTGATCCCAGAACTCGGCAGCGTCGCGGGTCTCGTTCTGGATGTCGAGCAGCGACTGCAGCCACTTCGTACCCAGGCGCTCGGCCGCGGCACCGTCCGCGTCCTGGGCCTTGTACAACCAGTGTGCGGCCACCCCGGCCTCGGCCACGATATGCATCTCCTCGGTGCGAATCTGGAACTCGATGTTCAGGCCCGCAGGCCCCACCAGGGTCGTATGCAGCGACTGGTAGCCGTTGAGCTTGGCAATCGCGATATGGTCCTTGAACTTGCCCGGCACCGGCTTGTACATCTGGTGCAGCACGCCCAGCGCCGTGTAGCAGTCGGTCACCGAGTGCACGATGACGCGAAAACCATACAGGTCGGTCACCTGGGCAAAGCTCAGGCTCTTGAGGCTCATCTTGCGATAGATGGCATACAGCGTCTTCTCGCGCCCGGCCAGGCGCACGGGCATGCTCTGGCGCGCAAAAGCGGCTTCTGCGTCTGCCTGCACTTTTTGCACGATGTCACGACGGCGGCTGCGTGACCTGTTAACCGCCTTGACAAGCGTGGCGTAGCGCCAGGGGTGCAGGTGGCGAAACGCCAGGTCCTGGAGTTCGCGGTAGCTCTGGTTCAGCCCCAGGCGATGCGCGATCGGGGCATAAATCTCCAGCGTCTCGGACGAAATGCGCCCCCACTTGCTGCGCGGCATGTCGGACAGCGTGCGCATGTTGTGCGTGCGGTCCGCCAGTTTGATGAGGATGACGCGCACATCGCGCGCCATGGCCAGCAGCATCTTGCGAAACGACTCGGCCTGGTTCTCTTCGCGCGTGTTGAACTGCAGCTTGTCGAGCTTGGTCAGGCCATCGACCAGGTCGGCCACCTGTGGACCGAAGCGGTCTATGAGGTCGGCCTTGGTGATGCCGCAGTCTTCCATGGCATCGTGCAGCAGCGCGGCCATGAGCGCCTGGACATCGAGCTTCCAGCTGGCGCACAGCGCCGCGACGGCGATCGGGTGCGTGATGTAGGGCTCACCGCTGTTGCGCAGCTGACCCAGGTGCGCCTTGTCGGCGTAGCGGTAGGCCTGGCGCACCTGCTCGATACCGGCGCTGTCGAGGTAATCGAGCTTCTCCAGGAGCGCGGCAAAGCTCGCTGCAGCCGCATTGGCCGCTGCCGCAGAAGGGCTGGCCGGCAGGGCAGGAGGCACCTGCGCACCGGCAACAGTGGCATTCTTCAACGCGAGGTTCATGGCTCAAATGTAGCGTGAGCGGCCAATCGCGTTGCAGATGAAAAAAAAAGCACCGACGAGCGGTGCTTCTTTCCGGTGCGGGCAAGGTGCCGTGAGGCGATCAGCCCGGCACCTTCTTGAGCATCTCCAGCCCAACCTTGCCGGCCGCGATTTCGCGCAGGGCCGTCACCGCCGGCTTGTTGCGGCTTTCGATCTTGGGGGAATGGCCCTGGCTGAGCATGCGGGCACGGTAGGTGGCGGCGAGCACCAGCTGAAAACGGTTCGGGATTTGCTCGAGGCAATCTTCCACGGTAATGCGGGCCATGGGGTCTCTCCAGGGGAATCAGGGGATGTTGAGCGATTCAAAAGTAGCGGACCGAGCGCGGCGCTGGGCGGTGTACTTGAGGCGCTGGGCGTGAACAATGGATTTCAAGTCGAAAAGCGCACGTTCAAACACCTCGTTGATTATAACGAAGTCGAATTTTCCGACCTGCGCCATCTCCTGCTCGGCGTTCTTCAGGCGCAGGTCGATGACCTCCGACGCATCCTCGCCGCGCCGCTCAAGCCGCGAGCGCAGCTCCTCCCAGCTCGGTGGCAGGATGAAGATCAGCACCGCGTTGACAAAGGACTGCTTGATCTGCAGCGCGCCCTGGTAGTCGATCTCCAGCACCACGTCCGCGCCCTGGGCCACGCGCTCCTCGATGGCCTTGCGCGAGGTGCCGTAGCGCCGCCCGTGCACGTTCGCCCACTCCACAAAGCCGTTGGCCGACACCATGGCATCGAACTCCTGCTCGGAGGCAAAGAAATATTCGCGCCCATGCTTCTCCTGGCCGCGTGGCGCACGCGTGGTGTGTGACACCGAGGGCTGCACATGGGAGTCCAGTTCCAGAAGAGCCTTCACCAGGCTGGACTTTCCCGCCCCGCTGGGGGCCGAGACTACGAACAGATTTCCGGGGTAATCCATAAGGGGCGCGCGCCAATCGCTATCAAAGTTGTATTTGAGTTGAAAAAATCTGGCTCAAGTAGCGATAACTATTGATTCATCTTCCCAGGTCACGCGATGTACGCGCTGACTGTCATTGCCGCGCGGGCGGGGTTCCAAGTGCTACCCGGGCCATTGATTCGTCGCGACCGTGGCCCCCCTTCATCTGAGTCCGGGTTGACGTTCTTTCGGGGGGTGACGAAGCAGAGGGGCTTTTCGACGGAAATCGCCACTTGAGCCAGGAATTTTATCAGTCGCGTCCACCGTGCAAGGCGCCGGCGCAGCCGGAGTCGCGCCGCGTGCGAACCCGCCGCCGGCCTACGCCGGAGCGGCGGCAAAAGCCCCAGTTGTTAGGCATTCTCAAGCAGTGTTAGTAAATGCAAACTTCCATTGCCCACCCCTTGAAATCCCCACAGAATCAAAGCCATTAATTCTGCAAGCGCGGCCCCGGCACCGACGGCCGCCTCGCAAGCCGGTTGCGCGTCAAGGAAGAACCAGAAGCGAGCAACAGGGGGGGTGTCAGCGAGCCGCATGGCTCTCGATCGTCGATTGACCGATTGGAGGTTGTATGCCCAGTACCCTGAATTATCCGGGTGTCTACGTCGAGGAAATTTCCAGCGGCGTGCGCACCATCACCGGTGTGGCGACTTCGTTGACGGCATTCGTGGGCTATACCCGCATGGGCGTGCCCGACCAGGCCGTGACCATCACCAGCTTCAGTGATTTCGAGCGCGCCTACGGGGGGCTGGACCGCGACAGCCCCGTCTCCTATGCCGTCCGGCAGTTTTTTGCCAATGGCGGCAGCCAGGCCATCGTCGTGCGCGTGGCCACGGGTTATGCCTCGGCCGCCTGGACTCTGCAGGACAGCACGCCAGCGGCGGTGCTCGACGTCACGGCATCCAGCCCCGGCGCCTGGGGCAATGGCCTGCGCATCAGCGTGGACCGCGCCGGGGCGCTCAATCCCGATGCGCAGTTCAACCTCGTCGTCTCGCAGGTGCAGGCTGACGGCGTCACCATCACGCCGGTGGAGACGCACCGCAACCTTGACATGAACTCCGCGTCGTCGCGCTACGTGGAATCGGTGCTCAACAACGCGTCCACGCTCGTCAGCGCCAAGCGCAAGGCAGGCCTGGTGTTCAATCAGGCGGGCTTCGCCGTCAGCACTGCGGTGACCTTCCCGCTCACGGCCACCGACTTGGTCATCGCGGGCGTGGTCAACGGCAGCGTGTCATTCAAGCTGGCGCTGACCGGACCGGCGCCCGGCACCATGGCCAACCTGGTAACGGCCGTGAACACTGCCATTGGCGCGGCAGGCCTGACAGCGGCGCTGCAGGCCTCGGAATCGGGCGCCGATGGCGGCGCCGGTACCGGCTGCCTCAAGCTCGCATCGCTCACGAGCGGCGAGGCTTCGAGCGTGGTGATTGCCGGCGGCGCCTTTGGCGGCCTGTCAGGCAGCATCCAGCTGGGCCTGGCCAACGGCGGGCGCGAATTCACGGGCAACGCCCAGCACCGCCCGGCGGACGCGGCAAACGTCGTGCCCCCCACCAAGGGCGTCGATGGTGCGCGCGCCGGCGCGACGGAGATCATCGGCAGCCCCCTCAGCAAGACCGGCATCTACGCGCTGCTGGACGTGGACCTGTTCAACATCCTGTGCATCCCAGAGACCTACGACATGACGGACCTGCAGGCCGCGGCCGTCATACCGGCGGCGGTGGATCTGTGCGAGCAGCGCCGCGCCTTCTACATCGTCGATGCGCCCGCAGGCAAGACCCTGTCCAGCATTGCCGGCTGGGCTAACGGCGTCACGCAGTCGCGCAATGCCGCCGTGTACTTCCCCGCGATCAGCCTCGTGGATCCGCTCAATGAGCTGCGCCCGCGTGCCATGGCGCCGTCAGGCTCGCTGGCCGGCGTCTATGCGCGCACGGATGCGAACCGCGGCGTATGGAAGGCACCCGCCGGCACGGATGCCACGCTCAACGGCGTGCTCGACCTGGCCACGCCACTCAACGACCAGGAAAACGGGCGGATCAACCCCAAGGGCGTGAACGCCCTGCGCAACTTCCCGGCCTATGGGCGGGTGGTCTGGGGCGCACGCACGCTCAAGGGTTCGGACGCGCAGGCCGACGAATACAAGTACATACCGGTGCGCCGCCTGGCCCTGTTCCTTGAAGAGAGCCTGTACCGCGGCACGCAATGGGTGGTGTTCGAACCCAATGACGAACCGCTGTGGGCACAGGTAAGGCTCAATATCGGCGCCTTCATGCAGGGCCTGTTCCGCCAGGGCGCGTTCCAGGGCAAATCATCGCGCGAGGCCTATTTCGTCAAGTGCGACAACGAAACCACCACGCAGAACGACATCAACCTCGGCGTGCTCAACGTGATCGTAGGCTTTGCCCCGCTCAAGCCGGCCGAGTTCGTGGTCATCCAGATCCAGCAGATGGCGGGCCAGATCCAGGCCTGACGAAGGAGGTTCCAAATGGCACAGTTCAGCGTCAACGCCACCCGGTTCGATCCGTACAAGAACTTCAAATTCCGTGTCAAATGGGACGGCAGATATGTCGCCGGCATCTCCAAGGTCGGAGCGCTCAAGCGCAGCACCGAGCCCGTGGAGCACCGCGAGGGCGGCGACCCATCGACCTCGCGCAAGTCGCCCGGGCGCACGAAGTTCGAGGCGATCACGCTCGAGCGCGGCGTCACGCACGACACCGAGTTCGAGAAATGGGCCAACAAGGTCTGGAACTACGGCTCGGGCCTGGGCGCCGAGGTCTCGCTCAAGGACTTCCGCAAGGATCTCATCATCGAGGTCTACAACGAGGCCGGCCAGCTCGTCCTGGCCTACAAGGTGTTTCGCTGCTGGGTTTCCGAGTACCAGGCACTGCCGGACCTGGACGCCAACGCCAACGCCGTGGCCATACAGCACATCAAGCTTGAGAACGAGGGCTGGGAGCGCGACTATGACGTTGCCGAACCCGCCGAGCCCAGCTTCACGGAACCGGCGGCGTGACTGAGGAGCCGATGTCATGCGCGTGCTGGGCGCCGCCGAACTACTGTCGCTGTGGGAGCGCGGCATGCCGCGCCACGCACTCGACCGTGCCGCTCTGCTGGCGGCCGCGGCGCGACCGGACTGGCCGGCCGAATCAATAGCCGACCTGCCGCTGGGCGACATAGGCGCCAGCCTGCTGCGCCTGCGTGCCGCCAATTTCGGCATGCACGTGGACGCGCATGCCGACTGCCGCCACTGCGGGCAGCGGCTGTCATTCGCTCTTGACGTGGCCGAGTTGCTGGCCGAGGCGCCACCCGACGATGCCATCGAACGCCAGACCGAGGTTGCCGGCCTGTGCCTGCGCGCCCCCAGCCTGCGCGACCTGGCCGCAGTCGCCGCCCTGGAGCCCGCAGACGCCGCAGACGCGTTGCTGGCGCGCTGCACGCTTGCCGGCCGGCCGGCCATGCTGGACGACGCCGCACGCATGCAGGTGGATGAGGCGCTGGAGGCGCTGGACCCGCAGGCCGACCTGGCCTTCAGCCTGAACTGCGTGGCCTGTGGCCGGGAGGACACGGTCCAGCTCGACGCCGCGGCCCTTTTATGGGACGAGATCAGCGCCCGCGCCGGCGCGCTGCTGCAGGAGGTCCATCAGCTGGCCCGCAGCTATGGCTGGAGCGAGGCGCAGATCCTGGCACTGACCGCGACCCGGCGCACCCAGTACCTGGCCCTGGTGGAGAGTGCATCATGAGCGGCCTGCTGCAACGTCTGGCCGCACGCGCCACCGGCAGCGCCCGGGCACTTCGCAGCGACGCACGCCTGCCGTTTTCAGGCTCACCGGGCGTGCCCGAGATGCATGGCGTGGAGCCGCGTGAACCAGCAGTCTCCCATCGCCCCGCGCAGGCCGTTCAGGCCCGAGCCACCGTTACTCCGCAGCTCATGGTGCCGCTGCCTGAACCGACGCCGGCCACAACGCCGCCGCTCGCGCGAGCGCAGCAAATGGCCGCGACAGAAGACCCGGCCGCGGCCGACACACCGCGCCTGGCGCGCGCACAGCCGGCCTTGACCCGCGCGCAGGTCACCGCCCAACCACTGGCCCCCGACGGCAGGCCGCCCGGCTCCGTCAGCACGGCACCCCACCCGGCCACGGAACAGATGCCGCCGCCCCTCGCCCGGGGCCCCACCGCCGATGCCGACCCGGAGCCCCTGTTGCCAACCGCAAACGAACGCGGCGTGGCCAAGGCACCACAAACGGCAGCGGCCACCGCGCAGCCGGGCACGCCGCGCGCGCCCCATGCCCTCCCGCCGCGGCTCCAGGCTTTGGCAACGCCAGCGCCCGCGAACGAGCCCACCGAGGTTCACGTGCACATAGGCCGCATCGAGGTCACGGCGATTACCCAGCCGCAAGCCCCGAAACGTGCCGCGCGCGAACGCTCGCAGCCGCTGTCGCTGGACGCCTACCTGGCCCGGCGCAAGGAGCCATCATGAGCACGGCCCTGGCCATTGCCGGCGTGACCGCGGTGCTGCGCGACCTGCTCAACGACGGGCTGATCAACCACAACATCAGCGGCGTGCTGGGCTCCAGCGTCACGGTGAGCGTGCAGGCGCCGGACCGCGTGGTGGCGGCCAACGCGGCCGAGACCTCGCAGCTCAACCTGTTCATGTACCTGGTCACGCCCAACCCGGGCTGGCGCAACGAAGGACTGCCCGGGCGCGACGGCAGCGGCCGCCAGCGCCTGTCCAACCCGCCGCTGGCGCTGGATCTTCATTACCTGGTGTCGGCGTACAGCGGCGCCGATCTGCATGCCGAGATCCTGCTCGGCTACGCCATGCAGCTGCTGCACGAAACACCGGTGCTCACGCGCGCCGCCATCCGCACCTCGCTGATCCCCTCGCCCCCCGTGGGCAGCACCTTGCCGCCGGCGCTGCGCGCGTTGGCCGACTCGGGCCTGGCCGAACAGGTCGAACTGATCAAGATCACCCCCGTGGTGCAGTCGAACGAAGAGTTGTCCAAGTTCTGGACCGCCACACAGAGCCACCTGCGGCCCAGCGCCGCCTATATCGCGTCCGTTGTGCTGATCCAGGCGCAGCAGCCGGCCCGCAGCGCCCTGCCCGTGCTCACGCGCGGCCCGCGCGACGCCCAGGGCCGCGAGACCGGCATCGCCGTGCAGCCCGGCCTGCTGGCCAGCCTGCCGCTGCTGACCAGCGCCCAGCCGCCGGCCGGCCAGAACATGGCCGGCATTGGCGACCTGGTCGTGCTGCACGGCCAGGCACTCGATGGTGCCGACAGGCGCGTACTGCTGGAAAACGACCCCTGGCAGGTGGCGCTGGAGATCACGGCCGAGCCCGCGCAACAGCCCGACCGGCCGGCCGCAACCACGGCCGCGTTCTCGCTCGCCGGCCAGGCCGCGGCGCTGCCGGTAGGCATCTACCGCGCCACCTTGGAGGTCACGCGCCCCGATCTGCTGAAACAGTCCAAACGCATGGCCAGCAACAGGTTGGCCCTCACGCTGGCGCCGCGCATCACCAACCTGCCGCAGACCGTGGCGCGCGCGGGCGATGGCTCGGCCACCATCGTCCTGCAATTCACGCCCGACCTGCGCAACGGCCAGCACGCCATGCTGGTACTGGGCAGCGACGAGGTGGCGCCGCTGGCAACGGGCGCCACCGCCAGCTCGCTGCAGTTTCGTATTCAAGGTGCGCAACCCGGCACCTACCTCGCACGCCTGCGCGTGGACGGCATAGAAAGCCCCATCGTGGACATGAGCCTGGCGCCGGGCGCCACGCCGCAGTTCCTGCCCCTCACCGTGAGCATCACATGAATGCCCCCGAACGCGTCACAGACTGGACTGCCGCCAACCAGCAGCTGCTGGTGGCCGAGTTCGCCCGGCTGCGCATGCTGCTGGGAGATGAGGCGCAGCCGGATGGGACCGAGGCAGATATCGCCATCGCGCGCTCGCTCATGCCTGCACCGTCGGCCGTGGACAGCCTGGGCGAGCTGTTTCAGCTGAGCCTGTTTGAACGCGCCCTTCTGCTGCTCTGCGCCGGCGTGGAGATGGATGCCCGCCTGGCCGCGCTGTGCGCACAGGCCAGCGCCGCGCAGCGGCCCTGGGCCAGCTTCGGCCTGGGCCTCGCCGCTCTGCCGGGTGCCCACTGGAGTGCCCTGTCGCCCGATGCACCGCTGCGCCGCTGGCGCCTGCTGGAGCCCGAGGAGGGCGCGAGCCTGGTCAACGCCCGCCTGAAGATAGACGAGCGCGTGTTGCACTACCTGGCCGGCCTGAACCGGCTGGATCACCGGCTGCAGGCCCTGCTGCAACCGGTGCCACAGGATGCGCCGCCGCTGTCGTGCGCCCAGAGTGCCGGCGTCCAGCGGCTCTTGGCACAGTGGCCGGTGCTGCGCCAGGCCATCATGCTCGAAGGCGACGATGCCCGCGGCCAGCGCGACCTGGCGGCGGCGCTGGCCGCGGGCCTGGGTGCGGCGCTGTACCAGCTGGACTGCTCCGACATTCCCGCGGATGCGGCCGAGCAAGCCGCCTTTGCCGCGCTCTGGGGACGCGAGGCGGCTTTGCTCGGGGCAGGTCTGCTGCTGCAATGTGCGGACTCCGGCACCGAACAGCAGACCACCGCCCTGCGCCTGGCCGGGCGGCTGCCCGGCCTGGTACTGCTGGCCGGGCGCGACTGGCCCGCGAGTGACCTGCCCTGCCACCGCCTGCGCATCGACCCCCCCGAGGCACCCGAACGCCGCGTGCTCTGGCTGGCCGCACTGGAGTGCCATGGCAGCCCCATCGCCGAACGGACGCTCGACAACCTGGCGAGCCAATACCGCCTGGGCGCTCGCCGCATTGCCGAGATTGCCGAGCAGGCACGCGCACAAGGACAGGACATCGATGGCACCAAGCTGCAACGCATCGCACGCGTGGAAGCGGCGCGCGGCGCCGCGCTGCCGGCCCTGGCGCAGACCGTGGAGCCGCAGGCGGGCTGGTCCGCCCTGGTGCTGCCCGCCGCCCAGCAGCAACTGCTGCGCCAGATCGTGGCCCATGCGCGCCACCGGTTCACGGTGCACCACGGCTGGGGCTTTGCCGACCAGGGCGCGCGCGGCCTGGGCCTGGCCACTCTGTTCTGGGGCGACAGCGGCACGGGCAAAACCCTGGCGGCCGAGGTCATGGCCCGCGAGCTGGGACTGGCCCTGGTGCGCGTGGACCTCTCGGCCGTGGTCAGCAAGTACATAGGCGAGACCGAAAAAAACCTGCGCCGCGTGTTCGACGCCGCCGAGGCCGCCGGCGCGCTGCTGCTGTTCGACGAGGCCGACGCACTGTTCGGCAAACGCACCGAGGTCAAGGACAGCCACGACCGCTACGCCAACATCGAGGTCAGCTATCTGCTGCAGCGCATGGAGGCCTATTGCGGCCTGGCCATCCTCACCAGCAACCACAAGGCCGCACTAGACGTTGCGTTCCAGCGCCGGCTGCGCTTTGTGGTGCATTTCCCGTTTCCGGACCAGGAGCAGCGCGAGGGTATCTGGCGCGCCGTCTTTCCACAGGCGGCACCCCTGGCGGCCGACGTGGACTTTGCACGCCTGGCGCGCCTGGACGCCACCGGAGGCAGCATCCGCAACATGGCACTCGCCGCTGCCTTCCTTGCGGCCGAGGCCGGCACGGCAATCGGCATGCAGCATTTGATGCAAGCCGCCCGCGCGGAGGGCGCCAAGCGCGAGCGGGCGTTTTCCGAGGCGGAGCTGAGGAGCTGGCCATGAGCCGTGCATCCATCACCGCCCGCACACCGGCCACCGCTGGCCATGGTCCACGGCTGCAGCGCAAATGCGCCTGCGGCGGCAACGCGGCCCCGGGGCTGAAGGGCCAGTGCCCCACATGCGAACGCAAGAAAATGCTGGGCCTGCAGACGCGCACGCTGCGCGTGGGCGATGCCCAGGACGCGTTCGAGCAGGAGGCCGATCGCGTGGCACAGCAGGTCATGGGGGCGCCGGCAGGTGCGCCGCGCATCACACCCCTGGCGCAGACCATGCAGCGCGCGGGCGACGGCGGCGCCATGACTTCCATACCGGCGGCCGCACAGGCCGCGCTGCAAGGCCCGGCACAGCCGCTGGATGCCGCCACGCGCCGCTTCTTCGAGCCACGCTTCGGCCACGACTTCGGCCGCGTGCGTGTGCGCGTCGATCCGGCGGCGGCGCAATCGGTGCAGGCCCAGGCCTTCACCGTTGGCGAGCGCATCGTGTTCGACGCGCCGCATTTCCAGCCCGGCACCGACGCCGGCCGGCGACTGCTGGCCCACGAGCTGACGCATGTGCTGCAGCAAGGCGGCGCCGCGGCGCTGCAGCGCAAGGTGACCGTGACCGACCCCAAGAAGGCGATTCCCGACCCCACGGGCAAGGGGCTCAAGCAGTCGAACGCCGAAACCATAGAGGGTTACCTGCGCACGCTGTGCTCCGACGGCGCCGTCAGCGTCGATCGCGCCAGTGGCGCCGTCGCGCTGAAGGGCGGTTTTTGCCCGCCCTGGCTGTCACCCGACACTGCGGGCCCGCCCGCGCCGGCGCCGGTCGACAAGGCCAAGGAGCGAACCGGTTGTGGCTGCCTGTGCGACATGGTGAACTCACCCAACGGCTACAACATCGAGGTCAATGATGTGGACTGGCCCCACACCTCGGGCAACACCGTCACCACGCCCTCGCCCAACAGCGACAAGCTCTGGGGCGCGGCCACCGTCAGCGGCAAGGCTTTGAACATAGACCCCTGGCTGGTGCTGGGCCACGAGTTTTGCGGCCATGCCTGGCTGGCCGAACGCAAGCTGCCCGATACCAATGCCACCCGCGGCGAGGGCGGCCACCAGGAAACCGTGGCACGCGAGAACGCGCTGCGCGCGGAACATGGCATAGAGGCGCGCGGCAGCTTCAAGGATCCGTTTTGCGGCGAGTCCTTCTTCCAGGACAAGGATGCCGGCAAGGGCAAGCCTGGTCCGGTGCAATGGTCCTCCTACCTGGCCAAATGCGAGGCCTGGCGCAAGAAGACCTATGGCGGCAAGTACAAGATCAGCGACAAGATCCCCTGAGGCGCGCCATGCCCACCACGCTACAGCCCCCCGCCATCGAGGTGCATATCACCCGGGCGCTAGCCCAGGCGGATCGGAGCGCCTGGCAGATCGCCTACGAAGCCTGCAACACCGGTGCAGACATGCTTTGGCTCGTCGATGAGGGCACTCTGACGCTGCATGAAGCCCCGGGTCGCATCGAGCTGTCTTACGCACGCTCTCCGCTGCAGCCGGACGCTCTGCCCTTTGGCTACTTCCCGCCGCGCTGCGTGGCGCTCGCCCATGGTGACTGCCTGCAGCGCAGCGTGCACATAGACTGGCCGGCCCGGCTCAGCACGCTATGGAATCCGGCGCGCGCAGCCGCTCCCGCGCCGGGCAACTACGCAGTCACGGTGCGCGTGGGCTATGGCGAAACGCCCGCGCCAGACACGCCGCAAGCCACCGAAGACGTGCAAGCCCCGGTGCTGCGCTGGCAGCGCACGGTGCTGAGCGCGCCGGTCACGCTGACGATTGCGCCCTATGCGGCCCACGCCGGCACAGGAGCCACGCCATGACCCGCGTGGTGCTGCACATAGGCCGTCTGGTGCTGCGCGGCGTGGATGCCGCCGACGCACACCAGGTCGCGGGCGCCCTCCAGGCAGAGCTTGGCCGTCAATTGGGCGTGGACGCCGGTGCCGCTTTGGTGGCCGGCGGCAACAGGGCCTTGCTGCGTGCCGGCCGCGTCACGCTGGCACCGGGCGATGGGGGACAGAGCCTGGGCCGTGCCGTGGCCGAGCGCATCGCCGGCCCGGAAGCCTCGGGGAGGTCATCGTGAGCCACCAGCGCAGTGCCTCTCTGCAGCCTTGCCCGGCCACGGCCGGCACGGCGGCCCAGGCACACCCGGTGGTAGCCCAGGCGCTGCGCACACCCGGCCGTCCGCTGGAACCGGGCACGCGCGGCTTCTTCGAGTCGCGCTTTCCGCAGGGCGTCGGTCCGTTTCGCAGCTGGGCCAACGCCGCAAGCAGCGAATCGGCCCAGGGGTCGGCAGAGCAGCAGGCCGACCAGGTGGCAGCCCAGATGACCGGAGTCCAGCGCCAGGCAGGCGGCACTGCCGCTCGCGCCGTCCACGACTTTGGCCGCGTGCGCATCCACACGGACGCACACGCGGCAGCCTCGGCGCGCGCCGTCGGCGCGCTGGCCTACACCGTGGGCGAGCACATCTTCTTTGGCGCGGGGCAGTACCAGGAGGCCTCGGTGGCGGGCAAGCGCCTGCTCGCGCATGAGCTGGCCCACACCGTGCAGCAACGGAGCGGCACCCACTGGCTCGCCCGCCAGTGCGACCCCACCTGGGCCGGCCTGCCCTGGAGTCAGCGCGTGCAGAACGCCAAGGCCGCCGCCCCGTCCACGGGCAACGGCTGCATCGCCGACATGCTCAAGGAAGCCCTGCCCGGCACGGTGACGGTGCATGAGGCGACCAATACCCAGCCCAACGTCAGCACCGCGATCAATGCCGGCAAGTACACCGAGTGGGGCACGCTGTCCGACACCCATGTGAACTTCGACCGCAAATTGAACGAGAAGATCGGTGGGACTGAGTATGGCTACACCACCTTCCGCACCAGCCCTGCCACGCCCAACGATATTCGCATCTTCATCCAGCTCGGGCCGAACGCGCTGAACGAGATCGGCCCGCAGTTCACGCAGATGGCCTTCGAGCACGAAAGCGCCCATGCCTGGGATTTTCTGCGCGACTGGGCCATGAAGGGCAGCAAGCCGCATTCGGCCACGCCTGGCGAAGAGTTGGCGATCTACGCCGAAGGATTCTCGCGCCACTTTCTGGACATGTGGAGCATCAACAACCAGGCGCCGGTCTCCTACCGGATGGCGGACAGCTTTACCCCGCTGCTGCGCAATTTCGCCGCCGCCGCGCCCGCGGAGCAAAACGCCGCGTTCGACAGCATCAAGATCTTCCACGAGGTGCGTATCCAGGTCGATGCCTGCAACACCATGAAATTCAAAATCTGGCTGCAGGGCGCGCTAAACCAGCCTGGCGCCGGAGGCCCGCTGGCCTCACGGCTCAACGCCCTGCCCGGCCTGGGCCTGAGCCCCGGCACCAACCCGTTGACCCATTTCAACCCCCAGCTGGGATGTAACTGAGGCGGCCATGTCTACGCGTACCCCAGCCATCCCCACGCGCCCTGCGCCCGCGCTGCCACTGCTGCAACGCAAGAAGACCCTGGGCCCGCAACCCCGGCTCGCCATCAGCACACCTGGCGATACCTGGGAGCGCGAGGCCGACCTGGCGGCCGACAAGGTGCTGTCCGCCGGCGGACGGCCGCTGCTGTCGCGCCTGCCCTCGGCGCCGCTGCAGCGCGACGGTGACGACGAAGCCAAGAAGAAACCGCCCAGCCCCGTGACCGATGGCCTGAGCCTGGTGGCCAGCAACCTCGGCGAGAACAACCCCGCGTTCAGCAAGTTCACCGAACGCCTGGGCGACCGTTTCATGGCCCAGCCGGCGCCACTGAGCCTGGGCGTTCCCATGTTCCTCGGGGCCAACTACGCGTTCCTGTGGAGCATGGCGCTGGCCAACCCGGCCATGCGCCGGCAGTTCGACGACTTCAACCTGGCGATGCTGCCGGGCATAGTGCCGCAGTTCCCCATCAAGACCTTCAAATACCAAATCCTCGACGGCAAGCAGACGCGCTTCGGCTTCGAGATCGGACTCGACGCCTCCAAGCTCATGGAGGCGTTCAACCAGGGGGTACTGAACACGCGCATCTCCAGCCTCAAGTTCGACACCGCCGGCAAGCTGGATACGGCCGGCCCGCGACCCCTTTCGCTGTCGGCGCTGCAGGTGCAGGTGGGTCTGTTCGGCGACGGTCTGCAGCTCTCGGGCGGGTTTCGCAACGGCATATCGCCGTATCCGCTGCAGCAACCGGGCGGGTCCGGGGGCAACACCTCGCTGGTGATGGCGCAGTCGCCGGCCCTGCCCGACCTCTACGCCAACCAGCGCGACGTGCGCTTCATGGTGCTGCTGGACGTGCCCAAGCTGATCCAGTATTTCCAACCGTCTGCGCCCGCGGGGCCCGAGGCGCTGCAGCGCGCGCCGGCCGATGGTGCCGCTGCCCAGACGCCCGCGGCCGGCGACGCCGTGCAGGCCACGCTGGCCGGCACCGGCGCACCGCTGGACCAGGCCACGCGCGGCTTCATGGAGGGCCGTTTCGGCCACGACTTCGGGCGCGTGCGCGTGCACGCCGACGGCGCCGCCGCGGCCTCGGCGCGGGCCGTGCAGGCCAGGGCCTATACCGTGGGCC
>JAFECU010000106.1 GCA_018242005.1 Pseudomonadota bacterium | reverse complement strand
TGGCGCGCCGGGTGGACGGCTGGAGCCTGCAGGGAAGCAGCCCCGCCGTGCCGCTGGCCGCTGCTGCCCGCCACGCACTGCTCGTGGCCCAGGCCGAGGACGGGCTGCGCCTGATCTGGCTGGATCTGAACGCCACGGGCATCGCCCGAGTCAGCGGCCAGAGCCAGCACCACCAGGAGATTGCCGACCTGCGCTTTGACGCCGTGGCGCTGGCCGACGACGCCGTGCTGCCACCTGCGGCCATGGCCTGGCTGGAGCCGCGCGCCATTGCCGCGCTGGCATCCATTCAGATGGGCGTGACCGGCGAGCAGCTGCGCCGCACCGTGGCCTACGTGAGCGAACGCAAGCAGTTCGACCGCCCCATTGGCAGCTTTCAGCTCGTCGCGGGGCAGATGGCCGACGGCCACATCGCGCTCGAGGCCCTGCGCAGCAGCGTCTGGCAGCTCGTCTACCGCCTGGACGCAGGCCTGGGCGCCACGCCCCAGGCCCACGCCGTGCGCGCCCTGGCCAACGACACCGGCCTGAACGTGGGCCGCGTCGCCCAGCACGTACATGGCGGCATGGGCGTGGACGTGACCTACCCGATACACCGGTTCCTCTACTGGAGCCGCGCCCTGGCCGTCGCGCTGGGCGGCTCCGAGCACCACCTGTCCGCCCTGGGCGACTGGCTGGCCGACAACGACAACCTGGGATGGAAATATGACCTCGCCGAAGATGAACTCTGAGCTGCGCCGCTTTGATGACGTGAAGCTGGGCGATGAGCTGCCCACACTGGCCGTGCCGATCACGGTGCAGCTGATCGCCGGTGGCGCCATCGCCACGCGCGACTACTTTCCCGGCCACATGGACAAGGACGCCGCCCAGGCCCTGGGCTCGCCCCATGTGTTCATGAACATCCTGACCACCAACGGTCTGGTGCAGCGCTTCGTCGAGTCGTGGGCCGGTGGCGCCGGAGCGCCGCTGCGCGACCTGAAGATCAAGCTGGGCGCGCCCAACTACCCCGGCGACACCATGACCTTCAGCGGCAGCGTGACCGACAGGCGCGAGAGCGACCGCACGGTCGAAGTCACGCTCAAGGGCAAGAACCAGTACGGCAACCACGTCACCGGCACGGTGCGCGTGGGCCTGGCCTGACCGACCAACGCGACAGCGCAGGAGAGACAAGCAATGAGTGAACCGAACATTTCCGGGCGCGCCGCCATCGTCGGCCTGGGCGCCACCGAGTTTTCCAAGAATTCCGGCCGCACCGAGCTGCGCCTGGCCATGGAGGCCACGCTGGCGGCGCTCGCCGACGCGGGCATCGACCCGAGCGAGGTCGAGGGCTTCAGCTCCTACAGCGTGGACAAGGTGCCCGAGTACGAGATCGCGCGCCTGCTGGGCGCGAAGAACGTCAAGTTCTTCTCGCAGATCCCGCACGGCGGCGGCGCGGCCTGCGCCCCGGTGCTGCACGCCGCCATGGCCGTGGCCACGGGCGTGGCCAAGACCGTCGTGGTCTACCGCGCCATGAACGAGCGCAGCTGGTACCGATTCGGCACCGGCAGCTACGGTTTCGGCGCCACGCCCATCTTCGACAACGTGAACTACGGCTGGTACATGCCCCACGGCTTTCACACGCCCGCCGCCTGGGTGGGCATGTTTGCGCGCCGCTACATGCACCGCTACGGCGCGACCAGCGAGGACTTCGGCCGCGTGGCCGTGGCCGTGCGCGACTTTGCCGCCACCAACCCGGCCGCGTTCTTCTACCAAAAGCCCATCACGCTGGCCGAGCACCAGGCATCGAAGTGGATCGCCGAACCGCTGCACCTGCTCGACTGCTGCCAGGAGAGCGACGGCGCCGTGGCCATGGTGATCACGAGCAGCGAGCGCGCCCGCGACATGAAGAACAAGCCCGTGGTCATCAAGGCCGCCTCGCAGGGCATCACCGAGGGCCAGCAGAGCATGACCTCGTTCTTCCGCGAGGACATCACCGGCCTGCCCGAGATGGGCGTGGTTGCCAAGACGCTGTACGCGCAGTCGGGCCTGACCCCACAGGACTTCCAGACCGCCGTGATCTACGACCACTTCACGCCCTTCGTGCTCGCGCAGCTCGAGGAATTCGGCTTCTGCCCGCGCGGCGAGGCCAAGGAATTCGTGCGCGCCGGCCACCACGCACGCGGCGGCAAGCTACCCATCAACACCCATGGCGGGCAGCTCGGCGAGGCCTACATCCACGGCTTCAACGGCGTGGCTGAAGGCGTGCGCCAGGTGCGCGGCACGGCCGTGAACCAGGTGGCCGACGTGCGCAACGTGCTGGTCACGGCCGGCACGGGCGTGCCCACCAGCGGCCTGATTCTGGGCGCGGCCTGATGCGTCACCCGCCCCCTCGCAGGGGCGGGGTGCCAAGGCCATTGTATTTAAGCCAAATCAGGCTAAAACCCATATCAGACAAGTGCAGGCAGCTATCACAAGCGTAGTAGCAAAAACTACCCCTGCCTGTCCCCATTGCACAAGAAAGCGGCCCCAGCCCATGTTTGTCGATCTCACCCCCGAGCAGCACCGCCTGCGCCTGCGCGTGCGTGACTATTTCAACGCCCTGATGACGCCCGAACTGCGCGTGCGCATGCGCGGCGCCGAGGGCGGCGAGGAGTACCGCCAGATCGTGCGCCAGATGGGCCGCGACGGCTGGCTGGCCGTGGGCTGGCCCAAGGAGTATGGCGGCCAGGGCCTGTCAGCCACCGAGCAGCTGATCTTCTTCGAGGAGGCCAACATCGCCGGCGCCCCCCTGCCCTTCGTGACCATCAGCACCGTGGGCCCGGCCCTCATGGCCCATGGCTCGGAGAAACAGAAGGCCGAGTTCCTGCCCGGCATCGCCGCCGGCGAGACGCTGTTCGCCATCGGCTACTCCGAGCCCCAGGCGGGCTCGGACCTGGCCACGCTCAAGACCCAGGCGCGCCTGGAGGGCGACCTGCAGACGGGCCATTTCGTCGTCAACGGCAGCAAGCTGTGGACGTCGAGCATCGAGTCGGCCGACCATATCTGGCTGGCCGTGCGCACCAGCCCGGACCTGCCGCGCCACAAGGGCATCTCCATCATGATTGCCGACACCAGCGCGGCGGGCTTCTCGCACACGCTGATCGAGACCGTGGGCAACTTCACCGCCGCCACCTACTACGACAACGTGCAGGTGCCCGCCGAGCGCCTCGTGGGCGAGCTGCACGGCGGCTGGAAGCTCATCACCGCACAGCTCAACCACGAGCGCCTGGGCCTGGGCTCCTGGTCCGACAAGGTGTTCGGCCCGTTTGCCAAGGTGCTGGCCTGGGCCAAGGCGCGCGACGAGCAGGGCCGCCGCGCCATCGACCAGCCCTGGGTGCGCCGCTCGCTGGCCGAGTGCTACACGCGCCTGGAGGCCATGCGCATCACCAACTTCCGCATCGCGGCCGACCTGGAGGCCGGCGGCATGGACGTGGCCCTGGCCTCGACCACCAAGGTCTATGGCACCGAGAGCGTGCTCGAAATCCTGCGCCGCCTCATGGACATCGTGGGCGGCAGCGCCCTGGTGCGCGCGGGCAGCAGCGCCGCCTACCTGCTGGGCGAGCTCGAGTACGAGATCCGCGCCAACACCATCAACACCTTTGGCGGCGGCGTCAACGAAATCCAGCGTGAGCTGATCGCCCAGTTCGGCCTGGGCATGCCGCGCCCGGTGCGCTGAAGGCGCACGCAACACACGACAGCGAGGGACCCATGAACCAGGCCGCCCAACCCATACCACGCGAGGTCACGCAGGCCAAGCTGGACCTGCGCAACCAGGCCAGCGCGCACTACCGCGCCTCCCTGCCCTACACCATCAGCGATCGGCTCCAGGAGCAGGCCGAGCAATATGCCAGCCTGCCGCTGCTCATCGAGGGCGGGCAACAGCACAGCTACGCCGAAGCGAACCGCCGCATCAATCAGGTGGCGCATGCCGCGCGCGCCCTGGGCGTGCAGCGGGGCGACGTGGTGGCCCTGGCCATGGAAAACCGCGTGGCCTTCTTCTTTGCCTGGTGGGGGCTGACCAAGGCGGGCGCCAAGGTCGCCTTCCTGAACACCTATGTAAGCGGCAAGCCCCTGGCCCATGCGCTGCAGGTCACGGGCGCCACGCGCGTGGTGGTGGGCGAGGAATGCCTGAAGAACTTCACCCAGAGCGCGCAGGAGCTCCCCACGGGCCTGGAATACTGGCTTTGGCCCGACGCCGCCAACCCCGCCGACGACGACCTGCGCGCGCTGTGCAGCCGGAACCTGGAGCAGCTGGCCGACCAGGCCGACAGCCGCAACCCGCCCGCAAACTGGCGCGAGGGCATCACCGCCGGCGACACGGCGCTGTACATCTTCACCTCCGGCACCACGGGGCTGCCGAAGGCCGCACACATCAGCCACGGCCGCTGGCTCATGGCCGGTGACGTGATGCGCATCAGCCTGGAGGTCACGCCCGAGGACTGCTTCTACTGCTTTCTGCCGCTCTACCACGGCGCGGCCTCCATGTCGGCGGGTTCGACGGCGCTGGCCGGCGGCGCGCGCGTGGTGGTGCGGCGCAAGTTCAGCCGCAGCGCCTTCTGGGCCGACGTGCGCCGCCACCGGATCACGGTGGCCCAGTACGTGGGCGAGATCTGCCGCTTTCTGCTCAGCGCCCCGCCCTCGCCCGACGACAAGAACCACAGCCTGCGCAAGCTCTCGGGCACGGGCATGGCGCCCGAGGTCTGGCAGCAGTGGACCGAGCGCTTTGGCGACCAGTTCCAGATCGTCGAGAGCTGGGGCGCGACCGAATCGAACACCAACACGCTGAACCTGGACAACTGGCCCGGCTCCTGCGGCCGCGTGCCGTTCTGGGACAAGACCAATCTGCGCCTGGTGCGCTACGACCTCGAGACCGACAGCCACCCGCGGGGCGAAGACGGCTTCTACCAGCTCGCCGGCGTGAACGAGCCCGGCGAGGCCATTGGCATGATCGTGCAGCACCCCGAGGCCATAGGCGGACGCTTCGAGGGCTACACCTCCCACGAGGCGACCGAGAAGAAGATCCTGCGCGACGTGTTCCAGAAGGGCGATGCCTGGTGGTCCTCGGGCGACCTGCTGCGCTGCGACGAGCACGGCTACTGCTGGTTCGTGGACCGCATCGGCGACACCTTCCGATGGAAGAGCGAGAACGTCTCGACCACCGAGGTGGCCGACGTGCTCGGTGACTACCCGGGCCTGGAGGCGCTGACCATCTACGGCGTGAAGGTGCCCGACAACGATGGCCGCGCCGGCATGGCCGCCGTCGTGCTGCTGCCCGGCCACACGTTCGACCCGGCCGCGTTCTGGCAGCTGGCCATGGCCCGCCTGCCGCGCTACGCCGCACCACTGTTCGTGCGCCTGCCGGCCGCGGCCGACATGACGGGCAACTACAAGCTGCGCAAGGTCGATCTGCAACGCGAGGGCTTTGACGCGAGCGTGGTGAAAGACCCGCTGTTCGTGCGCGACGACGCCGCGCAGACCTATGTCCCCCTGACGGCCGAGGCCGTGGCAAAGGCGTTGCGTGGCTGAGTCGCCCACTTCCCCGGCTGCGGCCCCGGCTGCCGAGCGCGCGCGCCCTGAACGTCTGCGCGCCAGTGCCGACCTGGCCTACCCTTTCGAGCCCCCAACGCCCGATGGCGCCGTCGTCGAGGTGGCCCCCGGCATTCTGTGGGCACGCATGCCCATGCCCATGGCGCTGGACCACATCAACGTCTACCTGCTGCGCGATGGCGACGGCTGGACGGTCGTCGATACCGGCCTGAACCTGCCCGCCAGCCGCGAGCTCTGGGAGCAGATCGCCGCCACGCGGCTCGACGGCCTGCCGATCCGCCGCCTGGTCTGCACGCACAGCCACCACGACCACGCAGGCCTGGCCGCCTGGATCATGGAGCGCTTTGACGCAGAACTCTTCATGAGCTACGGCGAGTACTTCATGCTGCGTCACTATGCGGCGCCGCCACCCGACCCGCTGCCGGCGCTGCACCAGAGCTTCTACCTGCGCGCGGGCCAGGACGCCGAGCAGATCGAGCACATGTTCAGCAGCCTGCGGCGCAACGCATTCGCACCGCCCGTGCCGCAGAGCTATCGACGCCTGCGCGATGGCGACCGGCTCACGATAGGCGCGCGGCAATGGCAGGTGGTGGTGGGCGAAGGCCATTCGCCGGAGCACGTGTGCCTGTACAACGCCAGCGAGCGCATTCTGCTGGCGGGCGACCAGCTGCTGCCGCGCATCACCTCCAACGTGCTGGTCATGCCGTTCGAGCCCGAGGGCAACCCGCTGCAGCTGTGGCTGGCCTCGCTCGACCGCTTGAATGCGCTGGCCGAGGACACGCTGGTGCTGCCATCGCACCAGGGCGTGTTCCGCGGCCTGCATGCGCGCGTGCAGGAGCTGCATGCTCACCATCACCAGCAGTTCGACCTGCTGCTGCGCACCCTCGACGAACGCGGCCCGGCCACGGCCTGGGAGTTGATGCAGATTCAATTTCCCAAGCGCCGCGGGCCCATGGACGACCTCATGGCCATGGGCGAGGCCATCGCCCACCTGTCCTGGCTGCGCCACCAGGGCCTGGTGCGCCGCTGGCTGGACGACGATGGCCGTCACCGTTTCGAACGCCCCCGCCAGGCCCCGGGTGCGGTGGCCACGCATGACTTATCGGAGACACACGAGTGACTGACAACGACAACTTCCGCGCCGAAGTCGCGGACTGGCTGCAGGCCCACTGCCCCGCCTCCATGCGCCGGCCCATCGTGGCCGAGGAAATGGTCTGGGGCGGCTCGCGCCTGGCCTTTCAGAACGAGGACCAGCGCCTGTGGTTCGAGCGCTGCCGCGAGCGCGGCTGGTTCGCCCCGGGCTGGCCCAAGGAATACGGCGGCGGCGGCCTCACGCCAAAACAGGCACGCATCGTCGAGGAGGAAATGGCGCGTCTGTCCTGCCGCCAGCCGCAGTACAACCTGGGCGTGTGGATGCTGGGCCCGGTGCTGCTCGAGGTCGGCACCGAGGAGCAAAAGCGCGAGCACCTCATCCCCATGATGCGCGGCGAGCGCCGCTGGTGCCAGGGCTTTTCCGAGCCCAACGCGGGCTCGGACCTGGCCAGTCTCAAGACCTCGGCCAAACGCGTGCAGGACGCCGATGGCGAGGCCTACATCGTCAACGGCTCCAAGATCTGGACCTCGTACGGCGACCAGTCCGACTGGATGTACGCCCTGGTGCGCACCGACGCCAGCGCGCGCAAGCAGCAGGGCATCAGCTTCGTGCTCATTGACATGCACGCGCCGGGCGTGAGCGTCAAGCCCATCGAGCTCATCAGCGGCAAGTCGAGCTTTTGCGAGGTGTTCTTCGACAACGTGCGCGTGCCCGTGCGCCAGCTCGTCGGCCCCGAGGGCGAGGGCTGGGCCGTGGCCAAGAAGCTCTTGCAGCACGAGCGCGCCGCCATGTCCAAGTTTGCCGAGGGCGGCGCGCCCTCGCACGACGCGCTGACCGTGGCCCGCCCTTACCTGCAGGACGCCGCACCGGCCCAGGCCGCCGTGTGGCGCGACCGCCTGGCCACGCAGCTCATGGATGCGCACGCGTTTGCGCTCACGCACCAGCGCGTCACCGCCCAGGCCATGGCACGCCAGGACGTGAGCGGCCCGGCCGCCATCATGAAGCTGGTGCAGACCGAGCAGGAGGTGGCCAAGTACGAGCTGCTGGTGCAGATCATGGGCCTGCGCGGCCTGTCCTGGGAGGGCGCAGATTTCAGCCAGATCGAGCACGACATCTGCCGCCAGTGGCTTCTGACCAAGACCTACACCATAGGCGGCGGCACCAGCGAGGTGCAGCTCAACATCATTGCCAAGCGCGTGCTCGGCCTGCCCGCCTGAGCCTGCCGGAGAACTGACATGGGCTTTTTGCTGACCGAAGAACAGACCATGCTGCGCGAGAGCGCGCTGGCCTTCATTGCCGAACAATCCCCCGTGGCGCAGCAGCGCGCCCTGCGCGACAGCGCGGCGCCGCTGGGCTATGCGCCCGCGCTGTGGCAGCAGGCCGTGGAATTGGGCTGGCCCACCGCCGCCCTGCCCGAGAGCGCGGGCGGCCTGGCCATGGGCTACCCCGGCCTGGGCGCAATCTTTGAACTCATGGGCCGCCACCTGGCCGCCCTGCCCCTGCTGTCGCACAGCGTGCTGGCGGCCGAACTGCTGCTGCAGGTGAGCGACGCGGCGCAGCAGGCGCGCTGGTGGCCGCTGCTGGCGGCGGGCGATGAGCGCGTGGCGCTGGCCCTCGACGAATCGCAGCACCACTGGCCGCGGCCCATGAAGGCCACGGCAGAGCGCACGGCAGGCGGCTGGCGGCTGGCGGGCGACAAATCCTTTGTCATCGATGGCACAGGCGCACGCTGGCTCATCGTGGCCGCGCAGGTTGCCGGCGAGGCCGATTGCGCCCTGTTCATGGTCGATGCCCAGGCCGCGGGCGTGCGCGTCACGCCGCTGCACCTGGCCGACAGCCGCAACCACGCCCGCGTCACGCTTGAGGCCGTGCAGCTGTCCGCCGACGCACGCCTGCAACTGCCCGACGCTGCGGCCGCGCTCGATCGCGCGCTGGATTGCGCACGCAGCTGCCTGGCCGCCGAGGCCTACGGCATCGCCCGCGAGGTACTCGAGCGCACCGTGGCCTACCTCAAGGAGCGCGTGCAGTTCGACGTGCCCATTGGCTCGTTCCAGGCGCTGCAGCACCGCGTGGCGCGACTGTATGCCGATGTGGAGCTGCTCGACAGCTGCGTGCGCGCCGCGCTTTCGGCCATCGACGAGGGCAGCGGCGAGCTGCCCCTGCTCGCCAGCCTGGCCAAGGCGCGCGCCAACGACCTGTGCGAGCGCCTGCTCAACGAAGCCGTGCAGCTGCACGGCGGCATCGGCGTGACCGACGAGTTCGACCTGGGCCTGTTCCTGAAGCGCGCCCGCGTCATCGGCCAGACGCTGGGCGACACCCTGTACCACCGCGACCGCTACGCCCGCCTGAAAGGATTTTGAACGCCATGAATGCATCCGAACTGGTAGAGCGCGCCCACCAGGCCCGCGCGCAACTGGTGGCCCCCGGGGCCCCGTTTGAGCTGGTACAGGCAGAGCACCTGGGCCAGACGGTCAAGGCCTACAAGAACGCCTTCCGCAGCCTGCCCGAGCTGATCAACGCCGGGCGCGCCCATGGCGCGCGTGAATTCATGGTCTATGGCGAGGATCGCTGGAGCTTCGAGCGCTTTTTTGCCGCCGTCGACGCCCTGGCCGGCCGCCTGCAGCAGGAGCATGGCCTGCAACCGGGCGAGCGCGTGGCCATCGCGCTGCGCAACCGCCCGGAATGGGCCGTGGCCTTCGTCGCCGCGGCGCTGGTGGGCGCCGTGCCGGCGCCGCTCAACAGCTTCGGCCTGGGCGAGGAACTGAGCGCCAGCCTGCAGGACCTTGAGCCGCGCTGGCTGGTGTGCGACCAGGACCGTCTGGACCGCCTGGCGCGGCACCCGCTGCCCGAAGGCTGCCTGAGCACCGTGGTCGACAGCGACCAGGGCAGCGTGCGCTGGCGCGATCTGGTCGCGCCCGGTGGGCCGGCCCTCAAGCCCCCGACGCTCGGCGAAACCGATCCGGCGCTGATCCTCTTCACCTCGGGCGCCTCGGCCCAGGCCAAGGGCGTGCAGTCCAACCAGCGCGCCGTGTGCCAGGCACTCTTCAATATCGACTACATCGGCGCGCTGGCCGGCATGACCTCGCCGCAGGCTGTGCAAAAGCTCATGGCGACGGGGCTCACGCCGACCACGCTGACGGTGGTGCCGCTGTTCCACGTCAGCGGCCTGCACGCGCAGCTGCTGGCCGCGCTGCGCCACGGGCGGCGCCTGGTGCTGGTGCACCGCTGGGACCCGGCGCAGGCCATGGATCTGATCCATCGGGAAAAGGTCACCCAGTTCAACGGCGCGCCTTCCATGGTGCAGCAGCTGCTGAACCAGCCGTCGTTTCACGACCCGCAGGTCAGCGGCACGCTGATGGGCCTGGGCTTTGGCGGCGCGGGCCTGTCGCAGCGCCTGATCGAGGCCACGCTGGCGGCACGCCCCGATTCGCTCTCCGGCATAGGCTTTGGCCTGACCGAGACCAATGGCGTGGGCGCGGGCGCCTCGGGCCAGCTGTTTGCGCTGCGCCCGGAATGCGCAGGCACGGTGTCGCCGCTGATGGAGCTGCGCATTGCCGACGTGTTTGGCGACCCCCTCCCCACCGGCCAGGACGGAGAGATCTGGCTGCGCGGCGTGACCGTGATGGACGGCTACTGGAACCAGCCCCGCGCCACCCAGACGGCGATCAGCGACGGTTGGTTTCGCACCGGCGACGTGGGCCGCATCGACGAGGACGGCTTTCTGCGCATCGTGGACCGGATCAAGGATGTGATCAACCGTAACGGCGAGAAGATCGCCGCCGCCGAGGTCGAGTCCTGCCTGCTGCAGCACGCGGCCGTCGAGGATGCCGTGGTCTTTGCCCAGCCCGACGAGCACACGGGCGAGGCCGTGGTGGCGGTGGCGCACCTGCGCGCCGGCGCCCAGGCCAGCGCCGAGGAGCTGCGCCAGCACGTGGCCGCTCGCCTGGCGGCCTACAAGGTGCCGCAGACCATACACCTGCGCGCCGAAGCCCTGCCGCGCAACCCGGCGGGCAAGCTGCTCAAGAACGCCGTCAAACGCGAGTACCAGCCGCAGTGACCAACACCCCAGAGGCCTCCGCCCGCCGGCGCAGCTACGGCCTGATGCTGCTGACCCTGCTGTCGGCGCTGGCCTTCATGGATCGGCAGATCCTGGCCGTGCTGCTGCAGCCGGTGAAGGCAGAGTTCGACCTCACGGACCTGCAGATAGGTCTGGTCACCGGGCTGGGGTTTTCGCTCACCTTTGTGCTGCTGGGCATTCCCCTGGGCCGGCTGGCCGACCGGGGCGAGCGCCGCGCGGTTCTCACCTGGAGTCGCGGCGTGGGCGCCGTGCTGGGTGCGGCAGGCGCCTGGGCCACGGGCTTCTGGACACTGCTGGTTTCGCGGGCGGGCGGGGCGGTGAGCGACGCCGGGGGCGCGCCGGCCTCCATCTCCATGCTCAGCGACCTGTACCCGCCAGAGAAGCGCTCGCGTGTCATCAGCCTCTTCGGCACCGGGGCCAGTCTGGGCTCACTGCTGGCGCTGGTGCTGGGGTCGTGGCTGGCGCAGCAGTTCGGCTGGCGCGTGACCATGGCCATCATCGGCCTGGCGGCCCTGCTGGCCACCCTGCTGCTGCGCTGGACGGTGAGCGAACCGCCGCGCCACCACGCCGTGGCCGCCGCCGCGCCAGTCGAGCGCCATGGCGCGCTGGCCCAGCTGTGGCACACACCGGTGACACGCTGGCTCATCGTGGGCGCGGGTTTTGCACTGCTCGCGGGCTACGGCTTTGGCGCCTGGAACAACGCGCTGTTGATCCGCCGCCATGCGCTGTCACTGCAGCAGGCGGGCCTGATCTCGGGCGCCGCGGCGCTGGCATCCATCATCGGTGCGCTGCTGTCGGGCAGCCTGGCCGACCGCCTGGCGCGGCGCGACGGGCGCTGGCAGCTGGGCGTGCCCGTGCTGGGCCTGAGCCTGGCCCTGCCCTGCGGCCTGCTGTACCTGCTCATGCCCGCGGGCGCCGTGGGCCCGGCCGCCGCCTTGATGGTGGCCTATGCCTTCTTCGTCGTCTGGTGGGCCGCGCCCTGCTACGCCGCGCTGAGCTTTGTCGTGCCGCCCCAGCGCCGCGCCACGGCCCACGCCACGATCATGCTGGTGGGCTCGCTGGTGGGCAATGGCCTGGGGCCCATCTTCACGGGCTGGCTCAGCGATGTGGTCGATCGCATGCTGCCCGGCGACGGCCTGCGCATTGCCCTCATGGTCATCGTGACCATGCTGCTGCCCGGCATTCTGGCCCTGAGCCGGGCGCTACCGCTGTTCCCGGCTGCGCGCGCGGCCAATGATGCGCTGCACGCGCCAAGCGCCGGTGCCCACCTCCGTGAATCCCATGCCTGAGCAAGCCGCCCCCCGCTGGAAGATGATTTACCTGGCGCGGCGCAACCCGCAACTGGCCGCCGAGGACTTCGCACAGGCCTGGCGCGAGCATTCGGCTCTGGGGCGGCAATGCCGCAACGTGCAGGAGCGCGTGACCGGGGTGACGCAATGCGTGCGCGTGCTCGATGGGCAATGGCCCGCCGACGCCAGCACCGGTTTCGACGGCGTCAACCTGCTGCGCCTGCGCGACCGCGAGAGCGCCGACGCCATCTGGAGCGACCCCGAAACCCTGGCCGTGATGCGGCCGGACGAGCCACGCGTGTTCGACCGCTATGTGCGCGACTGTGCCCTTGTGGCGCAGGAGCGCATGCTCGCCGCAGGGCCGGAGGGAGACGCCGTGCTGCTGGTCGGCCTGCGCCGCCGGCCCGGGGTAGAACCGGCGGATTTTGCGCGCGCACTGGCGCTGAATCCGCCTGGCTGGCCCGGCCAGGGCCGTGTCATGCTCAATCTGGTGCAGCCGCAGCGCCCACCGGGCTACGACTTCGACGCGATCGTGGAATGCTGGTTCTCCGATGCCGAGGCCATGGCCCGGGCACTGGCCGCGGCGCCCAGCCTGCGCCGCCAGCTGCCGGTACTGTACGAAACGGTGTGCAGCGCGCATGCCTCGGTCTTCCTCCCTACCCGCGTGAGCCACCGCAGGCCCTGAAGAGGGTTCGATCCGCACCGGGCCAGATCTCCTGCGGCATGCACGGTCGAACGGCTGCCCACCCATGGCCTGGCGGGCGCGCCCGCCGCCCGGTTCTATCCGCTGGCGCCTGACAGCCCCATTTTCACGATGACATTTGAATAAAACACCCACGTACACGGCGCACGCAGCTATATTTTTCGTAGTCCCAAAATAAAAAAACCGGCATTGTGAATGCCGGCCAAACCTTGGAAACGGAACTCTGCCCCCGGACCGAGGCCGCGCGTACAAACCATCGATCCGTGGGAAATAGGACTTACGTTGCCTGGGTATAGGGCGTTGCGCCCTTGGGCACGTACACGCCCTCACACTGGTCCAGGTATTCCTGCTTCTTGGCGCGCGGGTTATAGAACTGCTTGTACCAGGTGCGGGCCTTCATGAAGG
>JAFECU010000105.1 GCA_018242005.1 Pseudomonadota bacterium | reverse complement strand
GCTCGCTGGACACCAAAGACCACAAGGAAGCCAACCTCAGGGCCAAGCCTGTCCTGATGGAGTTCGACCGCATTCTAGCCAAGGCTGAGGCTGCTACAGCGCCCAAGCCGCTCCAGAACGATCTACCGGACGCCACCATTGAACGGCTCGCAAATCACCATTACGCGGCGCTGCTCGCCCAGGATGAAGAATTGAGGACGGAAGGTCTGTCAGGCTTTCCCGATCTTGCCGCCACATACAGCGAAAAGAACGGGGCAGGGTTCAATGATTCCGGGATGCAGCGCATAGGCGCGACTATCGCGGAAACTTTAGCTGCCACTGAAGACGCTCTAGCGCGCGGCAACATAAGCCACGTCGAAGGCGAGGTAGCAGAACTTCTAGACCTGTTCAGGATCAACCTAAGCGCCACCTGTACCGCCTACAGGAAGCTTTCCATGGCCGTCCTCAGGCAATGACCTGACGGATATTTTGAACCAGCGGGATAGAGAGTTTATTGCATCGGTGCGGCCTGTTCCAGAGGTGTGGCGAACGGATTTGATGCCTGCGGTGCCGGTGGCCGATATCCCAGCGATGAATGCGGTCTGACGGTGTTGTAGTGCTTGCGCCATTGCGCGATGACGATCCTTGCTTCCTTGAGGCTGTAGAAGATTTCACCGTTCAGCAGTTCGTCGCGCAGCTTGCCGTTGAAGGATTCGCAGTAGCCGTTCTCCCACGGGCTTCCTGGCTCGATGTAGAGAGTTTTGGCGCCGACGCTCGCCAGCCACTTCCGTACGATCCTGGCCGTCATCTCCGGACCATTGTCGGAGCGGATGTGTTCTGGAACGCCATGCACGATCATGGCGTCGGCCATCGCTTCGATGACGCCCATGCCGTTGATCCGCCGTGCAACACGGATCGCCAGGCACTCCCGCGTGAACTCGTCGATCAGCGTCATCAGCCGGACCTTCCGGCCATCATGGGTCTGGGCTTCCACGAAGTCATAGGACCAGACGTGATTGCGCCGCTCCGGTCTCAGCCGGATGCATGACCCATCGCCCAGCCACAGCCTTCCTCGGGGCCTTTGTTTCTTCGGGACTTTCAGCCCCTCGCGGCGCCAGATGCGCTGCACGCGATCAACACCGACACACCATCCTGCTTGCTGCAGAAGAGCGGTGATCCGTCGATAGCCATAACGGCCATACTGGGCCGCCAGCTTTATGATCGCTCGCGTCAACGCATCTTCGTCGGCCCGCACGATCACGCTGTAACGCTGCGTGCCACGCGGCTGGCCGACAATCCGGCAGGCCTGGCGCTCGGACAGCCGATACTTCGTCCGAACATCTTCCACCGCCTGCCGACGCCGCTCGGGGCTTACAAGTTTCCCTCGGCGATGTCTTTCAGCACCTGCTTCTCGATCGACAGATCAGCCACCAGCCGTTTCAGCCGGGCATTCTCTTTTTCCAGATCCTTCATCCGGCGCGCCTGATCAATGTCCAGACCGCCGTACTCCTTGCGCCAGCGGAAGTAACTCTGGTCCGATATCCCGGCTTCCCGGCACGCAACCCCAATCGTCTTTCCCTGCGCTGTGGAAACCTCGATCTGACGCAGCAGAGCCACGATCTGCTCCGCGCTAAATCGCTTCTTCGGCATGACAAAACCCCTTTCCCAAGACAGTTTCTAACAAACCGCCTGGTACAAAAAGGGCCGGTCAGGTCATTTCCGTTCGCAGTGACGCTAGCGTTTTGCCCCTGTGCGTTCTTGAGCGTCGTGATTGTTTGTGCCTTGTCGTTGGTGACCGAGCTGGTCAGTCCCTGATAGGCAAAGGTTGCTGTGCTGGAATCCG
>JAFECU010000104.1 GCA_018242005.1 Pseudomonadota bacterium | reverse complement strand
GAACCGTGCCACTGGGCGTATACCCGGATGACGAGAGCGCCCCACTGACGGATCGAGGCCAAGCGTACCCACTTGCGTCTACTACATCGTGCGTTGGGTGCAAAAGCACCAGCCGTGCCAAAGCAGTCTTCAGTGACCTTTCAAAGTTCAGAGATCTTACAAAGGTCTGAGTATTGGGAATACTGTTAGCTTTACCATTGTTTTTTGTTCACTAATCTGGGTTTTCATCCACATGCTATTCAATTCACTTCAAGTAGGCACCCTCACTCTGCCCAACCGCATCCTTCTGGCACCGCTGACCCGCACCCGTGCCGACGCTGGCCACATGCCCAACGCGCTGATGGCCGAGTACTACAGCCAGCGAGCCACCGGCGGCCTGCTGATTTCCGAATGCACCATGGTGGCGCCCGGTACATCGGCCTTCGTCAATGAGCCTGGCATCTACAACGACGCGCAGATTGCAGCCTGGAGGCAGGTGACCGACGCGGTGCACGCCAAGGGCGGACGCATCTTCATGCAGATCTGGCACGCTGGCCGCGCAGCCTACCCTGGCGCTGCCGATGGCGCCCCCATTGTCTCCAGCAGCGCCACCGCTATTGAGGGTGAGATCCACACGCCCCAAGGCAAGGTGCCGCACGCGGTACCCCGCCCCCTGACCGTCGAAGAGATTCCCGGCATCGTGGCTGCGTTTGCTCAAGGCGCACGCAACGCCATTGCCGCCGGCTTTGATGGTGTGGAAGTACACGGCGCCAACGGCTACCTGATTGACCAGTTTCTGCGCGACACGCCCAACCAGCGCACCGATGCTTACGGCGGATCGCTGGAAAACCGTGCACGTTTGCTGTTCGAGGTACTCACTGCCGTGACTCAGGCGATCGGTTCCGAACGTGTGGGTCTGCGCCTGTCGCCCCTCAACAGCTTCAACAGCATGAAAGACAGCGACCCGCTGGCCCTCATCGGCTTCCTGGCCGATAGGCTCAATGCCTTCAAGCTAGCCTACCTGCACGTGATGCGCGCCGATTTCTTCGGCGTGCAGAAGGCCGATGTCATGCCCGTAGCGCGTGAAAAGTACAAGGGTGTGTTGGTGGGCAATATGGGTTACAGCGCTGATGAGGCAGAGGCAGCTATTGCCGAAGGTAAGCTTGACGCTGTGGCCTTTGGCACCGCCTTCCTGGCTAACCCGGACCTGCCCGCACGCATCAGGTCCAAGGCACCGCTGAACGCGCCTGACTCCAACACGTTCTACGCAGGTGGCGCCAAGGGCTATACAGACTATCCGACACTGCAGGTCGCGTAAGTCACCGCCCCAGAAGACCGAAGAAACGAGCCACTTTATACCCAAGGCTCTACCCGTCGATCTTGCGAAGCTGTGAGCTGCGAACACGTCATCAACGTGCTGGCACGCTTGCAGGCACAGCCCCTGCCCGAGACAGTTGCGACCATCCTGCAGGTGAGCCAGCCCCCCTGGCCGACACGGCGCGCTACGACAGCCTGCGCACAGACATTGTCGTGCAGGAGGCCGATCATGCGTGAGTTGGACAAAGAGCTCAAAGAGCTGCGCCTGTATGGCATGGCGGGGGCCTGGGAGGATCTGGTCAAGCAAGGCGGTCATGTGACATTGGAGAGCTCGCGCTGGTTGCTGAAGGCGAATTGCAGTAGGCCGCGCGGGGGCTGGAGCAGCGGATGCGGGCGCGCATGCACTTCGTCCACGGCCGCGGCCCGGTCGGCCGGCATGCCGTACACAGTGGTGGTCTCTGGCGTGCTTCCAATGGTGGTCATGCGGCGGCTTCCCGGTCGTTGCACAAGGGCGGGTTGTGCCCGCCCGTTGTGGCTCAACTTACTGCTTTCGCACCGGGGGCAGGGTCACCTTGTCCTCGGTTCCACCACAAAGCGGATGCTTGAAGCCATTGGCCTGCTCGGTCTTGTCGAGATAGACGATGTTGTCGTCCTTCGCGGGACTGACGCCGGCCGGCACGTAGTCCAGCGCGAGCGCGTGGCGGGTCTTCCACGCGATGTTGTGGTCGGCGCAAGAGGAATCGCCGCTGACGCCGAGCGCGCCCACCCGCGTTCCCTTCGCGTCGTACAGCGCAAGGCCGCCGCCGAACACGTTCACGCCACCGATCCGCGCGCCCACCAGCGGATCCTTCGCCGTGCCGAAGTCCGCGGCACTGCCGGCGTAAGCTACCTGCGTATCGACCGGGTTGGAAAACTGCAGGCCGAACAGGCTGCCGCCTGGCTGCGTGGGCGAATAGAGGTTGGCGGTGGACAGGGCGAGGCCCGGCAGGCTGAAGGCGTTCGCGGTGTTCGCCTTCTGCGCGGAAATCACCCGGCTGCCGAGCCACTGGTCGCCGACCTTGGCGCCGGTATGGGCCACGGCGCAAACCGTGCCGTCGGTCGCCACCACGGTGCCCCACATGTCGAGGTTGAAGCCGCCGTTGGCGTCCTTGCGGGCATTGGCGAGCGCCTGCTTGAGCTGCTGCCAGTTCGGCAGACCGTCGCACCCATCGCCGGCATGCGCGGCGAGGGGCAGCAACAGCGAAGAGCACAGCAGGGCGAGTACGGGGAGTTTTGTCATGGTCATGCCTCGGGTTGGAGTGAACCTGGCGGCGGGCATTCCGCTTCGGGTTCGGGGTGGTGTGCGGGGTGAAAGGAATTGCCGGTCACGAATGCCGGGCCTGCCGGAATGCCGGCGCCTTCTGGCCATCCCAATCGAGGTCGACGGCCACTTGGGCCTGCGCGCGGTGGCATTCGAGCGCGTCGATGTCGAGATCGGCGATCGCCCAGGCTTGCGCGCCGCGGGTCGTCGCGAGGATGCCGTCGTCGGGAAAGCCGTGGTCCATCGGCGCGTAGATCTTAGCCTCGCCGGTATTCGTATCCAGAGCCGGACTCCAGTCGGCGGTCCCGGTAGTTACCGCCTGCGCGACGAATATTCGGTTCTCCAGTGCGCGCGCCATGCAGCCGACGCGCACCCGGGTCGCGCCCGCCTGCGTGTCCGTGCAGCTCGGCACCAACAGAAGACGGGCGCCGGCTTCGCGTTGGGCGCGCACGGGCAAGGGGAATTCGCTGTCGTAGCAGACAGCGATGCCGGCGCGCACGCCTGCCAGGTCAAAGACTTTGAGTTCGTCGCCGCCCTCGATGACGCCAGCGTCCCGCTCGAATCCGGTCAACTGCAGCTTGTCCTGATAGCCGCGCGTGCCGTCCGGGGCGAACCACCACGCACGGTTGCGATAGCGTCCCGGGGCGACTTCGGTCAGGAACGTGCCGGCCTGGATGACCAGGCGCAGCTCGCGCGACAGGTCGGCGTACAGAGCCAGCCACTCGGATTGCAGCGTTTGCAGCGCGGCCAGCGAAGCGTTCAAGTCGCGGCTGATTTCGGGCGCGAACGTTGACGCCAGTTCGAGCGACAGGTATTCGGGCAGCACGGCCAGTTCGACGCCGGCACCGCATGCTTCTCCCAGGATCTGGCGCTGGCGTGCGGCAAAGGCCTCGAAGTCGGCGGGGTTGCCAACCGCGTACTTGGCGACGGCGATCTTCATTGCCCGGCCTCCAGCGGACGCAGCCACATCGTCAGCGTCTGCTCGGATTCGTGCGCT
>JAFECU010000103.1 GCA_018242005.1 Pseudomonadota bacterium | reverse complement strand
GTGGAGATCGGTGCCGGCTTCGCCAGCGTGGCGCAGCGCGGCACCACGCACGGCGATTCGCTCACGCCCCAGGGCTTTGCCGGCAACAACGCCGGCGGGGTGCTGGGTGGCATCAGCACCGGGCAGGACATCGAGGTGTCCATCGCCATCAAGCCGACGAGCTCCATCATCAGCCCGCGCGAGTCCATAGACATCCACGGCCAGACCACCGAGGTGATTACAAAGGGCCGCCATGACCCCTGCGTCGGCATACGCGCCGCGCCGATCGCCGAGGCGCTCTTGGCGCTGGTGCTCATGGACCATGCGCTGCGCCAGCGCGCGCAATGCGGCGACGTGCGCCAGGCGGTGCCGCCGATTCCCGCGAGTATTTGAGTAAAAAGTAGCTGCAGCGCTTGTCCATTAAGCGCTGGCAGCTATTGAATGAGTAGCGCGGCTACTTGCGCACCTCGTCGACGAGCGCGCGGAACTCGTCGATGTCCTCGAAGCTGCGGTAGACGCTCGCGTAGCGGATGTAGGCCACCTTGTCGAGCTTTTTCAGCTCGCGCATGACCAGCTCGCCGATGCGGGCGGAGATCACCTCGCGCTGGCCCAGGTGCAGCAGCTTTTCCTCGATGCGCTCTATGGCCGAGTCGATCTGCACCGTGCTCACCGGGCGCTTGCGCAGCGCCAGCTTGAAGGAGCCGAGCAGCTTGTTGCGGTCGTATTCGACGCGCCGCCCGTCCTTCTTGACGACGGTGGGGAAGTTGACCTCGGGTCGCTCGTAGGTCGTAAAGCGCTTTTCGCAGGCGCCGCACTGGCGCCTGCGGCGGATGAAGTCCCCATCCTCGGACACGCGGGTCTCTATGACCTGCGTGTCCTGGTGGCTGCAGAACGGGCACTTCATAGCGCTGGCCGGTCAGCGGTAGACCGGAAAACGGCTGGTCAGCGCGTTGACCTTGGCGCGCACGGCCGCCAGATGGGCCTCGTCGTTAGGATTCTCCAGCACGTCGGCCAGCAGGTTGGCGGTGAGGCGCGTTTCCTCTTCCTTGAAGCCGCGCGTGGTGATGGCGGGCGTGCCCACGCGGATGCCGCTGGTCACCATGGGCTTTTCGGGGTCGTTGGGAATGGCGTTCTTGTTGATGGTGATGTGCGCCTTGCCCAGGGCTGCCTCGGCGGCCTTGCCGGTGATGCCCTTGGCGCGCAGATCGACCAGCATGACGTGGCTTTCGGTGCGGCCGCTCACGATGCGCAGGCCGCGCTGGGTCAGTGTTTCTGCGAACACCTTGGCGTTCTTGGCCACCTGCTGCTGATACTGCTTGAACTCGGGCGACAGCGCCTCCTTGAAGGCCACGGCCTTGGCCGCGATCACATGCTCGAGCGGACCACCCTGCAGGCCAGGGAAGATGGCGCTGTTGATGGCCTTCTCGTGCTCGGCCTTCATGAGGATGATGCCGCCACGCGGGCCGCGCAGGCTCTTGTGCGTTGTGGACGTGACCACGTCGGCAAACGGCACGGGGTTGGGGTATTCGCCCGCGACCACCAGGCCGGCGTAGTGGGCAATGTCCACCCAGAAGATGGCGCCGACTTCCTTGGCCACGCGGGCCATGCGCTCGAAGTCGATGCGCAGGGCGTAGGCGGAGGCGCCGCCGATGATCAGCTTCGGGCGGTGCTCGCGTGCCTTGGCCTCGAAGGCGTCGTAGTCGATTTCTTCCTTGTCGTTCAGGCCGTAGGAAACCACGTTGAACCACTTGCCCGACATGTTCAGCGCCATGCCGTGCGTCAGGTGACCGCCCTCGGCCAGGCTCATGCCCAGGATGGTGTCGCCGGGCTTGAGGAAGGCCATCAGCACCGCCTGGTTGGCCTGCGAGCCCGAGTTGGGTTGCACGTTGGCGGCGTCAGCGCCAAACAGCTGCTTGATGCGGTCGATGGCCAGCTGCTCGATCACGTCCACGTTCTCGCAGCCGCCGTAGTAGCGCTTGCCGGGGTAGCCCTCGGCGTACTTGTTGGTCAGCTGCGAGCCCTGCGCGGCCATGACGGCGGGCGAGGCGTAGTTTTCGCTCGCGATCAGCTCGATGTGTTCTTCCTGGCGCAGGTTTTCGGCCTGGATGGCGGCCCACACCTCGGGATCGGTTTGTTCGACAAGAATATTGCGTTGATACATGGCAGTCCGATGAACTAAGAGCCCCTTGGTAATCAAGGGCTGCCCAGGCGAACGACGGATCGCTGCGGGGCACCGGTTGCCATTTCCGCGCGGTACGCTCCCCAGTGGTTTGCAGAAAAAACAGGGTTTCTGCCGGTCTCCACGTCAGCGGCGGGGCCCATGGGCCTTGCGCGCCTATCGCCAGTTGCGTACCCCGTTAGTGTAGCTGACGGCGTCTTTGGCCCATGCCGGGCCTAGGGCAGCCCCATGTGACGAAGCTTCAGGATGCGGCCTCGGGTCCTGCCGGAGCCTTGGTGGACAGCAGGGGCTTGGCGTTCTTGCGGTCACCTGCCACTTGGCGCAGGCGGAAATGTTCGGCCAGAACCTTGGCCGCGTAGCCACCGTCGTCCGGGAGGTTGGCTGCACCCACGTAGTAGCGCAGGCCACCTTCGAGCGAGCCGGCGCGCGCTATGCATTCCTGCAGCACCTTCACGCCCACACGCAGGTTGGCCACGGGGTCGAAGGCGGCGAGCTGGCCGCCAAAGCCCTGGTACTTGTCGGTATGCACGCGGGTCATCACCTGCATCAGGCCCTGTGCGCCGACGGCGCTTTGTGCGAACGGGTTGAAGCTCGATTCCACGGCGATGATGGCCAGGATCAGGGTCGGGTCGAGCTTGGTGCGCGCGCCGATCTCATAGGCCTCTGTCACCAGGGCGGCCAGCGGCTCGGGCGCGACGCGGTATTTCTTGCTGAGCCAATAGGCCACGGCGGCCTGGTCGCGCGGCAATTCGCGGGGGTTGATGGCCGTGGCGCGCTCGCTGGCCGCCGGCTCCGGCGGGGTGCCGACTTCGGCAACCTGGCGCGCATGCAGCCAGCCGCGCAGCTGATCTTCGCCTGCCTGGCGCAGGTCTGGCCGTGCCGTCAACGTGACGGCTGCAAAGACGACGGCCAACCCGAGCAGGGCAAAACCGTTGTGGGTCACTTCCAGGAGACCGTTGATCACATCGCCGGCGACGGTGCGTACGCCGGCGATCATTTTTCCTGACGCTGTCATAGCTAATCCTTTCTCGGTCGAGTCTCGAAGGGGCGGCGCCTGTGCAGACGCTTGGTGAGACTCGGTCTTGCCAGGCCGATTGCCTGGACTGGTGTGCCATTCAGTCCGTGCCAAGGTGCTCTAGGCCTTGAATGCTTGCGGACTACCGTAGCCGGTGTCGGGGACGGCTAGGGTTATTACGGGCCTGTGGTTTAAAGGCTGGCGGATTCTAGAAGCTCACTTAATGCTTAGTCAATACTAACAAATTGACATGTTATAAAAATACGAGATTAGTGTGCTGTGTTTGTGTGTGAAAAATGCCGTTTTTGAGCTTGTTGCGCCTCTGTAGGCGGGTGCGGCAAGAACGGTGAAATGAAACTTGCAATCGACGACTCATCGCCATTGATGAAATCTGTTGGAAAGTGAGCCGAGATTTGCTACCTTTGCGGTGCCTGAGTGATTCAGGCATCCGCCGAAAGAGGCGAAACCTTCTGGATGAATGGCCTTCAGCGCCACATCAAGCGACAGGTTCCTCGCTTCCAAGGCACACCCTGGAGGCAATACCTTGCCTCCTGCACCGGGGACGATCCTCTCCGCGGTGCAAACGATGGCAAATGACCCTTGTGTCTGCCGTCAAGCCCGGTGCACGGAAGGACTCCGTCCGCCGGGCTTTCTTTTTGCACTTCTTTACACTGGCATGGACCCGTTCGCTGATTCAATAGCGTTCAAGGCTGAAGAGATCGGGTGTCGCGTGTCGCAAGTGCTGCAAAGAATCAAGAATCATCGCTGGATCAGGCGAGTGGCCTGGGCGCTCGGCTGCCTGCTGGGCTTTTGGCTGCTGGCGTGGCTCATTGTTCCGCCGGTCGCGCGCGCGCAGATAGAGCGCCATGCGTCGCTGGCCCTGGGGCGCAAGGTGACCGTGGCCAAGGTCGAGTTCCTGCCGTGGACGCTGGAGGCCACGCTGCGCGACCTGTCCATTGCATCGGCCGATGGCAAGAGCTCCCAGGTCCAGGTTGGGCGTATCTATATGGATGCGGCACTGCAATCGCTGTGGCGGCTGGCGCCGGTGATCGATGCCTTGCAGGTGGACGAGCCGGTGATCCACATCACGCAGACTGCGCCGGGTCACTATGATTTCGATGATGTGCTGGAGCACCTGGCCCAGCAGCCTCAACCCAAGGACGACAAGGCCGCCCCGCAGCGCTTCGCGCTTTACAACCTGGCGCTGCGTGGCGGGGCCGTGGATTTCGACGACCGGACGGTGGGCAAGGTCCAGACGCTGCGCCGGCTCCGGCTCGATGTGCCGTTCCTGAGCAATTTTTCGGCCGACCGCGAGGTCAAGGTCACGCCACGGCTGGCCTTTGAACTCAATGGCAGTGCCTTCGATACGGCCGCGCAGACGACTCCGTTTGCAGCGGATCGGCAGACCGAGGTTCACCTGCGCATCGACGGCTTTGATTTGGCACCCTTCAGCGGCTATATGCCAAGCAGTGTGCCGGTGCGCCTCAAGTCCGGCGTGCTCGATGCCGATTTGAGGCTGGGATTCGAGCAGGCGGCCGCGCCGCTGTTCACGCTGTCCGGCGGCGTGCGGCTGCATGACGTGCAAACCACAGATGCCAAGGGTGAACGGCTGCTGGATTTCACCGGCATGCAGCTGGCCCTTAAGGAGGTGCGGCCGTTGCAGCGCAGCGTGGACATTGACTCCATTGACTGGCATGGCGCCCACGTGTATCTGCGCCGTGACGCTTCGGGTGCCCTGGTGCTTCCGGGGCTGGCGCCGGCAACTGGCGAGAAGGGTGCCACGGCCCGGTCCGCGCCAGCGTCTCAGGAGGCCGCATGGAAACTGCGGCTTGGGCGGCTGAGCATGCACGACGGCGTGGTGGACTGGTCCGACGCCAGCCTCCCGGGTGGCAAGGCGCAGTGGAAAGCCGAGAATCTGCAACTCAATGCCTCAGCGATAGAGCTGCCCTTCCAGCATCCGCTGCGGTTCGGCCTGAGCACGCAACTGACCGGTGGGGCGGGCTCCAAGGCTGAGGCGGCGCGGCTGGCATTGCAAGGCCAGGCCACGGATACGCAGGCGCAGGTGGCGGTTTCCATGCGCGGCTTTCCCATGGCGATGGCGGCGCCATATCTGGCAAGCGTGCTCAAGCCGGGGCTCACGGGCACGCTCGACGTAGACCTGGGATTGGCGAAAAACGGCGATGCCTTGGCCGCCAAGTTGGCCAAACTGACGCTGGGCAAACTGGCCCTCAGCTGCTCGGCGCAAGAAAAGTGTGAAGCGCTGCGCAGGGCCGGGATCGTGGATGCGGGCAAGACCTCCGTGGCCGAGGTGGGGCACCTTGAGATCAGCGATAGCCTGGTGCAGCTGCCTCAGAACCGGGTGGTGCTCGGCCGGGTGCTGGTGCAACAGCCGCGCATGTTGGTCTCGCGTGCCGCCAAGGGAGCTTGGATGTTCGAGCAGTGGCTGCCGGACGCTCCAGCGGCTGTGGCCAATGCCAAGCCGGCCGCCGTACGGGAACCGGCGCCCTGGAAGCTGAAGCTGGGGGACCTGGAGGTCGAGGGTGCCAACCTGGCCTTTCGCGACGAGGCGGCACCCAAACCCGTGGCGCTCAACGCTTCCGGACTGCAGCTGCGTGTGCGAGAGTTTTCCTACGCCGACGGCCGCATCGCGCCGACTGAGGTGCGGCTCGATACCCGGGTCGCCGCTGCTGGCGGACGAGCCGAGCCGGGGCGACTGCGCTACGAGGGCAGTGTGGCCATGGCGCCCGCGCTGGCGGTACAGGGCAAGCTGCGCGCGCAGCACCTGCCGTTGCATGCCTTTGAGCCCTATGTCACGCTGGACCTGAACGTGAACATTCTTCGCGCAGAGGGCAGCTTTGCGGGCGACTTGCGCTATGTGCAGGAAAAGGCCGGCCCCCTGGTCTCGGTGGCAGGTGACATGTCCCTGGACGAGGTGCGCGTGCGCGCCAAGGACGAGGCCGCGGCGCAGGAAGATGCCAAGGAAAGCCTGCGGCTTTCCGAGCGTGGCGAGGATCTCTTGCGCTGGAAGTCGCTGGGGCTGCGCGGCGTTGCGGTCAACCTGAAGCCGGGCCGGCCGCTGGAACTGGATGTGAAGCAGACGGCGTTCAGCGACCTTTTCGCGCGCATCATCGTGCACGACAACGGCCGCATAAACCTGCAGGACATACGCAAGGCACCGCCGGGTGAGGAGGCAGCTGCTGCGGCCGCGAAAGACGCAACCCCGCCCACGGCCAGTGATGCGGCGCAGACCGTGGCGCAGCCTGTCGATCCCATGGCCCCGGTGCTACGGTTTGGCCCCGTGACATTGACGAATGGTTCCGTGCGCTTCTCAGATTTCTTCATCAAGCCCAACTATTCGGCAGACTTGAGCGACCTGAACGGCAGCCTCAGCGCGTTTTCTTCCGTGCCCCCGGTTGCCGATGGCGAGCCGCAGATGGCCGAGTTGCAGTTGCGTGGCCGGGCCCAGGGCACGGCCTCGCTGGAGGTCAGCGGCAAGCTCAATCCGCTGGCCAAACCTCTGGCCCTGGACATACAGGCCCATATGAGCGACCTGGAGCTTCCGCCCTTGTCGCCCTACAGCGTCAAGTATGCCGGCCATGGCATAGAGCGTGGCAAGCTCAGCATGGACGTGGTCTACAAGGTATTGCCCAACGGCCAACTCACGGCGACCAATAAGCTGGTGCTGCACCAGCTGGCCTTTGGCGAGCAGGTGGAGGGCGCTCCCGCCAGCCTGCCGGTAAAGCTGGCCGTGGCGCTGCTGGCCGACCGCAACGGCGTGATCGATGTGGATTTGCCCATCAGCGGCTCGCTCAACGACCCTCAGTTCAGCCTGGGTGGCGTCATCCTCAAGGTCATCGGCAATCTGATCATGAAGGCTGTCACCGCGCCATTCTCCCTGTTGGCAGGCATGTTTTCCGGCTCCGACGAACAGGGCTTCATCGTCTTCGCACCGGGCAGCGCCCAGCTTGACGACAAGGCACGCCAGCAACTCGACAAGATGGCGCAGGCGCTGGACAACCGGCCAGCGCTCAAGGTGACCGTCGTCGGCTGGGCCCAGCCCGATGCCGAGGCAGACGCATGGAAACGCCTGCGTCTGCGTGACCTGGTGCAGGCGCAAAAACGCCGTGCGGCGGTCAACGCCGGTGCATCGGCAGCCGAGGTGGCGCCCGTGAGTGACGCGGAATACCCGGCGCTGCTCAAGGAGGTCTACCAGCGTGCCGACATCAAGAAGCCGCGCAACATGATTGGACTGGCCAAGGACCTGCCGCCGGGCGAAATGGAGGCGCTGCTGCTCCAGAGCATCGAGGTGCCGGCCAACGCCATGCAGGAACTGGCCCTGGCCCGCGGCGTTGCCGTGCGTGACTATCTGGCAAACCGGAAGGTGGCAGCGGACAGGTTGTTTGTCGGCGCGCCCAAGTTGCAGCCGGCGGGCGAGGGCGGCTGGACGCCCAAGGCGGAGCTGACGCTGGCCACGCGCTAGCCCGGCGCGGCCACCCGGCGCGACTGGTTTGAGGCCGCGCGCCAAATCCGGGCGAGAATAGCGGTTTCGCCGGAGCCGGACCCAGAGCCCAGGCACCGGACATGGCGCAGGCGGCCGCAGGCTGCCCGCCTCTATCCCATTGCATACATGTTTCCCTTTTCCTCCCGCAGCAAAATGTCCGACGCACCCGAAGCGAACCCGGTCCAGACCAAAACCAGCGAGCCGCATCCCCTCGATGCGTTGACCGGCGGCGCCTTTTCGGCGGCCACGTCCGGCGAACGGTCTGCGCGTATCCGTGAATGGCTTGCCACTCAGCCGGCCACCGACAAGCTGCAGGAGGTGTTCAAAGAGTTGAGCGCTCGTGACAAGGGTGCCGCGCGTGCCGTGCGCGAACGCCTCGACGAGATCCGGCGCGCTCAGGGGCAGGCGCTGGTCGCCGCAGAGTGGACGGCCAAGGCCGAGGCACTCCTGGCCACGGCGCAGCTGAATATTGCCGATGCGCTGGCCTGGCAGCGCGACGCGGCCAAGGCCGGTGCGCCGCTGTCGCGCGAACCACTGTCGGCGCTCAAGGTGCAACTGAGCGAGCGCGTGAAGACCATCGAAGACCTGCAGCACCGCGTGCAGGTGCAGCGCGAGGCCGCCGTGCTGCTGGCGCAGCGCATCGAGGTGCTGTCTACCAAGCCCTGGAAGGATGCACAGACGGCCCTGGATCTGCTGCAAGCCGATGTGAGTCACTGGCAGGAACAGGCTCAGGCGCTGACGGGTGATGCCGCCTGGCCCAGCGTTGATGCGCGCTTCCCGCCGCAGCTGGAGTCCTCGCGTACTCAGCTCTTGGTGGTGTGGGAGGCGTTCCAGTCGGCCGTGGCGCAGACCGTGGCCGCCGCCCAGGACGAGAATGCGCCGCTGCCGCCCGTGCCGGTGTGGGCTGATGAGTTGCGCCAGGCGCGTGGCCTGCCCACGGAAGCCGACGCGGCCAAGGCCGCCCCGCGTGCGGCCGCCAGGCCCAAAGTGGACCCCGAGCTGCGCGATAAGGCCTTGCAGGCCGTACGCGAGGCCCTGACCCGGTTGGAGCAGGAAACCGCTCAGGGCCACGGCAAGGCCAGTGCGGGCGCGGCGACCGCGCTGCGCGCCGTGCTGAAGGTGCATGGCAAGCTGATCGATACCGAGCTCGAGCACAAGGTGCATTCGGCGCTGGTTGCCGCGGGTGAGCTCGAAGGCTGGCAGCGCTGGAGCGCGGACCAGCTGCGCGAGAACCTGGTGGCTCGTGCCGAAGCCTTGTTGAGCCGCCCCGATGGCCAGGTGCTGGGCGGGCGCAAGATGCAGGAAACGCTTCGCCAGTTGCGAGAGCAGTGGAAGCAGGCCGACCAGGGCGCGCCTGCCAACCATGCTCTGTGGAAGAAGTTTGACGATGCCTGCAATGCGGCCCACAAGGTGGTCGAGGCCTGGCTTGAACGGGTGCGTGCCGAGGGCGCCGAGCACCGTGCCCAGCGCATGGCGCTGATCGAGGAGGTCAAGGCCTGGGCGCAGGAACAGGTCGGCACCACTGCAACCGATTGGAAACAGGCGAGCCGCGCCCTGCACCAGTTTGGCGAGCGCTGGCGCGCCGGCGGCCATGTCAGCGAGAAAATGTTTGCCGAGCTGCAACCTCTGTGGAAGCAGGCACTGGCAACCGCCGCGGCGCCGTTGGAGGCCGCGCAAAAGGCCAGCCTGGATCTGAGGCAGGCCATGATCGCCGAGGCTACTGCGCTGGGTGCCGCTGCCTCGCTGCGTATCGACGCCGTCAAGGCGCTGCAGCAACGCTGGCAGGCAGAGGCGCAGTCCGTGCCCCTGGACCGCAAGCAGGAGCAAAGACTCTGGGACGCTTTCCGCAAGCCTCTGGATGAGGCCTTCAATCGCAAGTCGGCCGAACGCGAGCGCAGCGCCGCCGAACTCAGCACGCGCGATCGCGCGGTGCTCGATGCCTCAAAGGCCCTGGAGGCCGCCAACGCCTCGAACGATGCGCAGCTGATCCGTGAGGCCATGGTGGCGCTCGAACTCGCACTCAAGGAGCAGGGCGCCGCCGCAGCGACCGATGCCGAGCGTGAAAAACAGCCTGCAGTGCAGGCTGATCAAGCGCAGGATGCTATTGACTCAGAAGCGAATGAGTCCGCCGCCGCAAAGCCGGCGCCGGCGCGCCCCGTGGTGGCGGTGCGCGGCGATGACCGGCCCGGGATGCGCAAGGCAGAGCCTGCACCACAGGGGCGTGCCGGACGGGCCTTCGGTGACCGCCGCGAAGGGCGTGAGGGCCGCGCCCCGCGTGATACCGCGGCGCGTGGCCCGCGCCTGGGCGATACCGCCTTCCGGGCGCAGCGTGATGCCATGGAGCATGCCCAGTCAGCCCTGCGCAAACTGGCGGCCCAGGCGCATGGTGAGGCACTCACGCAGCTCATGAACGCATGGCAGAGCCGGGACGCCACCCAGATGCCCAGCGTGCAGGAACTCGGCGGCAAGCTGTCTGCAAGCGTGCGATCGTCCTGGGCCCAGGCCATCGGAGCTCCCGCGGGTGCGGGCGCAGAACAGGCCTTGCTGCGCCTTGAAATGGCGGCCGAGTTGCCCACACCGGCCGACCAACTGGCCGCGCGCCGCGCGCTGCAACTGCAGATGCTGACGCGTCGTAACGACCCCGCGCCAGCCCAGACATGGGCCCAGGACGCGGCCCAGGTGTTTGCCGCCGCCAGCGACGAAGCCAGCGCGCGCCGCCTGCAAAGCGTGCTCAAGGTTTTGCTCAGGAAGTAGGCTGCCCGTGCGGGGCGCGCGGCGGCATGTTGGCCGCCGCCGCGCTGGCACGCATGGTTCTGGGGCGTCGGAAACGAAAAAGCCGCTGACGCATGTCAGCGGCTTTTGTTTATCTTGGTGCCCAGGAGAGGACTCGAACCTCCACGATGTTACTCGCTAGTACCTGAAACTAGTGCGTCTACCAATTCCGC
>JAFECU010000102.1 GCA_018242005.1 Pseudomonadota bacterium | reverse complement strand
GGGCTGCGCTGTTCGGGCAAGGCCGTTGCGCCGTGCTGATACTGGAAGCGGAAGGTCGGAAGGCCCGTGTAGACGACATCACCGCTTTCCTCTTTGAGTTGTGTCGTTGGCTCCCAGCTCTGCGCGCAGGGATGGCAGGCACATCCTCTGACCCCAGGAGGATCTTTGTCGGTGACAACTGCAGATCCCTCACCACGCCGATGGCCGACGCACTGATCTCTCGGTCGGCTGCCATGGTGGCGATACAGGCGCAGAAATGGATTGCGGAGGGCAAGCCGCAAAGCGGCCAACTTTGCGTTGGCGTCAGTGACCCGTCCAACATCGGCAGCAGCTGGGACGTGTTGGACGTGGGCGAGACAACCATTCTCGATGTTCCTGACGATGGCGGCTGGCAAATCCGCGTGCTTGCCCTCGTCGCACACTCCATCGACACAGACGCACGTCAGTGGGGTCGTCTTGAAACCGGCGGTGCGCTCGTGGGCCGCGTGTCTTATGAGGCGCGCACGATCACTATCGCTGGCATGGTGGCTGCGCCACCCGATAGCGTGCGTAGTGAAGCAGCCTTCATTCTGGGTACCCAAGGCCTGGCCCAGTCCCTGACGGAAGCGCATGCGGCGAGCGTGGGGCATCTGATGTTCGTAGGCACCTGGCACAGCCACCCCATGGGCGGCAAGCACTCAGGGATCGACAAAGACACGTTGAGGAAGATTGCCACTGACGGCCGAGGATTGCCCGCCGTGTCGCTGGTGTGGACCCCCCAAGGCCTTATCTGCGCCGTCGAGCGCTGGTAACCACTCACGAGTGAACTGCAGCCTGTGTCGGAGCACCCAGCTCAGCAAAGTTGCTGATCTTCACCGCCCCATCAGGAAACCGTGCAATGACTTCCAGCTCGCCACCCATCGCTTGGATGTGGCTGCGTAGCGTTGAAAGGTACATGTCGGTGCGCTTTTCCATCTTGGCGATAGAGGGTTGCTGCACATGCAGTACATCTGCCAGCATTTTTTGCGACAGCCCCCGAGCTTGGCGCAGCTCGTGCAGTGGCATTTCGTTCAGCATGGTTTGCGCGAGTTCAGCGGCCTGAGCACGCGCTTGAGGGCTCATTGCAGCCCGCAATTCAGAAAACTTCTTAGCCATCTATTTCTCCTTCACGGCGAAGCTGGTCAAGATGCTCGTCATACAACCGATCAGCGATTGGCACATGCACTTCGTACCAGCGGTCATCACCCGTCTTATCACCGCCGATCAATAAAATTGCCATTCGGCGAGGGTCAAAGGCATACAGCGTGCGAAACGGCCGCCCGCCGT
>JAFECU010000101.1 GCA_018242005.1 Pseudomonadota bacterium | reverse complement strand
GCGTGCGCGGCGACAGGCGCAGGTAGTCGGCGGCTTCGTCGTTGGTGAGATAGCGCTGCGGCTGGGCGACAGCGGTGGGAACAGTGGCGGCAGGCCGCAAGGGAGCGGGACGCATGGTGAGAACCTCCATCGGTTGCAGGGCTCCGGCCACACAGCGCAACCGGATGGAGGCAGTCTCAGAAAACGCGGCCCTTCTGCTCAGGGTCGTTTTGCGTTGCCTTCAAAACGACCCTTCTCAAGCGGCGACAGTTGTGCTAGGCGGCGATAGCCGCCGCGCATCAACGCATCGCCGCGCCGCACCAGGCGACGCACCTTGGAGCGCAGGCCACCGTCGCTGTACCAACCGGCCGCGGCGTCCACGCCGAACAAGCCTTCGGCCACGTCGCGGAAGGACGAGCCCGCCAGGGTCGCGTCGAGCGCCTGCAACGTATGCAGTTCCAGCAGCGCGGAGGGTGCTGGCCTGGACTTGGTGGCGGCCTGGGCCGCGTCGAGCGCATGACCGCGCGTAGGCGCGAAGGCGCCGCCGCGATGGGCATAGGCGACAGCCATGCCGTCTTGCAGGCCAGGCGCGAGCGCGAAGCGCAGGCACTGGCCGGGGCTGCGCGCGATCAGCGCCAGTGCCTTGCCATCGTGGAGAAGTTGCTTGTGGCCGGGGATACGCCAGAACGCGAAGGGCTCGGCATCCACGGGCGGATCGGCATCGGGGTAGAGCTGCACTACATCAGCTTGGCCGGGCTGCCAGGCCGGATGCGCATCGCGCGCATCCAGCGCCGGGTCTTCCAGCACGCGCAAGCCCCAGCGATGCGCCGCATCGGGGCGGCGCGCACGGCGCAGCCAGTCGAGCCGGTAATCGGGGTGCCTGCGCAGGTACTCCCAGGCCAGCGCAAGCGCATCCAGCCACAAGACATAGAGGTAAGCCGCAGTGGGATACCAGTGCGCGACATGATGAGGATTGACCATGACCCAAGCTCCCGTCGAACAGCAGGAACGTCGCCACGGCGTCAAACATGCGGGAGCATCAAATCAAGGTAGAAATCCGGTTAAGCTGTAACTGCTGGTGTCAAGATTGGTTGGCTCCGGCATGTTGCGTAATCCGTCCGAATGCGACGGCAGCATGGCACCAAAAACGTCATGCGGTACTGACACCGTGCCGCAAGCCGCATGAAAGATCGTGGCTGATTCCGCCACGCACGCACAGGTTTGGTGCAAGAGTGTTGATTCAGACTGGAAAGGTCTGGAGCAAGACCAAAATAGCCTCAATGCGCCCGGCTTGGCCGTAGCGCGAGCGGTTCAATCGACGACGGAACCGTTTTCCTGCGCCAGGCGCAGATATTCCGACAGCGGGCGCATCGCCTGGAAATACCGATCCCGCATCACGGGTTGCTGGCGCGGCCCGACGATGGAAGCCAGGTCGGAAAGTTTCACCGTCCCCAGCTCGGGCAAGCTGATTCCCAGGTCGATCAGGCCGTAGGCCGTGTCGCCATCGACGGGATCGAGCGAGGTCAGCAGCCAGGTGGCGTGCGCGTCGGGAGTGAACAGCCGCACAACCGGCAACGGGTCGTGCGGTTCACCAGCGGCGGCCCGCCGTCCGTTCTCCAGCAGCGCGGCGCGCTGCGCATCGGTGACGAGGGGAGCGTTCATCGTGGTGCTCCTGTTCCAACACGGAATGTCGGTTTTGCACATTCACGCCAAAGCATGGATGCGTATTCCACGAAAGCCGTGGAAACACGAAAGCGCAAAAGCTCAATTGTAGAAATCTGCAAAGGCACGTTGGCGGTTTTCCGGTTCTGTCGGAATCCGCAGAAGCGGATTTCCGTAAAAGCACGAATAAGGGCCAAAGGCATGAATGAGTTAAAGATAACGTGGTTTTAATTGTGCTGCGAATTGACGCTTCTGTCCATGCAGAAGCGATCCATCCACCGCGGCCGGCCAGCGGGCGCCACCACCTACGATGCCGAATTGGCTCAAGCCTTCGGCGCGGCGGTGCGCGCGCTGCGGACGGAGCGCGGCATCGCGCAGGAATCGCTGGCGAACCTCGCCGGCATCGAGCGTTCGCACATGGGCAAGGTCGAGCGTGGCGAACACATGCCCACGCTGGCGATCATCTTCAAAATTGCCAGCGCACTCGAATGCAGCACGGCAGTGCTGATGAGCGAGGCTGAAAGCCAGCTCGCAGCAGCGGCCCAGCCGTAGGCGCTGGGCCACCGATCCGGCGCAGCCGGTTCGGGGACTTCAGGGGCGCCAAGCATCGCGCGGCGGGGATAGGCCGCAGGGCTTTCCCCTGGAGGCAAGCGCAGCGCGCAGCGCCACCGGCGCGAAGCCGCGATAGGGATTGAAGCCGAATGGCCATGACGGCGAAGTCGGCATGGGGCGCAGCCCGCAAAGCCCGGTCGGCGCAGTGCGCCGAATCGCCCTGCATTCGCCCTGGCAACCCGAGGTCATTGTGATGCTGCCCGACCACCACCATCACGAAGCTGGGAGAGCCAAGCCTCTCTGTCTGCCGATCCAAGTAGCACAGCGCCCCGCCGCCGTGGGCGGGGCGCTGGCGGCCGTCAGGCCGCCTGGGGCTTGCTGCGCGACCAGATCAGGTCGTGCGTGCCGTTCTCGCCTTCGATCAGGCGGGCGTAGACCGTGGCCGGGAACGAAGGATCGTCGAGGGTCACGGAGATGTACTCCCGCCCGGCCTCGCTGGTCTTCTTCCATGCCGCGCCGATGTCGTGGCTGGCGGCCTGCAAGCGGAAGTCCGGTGCTTTCTCGTTGTCCCCCTTGTCGTTGGGAACCAGCTTGACCTTGACGTTGAGCGTCAGGGTGCGAAGCGTGCCGGCGAAGCCGTCTTTGTCTGCGGTGAAGGTGCCGATGTTGGCCATGATGTTTTCTCCGTTC
>JAFECU010000100.1 GCA_018242005.1 Pseudomonadota bacterium | reverse complement strand
CGTCCATGGCCTCCTGGATCAGTGGCAGCGCGAACGGGCCGGCGGCCAGCATCATGAGTTCGCTGTAGCGCTGCTGGATCTCGCTGCCGCGGATCTTCAGAAGGCCCGCGATGTCCAGCGGGTTCTTGCCGCTCTTTTCCATGCTGAGCACGCGCAGCACCAGCATCTCCAGCGCCACGATGTCCACTTCCAGCAGGGCGATCTGGTCGCGAAAGCGGCTGTCGTCCCAAACGCCCTCGGTTCTGGCAATGCGCTTCAAGCGTTCGAGCTCGCGCTTGGCCCGGTTGACGTCGGCGATGTTGGTGCGCTCGTGCGAGAGCAGATGCTTGGCGTAGGTCCAGCCCTTGTTCTCCTCGCCGATCAGGTTCTCGGCCGGCACCTCGACGTTGTCGAAAAACACCTCGTTGACCTCGCACTCGCCATCGAGCAGCCGGATGGGCCGCACCGTGACGCCGGGCGACTTCATGTCCAGCAGCAAAAAGCTGATGCCTGTCTGTGGCTTGCCCTCATTGCTGGTGCGCACCAGGTTGAACATCCAGTCGCCATGCTGGCCCAGCGTGGTCCAGGTCTTCTGGCCGTTGACGATGTACTTGTCGCCCACGCGCTCGGCGCGGGTCTTGACGCTGGCCAGGTCTGAGCCCGAGCCCGGCTCGGAGTAGCCCTGGCTCCACCAGACCTCGCCGCTCGCGATGCCGGGCAGAAAGCGCTTTTGCTGCTCGGGCGTGCCGTAGGCCATGATGACGGGCGCCACCATCACCGGCCCGAAGGGGATGATGCGCGGCGCGCCGGCCATGGCGCATTCTTCTTCGAACAAATGCTTTTGCACGGCCGTCCAGCCCGGGCCGCCGAACTCCTTGGGCCAGCCAAAGGCCAGCCAGCCCTTACAGCCCAAAATTTTCGCCCAGCCCTGCATGTCGTCGCGCGTCAGGCGCAGGGCGTTGTGCACCTTGTGGGCCACGTCTGGTGGCAGGTTGGCGCGCACCCAGTCGCGCACTTCCTGGCGAAACGCCTGTTCTTCGGGGGTGAATGCGAGATCCATGCTGTGCCTCCTTGTATCTTGCGGGCGGTTGTAGCATGGACGCTCGTCCTATTCCTGTCCGGGCGGCGACAGGGCAGGGTCCAGGCCCAGCTCTGCGCACAGGCGGCGCACGGTGGCCTGCAGCTGGGCGAGCTCGGACTCCAGCGCCTCCACACGCGCCTGCAGGGCCGTGGCCGCGGGGGCGCCGCCGCCACCACTACCACCAGTCGCGGCGGCGGCCTGCAACGCATCGACATCCACCGGGCCGCAGAGCAGCTGGGCCCAGCGGCTCTCGCGTGCGCCTGGTGCGCGCGGTAGCAGCGTGACCAGCGGGCCGCCCTTGTCGTCGCTGCGCTCGGCCAGTTCGTTCAGGAACGCCTCGACCGAGGAAACATCGGCAAAACGGTGCCAGCGCTCGGCGTTCAGGCGCAGCTCGGCGGCGGTCTGCGGGCCGCGCAGCAGCAACAGTCCCAGCAGGGCCGCGGCCTGGCTTGGCACGCCAATGCCGCGCTCGAAGTTGTGCTCCCAGCGCGCCACGCGGGCGCCGCCGATCTCGACCACCAGGGCCTGCTGGCGCAGTGCGTCAAGCGCCTGCAGCACCTCGTCGTCCGTCAGCTGCATGACGGGGTCGCGGCTGGTCTTCTGGTTGCAGCCGGTGACCAGGCTGTTGAGCGTGAGCGGGTAGCTGTCGGGCACGGTGCGGGATTTTTCCAGCAGCGTGGCGAGCGCGCGGGCCTCGGGGGCCGAGAGGGGGCGTTGTCGGGGGTCGAAGGGCATGGCGGGATAATCCGGGTCACATGAAAAACATCGTGATTCTGATCTCTGGCGGCGGCTCCAACATGGCCGCCATCGTTCGCACGGCCCAGCAGCAGGACTGGGCGGGCCGCCACGGCATCCGCGTGGCGGCGGTGCTGAGCAACAAGGCGGACGCCAAGGGCCTGGCCCTGGCGCGCGAGCAGGGCATTGCCACCGAAGTCTTGGACCACAAGGCGTTTGACAGCCGCGAGGCCTTCGACGCCGCGCTGGCCCGCGCCATAGACGCCTACGATCCGGCGCTGGTGGTGCTGGCGGGCTTCATGCGCATCCTCACGCCGGGCTTTGTGGACCACTTTGCGGGCCGGCTGGTGAACATCCACCCCTCGCTGCTGCCGGCCTTCACGGGGCTGCACACGCACCAGAGGGCCATCGACGCGGGCTGCAGGTTTGCCGGCTGCACGGTGCATGAGGTGACGGCCGAGCTCGACGTGGGCCCCATCCTGGACCAGGCCGTGGTGCCGGTGCTGACGTGCGACACGGCCGATACCCTGGCCGCACGCGTGCTGACGCAGGAGCATGTGATCTACCCGCGTGCCGTGCTCGCGTGTTTGCTTCGTTAATGATAGCTTCCGGCGATGAATGGATAAGTGCCAAGGCCGGTTTGGTTCATAGATGCGATGGCTGGCGCGGCAGGACGGCAAGATGGGACAATCACGCCCATGCATCCCAAAGCCCTTCTGGACGCCTGCGCCGATCTGCTGCAGCAGGTATTGACCTTTGAACACCCGGCCGACGCCGTGGTGTCCCGCTACTTTCGCAACCACCGCAATCTGGGCCCGCGCGAACGTGCCACGCTCGCCGAGACGGCCTACGCCGTGCTGCGCAAGAAGCCCTTGTTCGAGCAGCTTGCGCGCTCGGGCACGGGCCCGAAGGAGCGGCGTCTGGCCATCCTGGGTTTCTACGGTCCGCGCGACTTTCTGAAAAGCGCCCTCACGCCGCAGGAGAAGGATTGGGTCGATGCCTGTGACGCCGTGCGCGAGGAGGACTTGCTCGAACCCCAGCGCCACAACCTGCCGCAATGGCTGGCCGAGCCGCTCAAGGCCCAGCTGGGCGATGAATTCTGGGCCCTGGCGCGCAGCCTGCAGGAGCAGGCGCCGCTGGATCTGCGCGTCAACATATTGCAGGAAAAACGCGAGCAAGCGCAGAAGGAGCTTGCGCAGGCAGCTATTCAATCCGTAGCTACGCCGTACTCGCCCTGGGGCCTGCGTGTTGCGGGCAAGCCGGCGCTCAACAGGCTGGACGCCTTCACGCGCGGCGCGCTCGAGGTGCAGGACGAGGGTTCGCAGCTGCTGGCCCTGCTGCTGGACGCGCACCGCGGCGAGATGGTGGTGGACTTCTGCGCCGGCGCGGGCGGCAAGACCCTGGCCATAGGCGCGCAGATGCGCAACACCGGGCGGCTGTACGCGTTTGACGTGTCGGGCCACCGGCTCGATGCGCTCAAGCCGCGCCTGGCGCGCTCGGGTCTGTCGAATGTGCACCCGGCGGCCCTGGCGCATGAACGCGACGAGCGCGTCAAGCGCCTGGCCGGCAAGATCGACCGCGTGTTGGTCGATGCGCCCTGCAGCGGCCTGGGCACGCTCAGGCGCAACCCCGACCTGAAATGGCGCCAGAGCCCGCAGGCCGTGGCCGAGCTCACGGCCAAGCAGGCCGCCATACTGGCCAGCGCCGCACGCCTGGTCAAACCCGGCGGGCGCCTGGTCTATGCCACCTGCAGCGTGCTGCCCGAGGAGAACGAGGCCATCGCCGAGGCCTTTGGCGCCGCCCACGCCGACTTCGTGCCGCTGGCCGCCGGGGAGCTGTTGGCGCAGCTCAAGGTGGAGGGCGCCGCCGGCCTGTGCAGCGGCGGCGAGGACGGCCAGCGCTACCTGCGCCTGTGGCCGCACCGGCACCAGACCGACGGCTTCTTTGCCGCCGTGTGGCAGAAAAAATAAGGGAAATATGGCTGTTGCGCTTGTGTAGCAAGCGCTGGCAGCTATCAAAAACGCATGAAAAAACCGCCAGGGCCTGCGCCTTGGCGGTTTTTTTGCGGGAGCCGGGCCGAATTACTTCAGCTTGGCTTCCTTGTACTCGACATGCTTGCGAGCCTTGGGGTCGAACTTGATGATGCTCATCTTCTCGGGCATCGTCTTCTTGTTCTTGGTGGTGGTGTAGAAGTGACCGGTTTCAGCCGTGGAAACCAGCTTGATCTTTTCGCGTCCGCCTTTAGCAGCCATGGTGTTTCTCCTTGGGGAAATTAAGCTTGGCCACGGGCACGCATGTCTGCGAGCACGGAGTCGATGCCGTTCTTGTCGATCAGACGCAGGGCTGCGCTGGAAACACGCAGGCGCACCCAGCGGTTTTCGCTTTCCACCCAGAAACGGCGGTACTGCAGGTTGGGCAGGAAACGACGCTTGGTCTTGTTGTTGGCGTGGGAGACGTTGTTTCCCACCATGGGCTTCTTGCCCGTAACTTCACATACGCGTGCCATGAGGACACTCCGATAGTTGCACGGCTGCCGGCCCTGGTGGCTGGCAGCCTCACCTCGCCAGATGAATCGGGTGGCGGTAACCCGGCTGTCCCCGTCGCCTAGGCGCCTGGATTCAGCAAAGCCGCGCATTATAGCGCGGCCGCACGCATCACTCCTGCTGCTCCAGAAAGCGCTGCGCGTCGAGCGCCGCCATGCAGCCCGTGCCGGCGCTGGTGATGGCCTGGCGGTAGACATGGTCCTGCACGTCGCCGGCGGCAAACACGCCGCTCACGCTGGTCTGCGTGGCAAAGCCCTTGAGGCCGCCCTGCGTGACGATGTAGCCGTTCTGCATTTCCAGCTGGCCCTGGAAGATCTCGGTGTTGGGCGCGTGGCCGATGGCGATGAAGCAGCCCTGCAGCGCGATGTCCTCGGTATGGCCGTCCTCGGTGCTTTTGATGCGGATGCCGGTCACGCCGCTGGCGTCGCCCAGCACCTCGTCGAGCGTGAAGAAGGTCTTGAGAGCGATCTTGCCGGCGGCCACGCGCTCCATGAGCTTGTCCACCAGGATGGGTTCGGCGCGGAACTTGTCGCGGCGGTGCACCAGCGTGACCCTGCGCGCGATGTTGGCCAGGTACAGCGCCTCCTCCACGGCGGTGTTGCCGCCGCCGATCACGCACACGTCCTGCTCGCGGTAGAAGAAGCCGTCGCAGGTGGCGCAGGCCGAAACGCCCCGGCCCATGAAGGCCTCCTCGGACGGCAGGCCCAGGTACTTGGCCGAGGCGCCCGTGGCGATGATGAGCGAGTCGCAGGTGTACTGGCCGCTGTCGCCCGTGAGCGTAAAGGGGCGCCTGGACAGGTCCACCTTGTTGATGTGGTCAAAGACGATCTGCGTCTTGAAGCGCTCGGCGTGTTCCAGAAAGCGCTGCATCAACTCGGGACCCTGCACGCCGGCCACGTCGGCAGGCCAGTTGTCGACCTCGGTCGTGGTGGTCAGCTGGCCACCCTGGGCCATGCCGGTGATGAGCACCGGATTCAGATTGGCGCGCGCGGCGTAGATGGCGGCGGTGTAGCCCGCGGGGCCGGAGCCGAGGATCAGGACTTTGGCGTGTTGGGTTGTGGACATGGCAGGAGGTAAATATTTGTAGCGTTTTAGAGACTGCGCGAGGCTGACAGCGCGGCCATTGTAAGAAGCGCCGAATCACGGCGGGGCGGTGGGTGCATGCCGGCGCCGGTCGCGCTTGTGCGCTGGCCGCACCAGGGCTTGCGCCCGTCCGCCATGGGGTAAGCTTGCGCGCTCCTCTTATCCCATGACCTATTCCCTCAATACCCTCAATGCTTCGGCGGGCGGCCGCTCTGCGCCGCGCTCGGCCGCGGCGCGCTTTGGCCATGAGCTGGCCCTCATCATCGGCCTACTGGCCCTGGTCTTCTGGCTGCTGGCCCTGGTCAGCTATTCCGCGCAGGACGCGGCCTGGTCCACCTCCGGCGCGGGCGATGGTCGTCCGCTGGCCAACTGGGTGGGGCGCCTGGGCGCCTGGCTGGCCGATGGCAGCTATTTCATGCTGGGCTTTTCCGTCTGGTGGTGCGTGGCCGCAGGCGTGCGGGCCTGGCTGTCGTCACTGGCGCGCTGGATGCGCGGTGGCGACGCCGGCGCAACGGCCCGTGGGCCCTGGCCGCGGCGCGCCATGTTCTGGTGCGGCCTGGTGCTCTTGATGCTGGCGAGCACGGCGCTGGAGTGGTCACGCCTGTACCGCTTTGAGGGCCTGCTGCCCGGCCATGCCGGCGGCATGCTGGGTTATGTGACGGGGCCGGCGGCGGTGAAATGGCTGGGCTTCACGGGCTCGGGCCTGGCGGGCGTGATTCTGGTGGTGCTGGGCGCGGCGCTGGTGTTTCGCTTCTCCTGGGGCCATCTGGCCGAGCGCCTGGGCGCGCGCATCGATGCGTTGGTCCAGACCGGCCGTGCGCAGCGCGAGAAGGCCAAGGACGTGGCCGTGGGCAAGCGCGCCGCACGCGAGCGCGAGGAGGTGGTGCAGGAGGAGCGCCACGAGAGCGAGGTTCAGCACCCACGCCCCGTGCAAATCGTCGAGCCCGTGTTCGCCGACCCGCCGCAGAGCACGCGCGTGGTCAAGGAGCGCCAGAAGCCCTTGTTCAGCGACATGCCCGACAGCCGCCTGCCGCAGGTGGACCTGCTGGACGCGGCGCAGGCGCGCCAGGAGACCGTGTCGCCCGAAACGCTGGAGATGACCAGCCGCCTGATCGAGAAAAAGCTCAAGGACTTTGGCGTGGAGGTCACGGTGGTCGCGGCCAGCCCCGGCCCGGTGATCACGCGCTATGAGATCGAGCCGGCCACCGGCGTCAAGGGCTCGCAGATCGTGAACCTGGCCAAGGACCTGGCACGCTCGCTGTCGCTGGTGTCCATCCGCGTGATCGAGACCATACCGGGCAAGAACTTCATGGCACTGGAACTGCCCAATGCCAAGCGCCAGACCATCCGCCTGACGGAAATCCTGGGCTCGCAGGTCTACCACGACGCCAAGAGCCTCTTGACCATGGGTCTGGGCAAGGACATTGTGGGCGCGCCCGTGGTGGCCGACCTGGCCAAGATGCCGCATTGCCTGGTGGCGGGTACTACGGGTTCGGGCAAATCGGTGGGCATCAACGCGATGATCCTGTCGCTGCTCTACAAGGCCGAGGCGCGCGACGTGCGCCTCTTGATGATCGACCCGAAGATGCTGGAAATGTCGGTCTACGAAGGCATACCGCACCTGCTGTGCCCGGTGGTGACCGACATGAAGCAGGCCGCCCATGGCCTGAACTGGTGCGTGGCCGAGATGGAGCGGCGCTACAAGCTCATGAGCAAGCTCGGCGTGCGCAACCTCGCGGGCTACAACACGAAGATCGACGACGCCAAGGCGCGGGAGGAGTCCATCCCCAACCCCTTCAGCCTCACGCCCGAGCAGCCCGAGCCGCTCGAGCGCCTGCCGCACATCGTGGTCGTGATCGACGAGCTGGCCGATCTGATGATGGTCGTGGGCAAGAAGATCGAGGAGTTGATCGCCCGCCTGGCGCAGAAGGCGCGTGCCGCCGGCATCCACCTGATTCTGGCCACGCAGCGCCCGAGCGTCGACGTGATCACCGGTCTCATCAAGGCCAATATTCCCACGCGCATCGCGTTCTCGGTGGGCAGCAAGATCGACAGCCGCACCATCCTCGACCAGATGGGCGCCGAGGCGCTTCTGGGCATGGGCGACATGCTCTACATGGCCAGCGGCACGGGCCTGCCGATACGCGTGCATGGTGCCTTCGTGTCGGACGAGGAGGTGCACCGCGTGGTCAGCTATCTCAAGGAACAGGGCGAGCCCGACTACATCGAAGGCGTGCTCGAAGGCGGCTCCGTCGATGGCGAGGACAGCGGCTTTGGCTTCGGCGACAGCGATGGCGGCGACGGCGAGAAGGACCCCATGTACGACCAGGCCGTGGAGGTGGTGCTCAAGGACCGCAAGGCCAGTATCTCCTACGTGCAGCGCAAGCTGCGCATAGGCTACAACCGGTCGGCGCGGCTGCTCGAAGACATGGAAAAGGCCGGCCTGGTCAGCGGCCTCACAACCAGCGGCCAGCGCGAGGTGTTGGTGCCCGCGCGCGCAGAGTAGGAGCCTGGCGCATGAAACGCTGGATGACAGCAATTTTGATAGCGTCCACCGCCCCATGGGCATGTGCAGACGGCCTGAAAAGCCTGGAGGAATTCATGGCCCATGCGCGCAGCGGCCGCTCCGACTTCACGCAGACCGTGACCGCGCCGCCGAAAGACGGCCAGGCGCAACGCCCCAAGCTGTCGAGCGGCAGCTTTGAGTTCCAGCGCCCGGGGCGCTTCAAGTTCGTCTACAAAAAGCCGTTTGAACAAACCATCGTCGCCGACGGCAAGACGCTGTGGCTCTACGACGTGGACCTGAACCAGGTGACCGAGCGCGCCCAGGCCCAGGCCCTGGGCAGCACGCCTGCGGCACTCTTGACCTCGGCGCCCGACCTGGCCGCGTTGCGCGCCGACTACCGGCTGGAGGCCGCGCCCGAGCAGGACGGCCTGCAATGGGTGCTGGCGACCCCGAAGACCCAGGGCGGCCAGCTCAAGAGCGTGCGCGTGGGCTTCGAGGGCGACAGGCTGGCGGCGCTGGACATTCTCGACAGCTTCGGCCAGCGCTCGCAGATCCGCTTCACGGCCATGCAGGTGAACCCCGTGCTTCCCGCCGGCACCTTCCAGTTCAAGCCGCCCGCGGGTGCGGATGTGCTGAAGCCGTAGCCGCTGCACAAGCGCCTCATTTGCGCGCCGGCGGCAATCCAGCGCCGAGCTCGGGCGGCGAGCCGGCCAGCACCTCGGCCACACGCGCGCGCAGCAGCGGCAGCAGCTCGGCCTCGAACCAGGGATTGCGCTTGAACCAGCCGTTGTTGCGCGGGCTGGGGTGGGGCAGCACCAGCGTGTGGCGCTCATTGTGGTGGGCATCGCCGCACCAGGCGCGTACCGCCTCGGTGAGATTGCGCGGCGCATCCGGCACATGCCAGGCGAGCGCGTACTGGCCTATCACCAGTGTCAGCTGCAAATGCGGCAGCCTTGCCAGCAGCGGCGCGCGCCAGGCCGGCGCGCATTCGGGGCGAGGCGGCAGGTCGCCCGACGGCCCCCTGCCGGGGTAGCAGAAGCCCATGGGCAGGATGGCGAAAGACTCAGGGTCGTAGAACTGCGCGGGCGTCACGCCCAGCCAGCCGCGCAGGCGTTCGCCGCTGGCGTCGTCGAAGGGTATGCCGCTCGCGTGCACCTTGCGCCCCGGCGCCTGGCTGGCCAGCAATATGCGCGCGCCGCTGCCGGCCTGCAGCACCGGGCGGGGGCCCAGCGGCAGATGGGCAGCGCAGATGCGGCAGGCGCGCACGCGCAGCAGCAGCGCGTCCAGGGTTTCGTCATCGGCGGGGGCGGGCATGGTGGACCATCATAGAAACCGCGCGATATGCCGGGTGGGGCCGTGGTCAACGGCTACGATCACCCCATGTCTGCCGCCAAAGCCTCCCACCAACCGCTGGCCGAGCGCCTGCGCCCGCGCAGCCTGGCCGAAGTCATAGGCCAGCAGCATGTGCTGGGGCCGGGCAAACCGCTGCGCCTGGCGTTCGAGTCGGGGCGCCCGCACTCGTGCATCTTCTGGGGGCCGCCGGGCGTGGGCAAGACCACCATTGCGCGGCTGATGGCCCAGGCCTTTGATGCGCAGTTCATTGCCATCAGCGCGGTGCTCGGCGGCGTCAAGGACATACGCGACGCGGTGCAGCTGGCCGAGAGCGCGCGCGATGGCCTGATGCAGCAAGGCACCATCGTCTTCGTCGATGAGGTGCATCGCTTCAACAAGAGTCAGCAGGATGCGTTTTTGCCGCATGTGGAAAGCGGTCTCTTCACCTTCGTGGGTGCGACCACCGAGAACCCCTCGTTCGAGGTGAATTCCGCGCTGCTGTCACGTGCCACGGTCTATGTGCTGCAGCCCCTGTCCGCCGACGAGTTGCGACAAATTGTGGCCAAGGCCCAGGCGTTGCAAGCCCTGCCAGCTATCGAAGAAGAAGCTTTGCAACGCCTGATTGGCTACGCCGACGGCGATGCCCGGCGACTGCTCAACACGCTGGAGACCCTGGCCATCACGGCCGCCCAGGCGCAGATCGGGGCGATCACCGACGACTGGCTGCTCCAGGTGCTGGGCCAGCAGATGCGCCGCTACGACAAGGGTGGCGAGCAGTTCTATGACACCATCAGCGCGCTGCACAAGTCGGTGCGCGGCTCCGACCCCGACGCCGCGCTGTACTGGCTGCTGCGCATGCTCGACGGCGGAGCCGACCCGCGCTACATGGCGCGGCGCATCGTGCGCATGGCCTGGGAGGACATAGGCTTGGCCGACCCGCGCGCCATGCAGATCGCCAACGAGGCGGCACAGACCTACGAGCGCCTGGGCAGCCCCGAGGGCGAGCTGGCCCTGGCCCAGGCCGTGCTCTACCTGGCCGTGGCGCCCAAGAGCAACGCGGGCTACATCGCCTACAACAAGGCGCGCGCCTTCGTGAAGCACGATGGCACGCGGCCCGTGCCCATGCACCTGCGCAACGCGCCGACCCAGCTGATGAAGGAACTGGACTACGGCAAGGGCTACCGCTATGCCCATGACGAGGAGGGCGGCTTTGCCGCCGGCGAGAGCTACCTGCCCGACGGCATGGAGCCTCCGGGCTTTTATGCGCCCGTGCCCCGGGGGCTGGAGATCAAGATCGGGCAAAAGCTCGAAGAGTTGCGTGCGCGCAACGTGGCCGCGAAGCCAAGGTCCAAGGAAGGCTGACGCCCATCTTGCCCGTGCCGGGCTTGCATTGGCGGCTTGATCCACTAAAAACCAGGGAAAACACCGCCCCACCGTGCCATGGGCGGGGCAATTCCCGTGACAGAATTTCGCACCAAACCCGCGCACATCCTTGCCTCGCGGGTTTTTTGCTGAATGGCAGACGGGCCCACAAGGCTGTACCGATTGGCGGTACCTGCTCGCGAGCCGGTCGATACAAAGGACTTTTTATGGACATACTGCTGCAACAGATCATCAACGGTCTGGTCCTGGGCAGCATGTACGCCTTGATAGCCTTGGGCTATACCATGGTGTACGGCATCATCCAGCTCATCAACTTCGCCCACGGGGAGGTGCTCATGATTGGGGCGCTGACCAGCTGGAGCTGCATCGGCCTGATGCAGGACGCCATGCCCGGCGCGCCCGGCTGGCTCATCCTGCTGCTGGCCACGCTGATTGCCTGCGTGGTGGCGGCGGCCCTGAATTACTCGATCGAGAAAATCGCCTACAAGCGCCTGCGCAGCAGCCCGCGCCTGGCGCCCCTGATCACGGCCATTGGCATGTCACTGCTGCTGCAGACCCTGGCCATGATCATCTGGAAGCCCAATTACAAACCTTATCCCACGCTGCTGCCGGCCACGCCCTTCCAGATCGGCGGTGCGGTCATCACCTCCACCCAGGTGCTGATCCTGGCGGTGACGGTGGTGGCGCTGGCCTCCATGGTCTACCTGGTGAGCTACACGCGCCTGGGCCGCGCCATGCGCGCCACGGCCGAAAACCCGCGCGTGGCCGCACTCATGGGCGTCAAGCCGGACATGGTGATCTCGGCCACCTTCATCATCGGCGCCGTGCTCGCGGCCATCGCCGGCATCATGTACGCATCCAACTACGGCACGGCACAGCACACCATGGGCTTTCTGCCGGGACTCAAGGCCTTCACGGCGGCGGTGTTCGGCGGCATCGGCAACCTGGCGGGCGCCGTGGTCGGGGGCATTCTGCTGGGTCTCATCGAGGCCATAGGCTCGGGCTACATCGGTGAGCTCACCGGCGGCGTGCTGGGCAGCAACTACACCGACATCTTTGCGTTCATCGTGCTCATCATCATCCTCACGCTGCGCCCATCGGGCCTGCTGGGTGAGCGCGTGGCCGACCGTGCCTGAGGGAGAGCACGCCATGAAAAACAACAAAGCCACCTGGATCATCGGCGCCATCGCGCTGCTGGTGCTGCCGCTCATACTGCAATCGTTCGGCAACGCCTGGGTGCGTATCGCCGACCTGGCGCTGCTGTACGTGATGCTGGCCCTGGGCCTGAACATCGTGGTCGGCTACGCCGGCCTGCTGGATCTGGGCTATGTCGCCTTCTACGCCGTGGGGGCCTACATGTTCGGCCTTCTGGCCTCGCCCCACCTGACGGACAACTTCGCCTGGTTCGCGCAGCATTTCCCCGACGGCATGCACCTGTCGCTGTGGGCGGTGATTCCACTGGCGCTGCTGCTGGCGGCCACGGCCGGGGTGCTGCTGGGCATACCGGTGCTCAAGCTGCGGGGCGACTATCTGGCCATCGTGACGCTGGGCTTCGGCGAGATCATCCGCATCTTCATGAACAATCTGGACCATCCGATCAACCTCACCAACGGCCCCAAGGGCCTGGGGCAGATCGACTCGGTGAAGGTCTTCGGGCTGGACCTGGGGCGGCGCCTGGAACTGTTCGGCTTCGACATCAACTCCGTCACGCTGTACTACTACCTGTTCCTGGCGCTGGTGCTGCTCACCGTGGTGATTTGCTACCGCCTGCAGGACTCGCGCATAGGCCGCGCCTGGATGGCCATCCGCGAGGACGAGATCGCCGCCAAGGCCATGGGCATCAACACGCGCAACATGAAGCTCCTGGCCTTCGGCATGGGCGCCTCGTTTGGTGGCGTGTCGGGCGCCATGTTCAGTGCCTTCCAGGGTTTTGTCTCGCCCGAGTCCTTCAGTCTGATGGAGTCGGTGATGATCGTCGCCATGGTGGTGCTCGGCGGCCTGGGCCATATTCCCGGTGTGATTCTGGGTGCCGTGCTGCTTTCGGCCCTGCCCGAGGTGCTGCGCTACGTGGCCGGCCCGCTGCAGGCCATGACCGATGGGCGCCTGGACGCGTCCATCCTGCGCCAACTGCTGATCGCCCTGGCCATGATCATCATCATGCTGCTGCGCCCGCGCGGCCTGTGGCCTTCGCCCGAGCATGGCAAGAGCCTGACCCACAAAACCTGACACCACCGTTAGAGCAAGAACATGGCAGAAACATCGAAAGAAGTGGTGCTGAGGGTCGCGGGCATCTCCAAGCGCTTTGGCGGCCTGCAGGCCCTGTCCGACGTGGGCATCACCATTGGCCAGGGCCAGGTCTACGGCCTGATCGGCCCCAACGGTGCGGGCAAAACGACGTTCTTCAACGTCATCACCGGCCTTTACACACCCGACTCGGGCAGCTTCGAGCTCGCGGGCAAGCCCTACGAGCCCACCGCGGTGCACAAGGTGGCCAAGGCCGGCATTGCGCGCACCTTCCAGAACATCCGGTTGTTTGCCGAGATGACGGCGCTGGAGAACGTCATGGTGGGGCGGCATATCCGCACCCATTCGGGGCTGTTTGGCGCGGTGCTGCGCACCCGGCGCTTCAAGGCCGAGGAGGAGGCCATACGCCAGCGCGCGCAGGAGCTGCTGGACTACGTGGGTGTGGGCAGGTTTGCCGACTACAAGGCGCGCACCCTGTCCTACGGCGACCAGCGCCGGCTGGAGATCGCGCGCGCCCTCGCCACCGATCCGCAGCTCATTGCGCTCGACGAGCCCGCGGCTGGCATGAATGCCACCGAGAAGGTGCAGCTGCGCGAGCTGATCGACCGCATCCGCAAGGACAACCGCACCATTCTCATCATCGAGCACGACGTCAAGCTCATCATGGGCCTGTGCGACCGCGTGACGGTGCTCGACTACGGCAAGCAGATTGCCGAAGGCACGCCGGCCGAGGTGCAGAAGAATGAAAAAGTGATCGAGGCCTACCTGGGTACCGGCGGGCACTGAAGGACAGAAGACATGGCCGAAAAATCCAACAAAGTACTGCTGAACATCAGGGGGCTGAAAGTGGCCTATGGCGGCATCCAGGCCGTCAAGGGGGTGGACTTCGAAGTGCGCGAGGGCGAGCTGGTCTCGCTGATCGGCTCCAACGGCGCTGGCAAGACCACCACCATGAAGGCCATCACCGGCACGCTCAGCTTCAACGATGGCGACATCGAGTACCTGGGCAAGAGCATCAAGGGCCGCGGCGCCTGGGACCTCGTCAAGCAGGGTCTGGTGATGGTGCCCGAAGGCCGCGGCGTGTTTGCCCGCATGACGATCACCGAGAACTTGCTCATGGGCGCCTACACGCGCAACGACAAGGCCGGCATCGCCGCCGATGTGGAGAGGATGTTCACCATCTTCCCGCGCCTGCGCGAGCGCAAGGACCAACTGGCCGGCACCATGAGCGGTGGCGAGCAGCAGATGCTGGCCATGGGCCGTGCGCTCATGAGTCAGCCCAAGGTGCTGCTGCTCGACGAGCCCTCCATGGGCCTGTCGCCCATCATGGTGGACAAGATCTTCGAGGTCGTGCGCGACGTGTATGCCCTGGGCGTGACCATCGTGCTGGTCGAGCAGAACGCCAGCCGCGCGCTGGCCATTGCCGATCGCGGCTATGTCATGGAGTCCGGCCTGGTCACCATGACCGGCGCGGGGCAGGAGCTGCTGTCCGACCCGCGCGTGCGCGCCGCCTATCTGGGCGAATGATGCGCTTCTTTTAGCATAGCTACTGGTGCTTTTTGGACGGGCGTTCGAGCCGGAATTGACTCATAATCCGGGCTATGCTCAGCGCCCTGCAAACCCTGCCCATCCCGCTGCAGACCGTTTTGCTGCTGGTGGCCAGCAATGTCTTCATGACCTTTGCCTGGTACGGCCACCTCAAGAACCTGGCCACGGCGCCTTGGTATGTGGCGGCGCTCATCAGCTGGGGTATCGCGCTGTTCGAATACCTGCTGCAGGTGCCGGCCAACCGCATAGGCCACGCTCAGTTCAGTCTGGGGCAGCTCAAGATACTGCAGGAGGTCATCACGCTGAGCGTGTTCGTGCCGTTTGCCGTGTTCTATATGGACCAGCCGCTCAGGTGGGACTACCTCTGGGCGGGGCTGTGCCTGGTGGGCGCTGTGTTCTTCATCTTCCGCGGTGCGTAGGTCGATGAGGGTTGAGCGCCGCAAAACGCAAAACCTCTTCAATAGCTGTACTGCAAGCCCAGCGTCGTCGTGTCCACGTCGGAGTTGCGGTCGGCAAAGTGCAGGCGGTAGCGTTCCCATTCAAGAACTGCCGACCATTGGGGCGTGAAGGCCCAGCGCAGCCCCGCGCCGTAGGAGAGGCCAAAGCCATCGGCCTTGCCCGGCTGCACGCCATAGCCACCATAGCCCCCGGTATTGGTGCGCCCGTAGATGGTGCCCAGCTTTCCCAGCAGATCGAGCTGCGTGGTCACGGGCAGTCGCCCCACCAGGCTCAGGTTGAGGCCGCGCGCGCTGGTGTTGCCGCCTATTCGGCGCGCACGGCCCAGGTCCAGGTAGCCCAGTTCCAGCCCCAGGTTGGGGAGGAAGTAGGCGCCCGTGTACAGCTTGATGGCCGTGTCGCTGTCGTCAAAGTTGAAGCCACCGCTGCCGCTGCGCAGGTCGTATTTGGAGATGCCGGCGCTCAGGCCCAGATAGCCGCGCGACAGGCCCGGCACCAAGGACGAGTCGGCCCGCGTCTGGGCGATGCCGGTCGTGGCGGTGCCGCCCAGCAGCGCCGCAAAGAGCAGAAAACGGATGGTCGATTTCATGGCAGCCCTTGTATGGCCCGGTCGCGGGCGCTTTCACGCTTCAATCTACGGCGAGCATTCACTACGTTGTGTGGGTGCAGACGATGGCACTGTGTAGGGAATATCCGACGGAAATCAGGGTTTGTGCCAGGCGACAGGGAGTGCGCCGGGTGCCGGTTAAACTCGCGGTTTTCGCAGATTTGTCACACGATGCTCAACTCTGCGCCATATTGCACGCAAAGGTTCGATCAGGAGTCGACATGTTGTTTGGAAAGCTGTTGCCCCGCGAGGGCAATTTTTTTGAGATGTTCAACCAGCATGCAGACCGTATCGTCGAAGCCGCGCGCGCGTTTTCGCAGCTGGTGGCCAACTACAGCGACACCCACCTGAGGGATCAGTACAACCAGGACGTGGACAACGCCGAGCGCGCCGCGGATCGCGTCACGCACGAGGTCAACCGCGCTCTGCACAAGACCTTCATCACGCCCATCGACCGCGAGCAGATCCACTCGCTGATCAACACCATGGACGACGTGGCCGACCTGATTCAGGACTCGGCCGAGACCATGGCGCTGTATGACATTCGCCATATGACGGACGAGATCTCACGCCTGACGGACCTGAGCGTCAAATGCTGCGAGCGCGTGCGCGACGCCGTGAAGCTGTTGTCGCGCATTGCCGACCCGGCCGTGGCCGAGGCGGCGCTCAAGACCTGCGAGGAAATCGACCGTCTGGAGGGCGATGCCGACCGCGTGCTGCGCAGCGCCATGAGCAAGCTGTTCCGCGAGGAGAACGATGTGCGCGAGCTCATCAAGCTCAAGGCCATCTATGAGCTGCTCGAGACCATCACCGACAAGTGCGAGGACGTGGCCAACCTCATCGAGGGCGTGATCCTCGAAAACTCCTGAGTCCGCGCGCAAAGGCTTTTCTAACCATGCAAACGGTACAAACCGCCCTGTGGGTCGTTGTCGTGCTGGTGGCTCTGGCTATCCTGTTCGACTTCATGAACGGGTTCCATGACGCGGCCAACTCCATCGCCACCGTGGTCTCCACGGGCGTGCTCAAACCCACCCAGGCCGTCGTCTTCGCGGCCTTTTTCAACTTCCTGGCAATTTTCATCTTCCACCTGAGCGTGGCCGCCACCGTCGGCAAGGGCATTGCCGACCCCAGCGTGGTCGATACCCATGTCATCTTTGGTGCGCTGGTTGGTGCCATCACCTGGAACGTCATCACCTGGTATTACGGCATTCCGAGCAGTTCGTCGCATGCGCTCATCGGCGGCATCGTCGGCTCGGTGGTGGCCAAGTCCGGCACCGGCGCCCTGGTGGCCAGCGGCATCTTCAAGACGGTGGCCTTCATCTTCATCTCGCCCCTGCTGGGTTTCATATTGGGCTCGGCCATGATGGTCATCGTCGCCTGGACCTTCAGACGCATGCGTCCGAGCAAGGTGGACAAGTGGTTCCGCCGCCTGCAACTGCTCTCCGCGGGCGCCTACAGCCTGGGCCATGGCGGCAACGACGCGCAGAAAACCATAGGCATCATCTGGCTGCTGCTCATCGCCACTGGCTACGCCTCGGCCAGCGACGGCTCGCCGCCCGTCTGGGCCATCGTTGCATGCTACGCGGCCATCGGCATGGGCACCATGTTCGGCGGCTGGCGCATCGTCAAGACCATGGGCCAGAAGATCACCAAGCTCAAGCCCGTGGGCGGCTTCTGCGCCGAATCGGGTGGCGCGTTTACGCTGTTCTTCGCCACCCTGCTGGGCGTGCCGGTCTCCACCACCCATACCATCACCGGCGCCATCGTCGGCGTGGGCTCGACCCAGCGCGCAAGCGCCGTGCGCTGGGGCGTGGCGGGCAACATCATCTGGGCGTGGATCCTGACCATACCGGCCAGCGCATTCGTGGCTGCGGTGGCCTACTGGATCAGCCTGCAGCTCTACTGATTGCTGCCGAGCGCACCCCGTGCAACGGGCGCAGCGTGCCTCGGGGGGAGGATCACTGCGAGATTTTCCGCGCTTCCTCGACCTGGTACTCGAAGTAGTGCTGAAGGCTGAACGCAATGCTTGCCAGCAGCACGGCCGCGCCCACCAGCAGCGCAGTGGTGACGGCAAACACCGTGAACCAGTTGGTGCGGCCCGGCTCGGCATCGGGGGCTGCGCAGCGATTGAAGCGGGCGTTCCATTTTTCGGGCGACATGAGCCCGTAGACGATGGCGCACAGCGCGCAGCTGGCGATCGTGAAGCCCAGCAACGGGACCAGAAGCCAGCTGAGCTGGTCGTCCTGCCCCAATGTCTGGATGCGCTCTATGCCATAGAGCCCCAGCGCCGTCGGCACGGGCAGCAGCCAGCCGAGCATGTCGCCAAGACCGTACAGGTAGAAGCGGTGCAGTCCCAGGGGGCCGCCGAGGAAGGCGAGCCAGGCGGCGACGGTCTTGTTCTTCATGGTAGGGGTCATGGGTGCTGCTCTATTCGGGGGCCGTGGCATCGCCCGCGCCCAGGGGCTTTTCCATGAGCACGATGTCGCGCCAGGCGCCAAACTTCCAGCCCACGGAGCGCATCACGCCCACTTCGGTGAATCCGGCGGCGCGGTGCAGCGCGATGGAGCCGGCGTTGGCCGAGTCACCGATCACCGCCAGCAGCTTGCGCACGCCCGCGGCCTGCGCCTCGTCCGCCAGTGCATCCAGCAGCTGGCGGCCCAGGCCGCGGCCGCGCACCGCGTCGGCCACGTAGATCGAATCCTCGGCGGAGAAGCGATAGGCCGGGCGGGGCTTGAACCAGTTGCAGTAGGCAAAGCCCGCAAGCTGCCCGCCTTCCTCGGCCACCAGGTAGGGCAGGCCCCGGGCCAGCACGTCGGCGCGGCGCGCGGCCATGTCCTGGATGCTGGGCGGGTCGACCTCGAAGGTGCCCGTGCCGTGCAGCACATGGTGGGCGTAGATGGCAGTGATGGCCGGGATGTCGTCATCGCGGCTGGCGCGCAGGGTAGGCATGAGCGTGGATATGGATATAATTGCCGGCTTTGCAGCGTGTCGCTGGCCGGGTGGCCAAGTCGCGTGTCTCAAACGCCGCAAAATCAGTGCAGCATCTGCTGCGACCACCCGAAGGATTCATTATGGTCGTGATTCGACTCTCCCGCGGCGGCGCCAAGGCTCGTCCGTTCTACAACATCGTCGTTGCCGACAAGCGCGTGCGCCGTGACGGCCGCTTCATCGAGCGCCTGGGTTTCTACAACCCCTCGGCCAAGGGCGGTGAAGAAGCCCTGCGCATCGCCCAGGACCGCCTGACCTACTGGAAGAGCGTGGGCGCGCAGAGCTCCCCCACCGTGGATCGCCTGATCAAGCAAGCCGCCAAGCAGGCTGCCTGATCGGTTCGAAGTCCCGAAAAGGGCGGGCCCCGTTGGCGCAGCTGACGGGCCCCGCCTTTTTTATTGCCCTCATCATTGCACCCTGCCGCCATGTCCCAGATGCCAGCCCTGGAAGTTGCCGAATTGCCTCCCGATGCCGTGGAGGTGGGCCGCATCGCCGACGCCTGGGGCGTGAAGGGCTGGTTCAAGGTTCTGCCCTACAGCAGCGCCCCCGAGGCGTTGTTTGCCAGCAAGACCTGGTTCCTGCAGCCGGCCGAAAAGGGGGCAAAAAGCTTTTTCACGGGTACGGTCTTGTTGCCGATTCGCCAGGCTCGCGCCCATTCCGACTCCATCGTGGCCTGGGCGCAGGGGGTGGACGATCGCAACGCGGCCGAGGCGCTGCGCGGCGCGCGCATCTTCGTGCCGCGCGAGAGCTTTCCCGCTGCGGGTGACGATGAGTATTACTGGGTGGATCTGATCGGCCTGGCCGTGGTCAACCGCGAGGGCGCACCACTAGGCGTGGTGCGCGAGCTGCTGGCCATGGGCCCGCAGACCACGCTGGTGCTCAACTACGAGCACGAGGGCAAGGCGCAGGAGCGCATGATTCCCTTCGTCTCCGCCTATGTGGACAAGGTGGATCTGGCCGGGCGCTGCATCACCGTGGACTGGCAGCCGGACTACTGAGGGCCATAGCCACCCATGCGCTTTGACGTCATCACCCTGTTTCCCGAGTTGTTCGCGCCTTTCCTCGCCAGTGGCGTGACGCGGCGCGCCTACGCCTCGGGTCAGGTGCAGGTGCGGCTGTGGAATCCGCGCGACCATGCCGAGGGCAATTACCGCCGCGTGGACGACCGTCCCTTTGGCGGTGGGCCTGGCATGGTCATGCTGGCCGAGCCGCTGGCGCGCTGCCTGGCGGCGATTCGTGCCGACCGCGCCGAAGACGTGGGCGCGCAGGCGCCGCTGGTGCTGTTCTCGCCCATAGGCAGCAGGCTGGACCATGCGGCGGTGCAGGGCTGGTCGGCCAGCGCAGGCGCGGTTCTGCTGTGCGGGCGCTACGAGGGCGTGGATCAGCGGTTCATCGATGCCCATGTCGCCGTGCAGATCAGCCTGGGTGACTTCGTGCTGTCGGGCGGCGAGATCGCGGCCATGGCTCTGCTCGACGCCGTGGCGCGTCTGCAGCCCGGCGTGCTGCATGACGAGGGCAGCCACCAGCTGGACAGCTTCAACCCGGCGCTCGACGGCCTGCTCGACTGCCCGCACTACACCCGGCCCGAACAGTGGGAGGGGCGAAGCGTACCGGCACAGCTGCTGTCGGGCCACCACGCGCAGATCGAGCGCTGGCGCCGCGAGCAGCGCCTGTCAATTACCGCACGCCAGCGGCCCGACTTGTTGAATGCGGCGCGTGAGCGCGGCCAGCTCACGCGGGTGGACGAGCAATTCCTGGCGCAGCGCCAGGAATTGCTATAATCCCCGGTTCTCGATCCTCTGGCCGGCCGCTACGGGTGCACGTACACCGGTAGCCACAAGGTGCCAATAGGGGCGCCAGAGCCAATCCTGGTGCGGACATGATCGCTGGAAACCCAACCATGAATCTGATTCAAATCCTCGAGCAGGAAGAAATCACGCGTCTGAACAAGACCATCCCCGAATTTGCGCCCGGCGACACCGTCATCGTCAGCGTGAACGTGGTCGAAGGCAACCGCAAGCGCGTGCAGGCCTATGAAGGCGTGGTGATCGCCAAGCGCAACCGTGGCCTCAACAGCGGCTTCACCGTGCGCAAGATCTCCAGCGGCGAAGGCGTGGAGCGTACCTTCCAGACCTACAGCCCGCTGATTGCCAAGATCGAAGTCAAGCGCCGCGGCGATGTGCGCCGTGCCAAGCTGTACTACCTGCGCGAGCGCAGCGGCAAGTCGGCACGCATCAAGGAAAAGCTGCCCTCCCGCGTCAAGGTGGCTGCAAGCGCCGAGTAATCCGGCGCCCACGGCATCTTGCTGCAAAACCGCTACAGTGCGCAGGCCTGTAGCGGTTTTTTCATTCTGGCCTCGATTCGTGAGCTCCTTTCTTTCCACTGGTTCTGAAGCGGCGGCGGCCCTGTCGTCCCTGTCCTCGCTGCCCGACTTCGATCCGCGCGCCGTGCCGCTCGTGGGCGTGGATGTCGGCCTGCCCGTCGTGCCGGCTGCGGCCCAGACGCCCGATGCACTGCGCCAGCGCTTTGCCGCACCGCCGCCGTGGACGCCCGAGATCGTGCGCGAACGCAAGTTTGTCGAACGAGCGACCGTGCACGCAGCCGTGCTGATGCCCATCGTGCAGCGCGACCGGCCCACGGTGCTGCTGACCGAACGCACCGCAAACCTATCGACGCACAAGGGCCAGGTGGCCTTCCCTGGCGGGCGCACCGATCCCGAGGATTCCGATGCGGCGGCCACCGCCCTGCGCGAGGCGCATGAGGAGGTGGGCCTGGAGGCCGCCAGCGTCGAGGTACTGGGCAGCCTGCCCATCTATGTGACGGGTTCGTCCTTCATCGTCACGCCCGTCGTTGCACTGGTGAAACCCGACTTCGCGCTGCAGCCCAACCCGCATGAGGTGGCCGACGTGTTCGAGGTGCCGCTCGATTTCCTTCTCAACCCTGCCCACCATGAGCGCCACGCACTCGAGTGGCAGGGCCTGCGGCGCGAATGGTTTGCCATGCCCTACCAGGACGGTGAGCGCCAGCGCTACATCTGGGGGGCCACGGCGGCCATGCTGCGCAATTTTTATCGCTTCATGCTGGCGTCGTGACTGGGGGCGGCAAGGCCCGCGGGGCGGCGCCGCTATGATTGCCGCCATGAGTTTCTTTGCCATCCTGTTCGCCTTGCTCATCGAGCAGGCCAGGCCGCTGGCCCGCAGCAACCCCATCCACGCCGGGCTGCGCGCCTGGGCGCTGTCGGTGTGCCGTGGCTTCGATGCGGGTCAGTCCCACCATGGCTGGGTGGCCTGGAGCCTGGCCGTGCTGGTGCCTCCGGTTGCCGTGCTGGCCGTTCACTGGGCTCTGTTGCATTGGCTGGGATGGCCGCTGGCCTTGGTATGGAGCGTGGCCGTGCTCTACATCACGCTGGGCTTTCGCCAGTTCAGCCACCATTTCACGGCCATACGCGACGCGCTGGAGGACGGCGATGCCGCCGAGGCGCGTGCACGCCTGGCGCAGTGGAAACAGGTGGACGCCAGCGAGCTGCCGCGCAGCGAGATCGTGCGCCATGTGATCGAGTATTCGGTGATTGCCGCGCACCGCCATGTGTTTGGCGTGCTGGCGTGGTATTCCGTCTTTGCGGCGCTGGGCCTGGGGCCGGCCGGCGCCGTGCTGTACCGGCTGGCCGAATTTGTTGCGCGCTATTGGGGTTCACGTTCGCGCGTGGTGACGGCGCATCCGCCCAGCGAGTCGCTGCAGCGCGCGTCCGAGCGTGCCTGGATGGTGATCGACTGGCTGCCCGCTCGCCTGACGGCCATGAGCTTTGCCGTGGTGGGCAGTTTTGAAGAGGCCATAGAGGGTTGGCGTTTTCATGCGCAGCGCTTTCCCAATGACAACGATGGCGTGGTGCTGGCCGCCACCGCCGGCGCCATCAATGTGCGCCTGGGCGGCGAGGCGCTGCGCAGCCACGCTGGTGGCGTTCAGGTGCAGGCGGGCTTCGAGGCTGGAGCCGACATCGGTGACAGCGACGCAACCCCCGGGCGTGAGCCCGACGTGGGCCACCTGCGCAGCGTGGTCGGCCTGGTGTGGCGCTCGGTGGTGGTGTGGATGCTGGTGTTGGCGCTGCTGACGCTTGCCCGCCTGCTGGGATGATGCTATGTTTTTAATAGTTACAGACGCTTTGTGGATAAGCGTTGAAGCCCTTTTCGGCCAAGCCGTTCAATAGGTACTCTGGCTCAGCTCGGCAAACAACTCGCCATAAATGCGGTAGCGCTGCGGGCTGATGGCCTGGGCATCCTGGCCCTCGCGCACCTGGGCCATCACGTTGCAGCCGGGCTCGTGCAGATGGGTGCAGTTGTAGAAGCGGCAGCTGCCCGCATGTGCGGCGATGTCTGGCATGCAGCGCGCCAGATCCATGGGTGCAAGGTGGCGCAGCCCGAATTCCTGGAACCCCGGCGAGTCGATGAGTGCCATGGTGCGCGCCGCGTCTATCCAGTACAGGCTGGTGGTCGTGGTCGTGTGCCTGCCCGAGTTCAGCGCCTGCGAGATCTCGCCCGTCTGCGCCTTGGCTTGCGGCACCAGCAGGTTGACCAGAGTGCTCTTGCCCGATCCCGACGGGCCCAGTACCAGCGTGGTTTTGCCGGCGAGCAGCGGCAGCAGCGCCTCGCGGTCCACCGTGCCAGACTGGGTCAGTGACAGTGGCAGCACACGGTAGTGGTGCCTGGTGTCGTGATCGCCGCCCATGTGGCGGTAGGGCCACAGCCGCTCCCAGGCACGCGCAAAGGGTTCGACCAGATCGCTCTTGTTGAGTGCGATCAGCGGCGTGATCTGTGCGGCCTCGGCCGCGATGAGCGCGCGGGCGAGCTGGCTTTCGGAGAACACCGGCTCGGCCGCGATCAGGATCAGCACCTGATCGAGGTTGGCGGCGAAGGACTTGGTGCGCACCTCGTCCTGGCGGTAGAACAGGTTGCGCCGCTCCAGCACCTTTTCTATCGTGCCTTCGTCGCCATGCCCGCGCCCCTGGCCGGGAGCCGCGGCCTGCCACAGCACGTGGTCGCCCACCAGGGCCTGGCTCTTCTTGCCGCGCGGGTGGCAGATGCGGCGCATGCCATCGGGCGTCTCCACGACGCAGTGGCGGCCGTGGGCGGCCACGACCAGGCCCTCCAGTCGGGCGCTCACCTCAGCCATGGCAGCGGCTCATGGCGCCAGCAGCGCATCGACGCGTGCGGCGCAGTCGATGTCGGTGGCCGATATGCCGCTCACATCGTGGGTGTTCCATCGCACCGTGCAGCGGTTGTAGTGCACCGACAGATCGGGGTGGTGATCCTGCGCGTGGGCAATGAAGGCGACCGCATTCACGAAGGCCATGGTCTCGTGGTAATTGGCGAAACGGTAGGTCTTCTCTATGGCCACTTCGCTGCCGTCGCCTGACAGCTGCCAGCCCGGCAGTTCGACCAGTTTTGCCACAATTTCGGTGGCTGTAAGGGCTCGCCTGGCCTGCTTTGACCAGTCCTTCTTTGGAAACATGGAGTTCATGGCTGCATGGCCACGGGCAGACGCGCCAGGCGTTCCGTGGCAGGTGGGTGGGAATAGTAGAACCGCGCATACACCGGGTCGGGTGTGAGCGTGGAGGCGTTGTCCTGGTAGAGCTTGAGCAGGGCTGCCGCCAGGTCCTGGCCACTGGCCTGAGTCACGGCATAGGCGTCGGCCTGGAACTCGTGGTGGCGCGACAGCTGCGCCATGAGCGGCGTGAGAAACAGCGTGAACACTGGCGCGGCCAGCAGGAACAGCAGCAGCGCCAACGCGTCGTTGGGTGCGGCGCCGGGCCAGCCGGACAGCATCAGATTGGGCTGCACGCCCAGGCCCGTATAGAACCAGCCGCGCGTGGACAGCCAGCCGAGCAGCGCAAAGCCGATCAGGCTGATGGCAAACATGCCCACCAGGCGGCGCGTGATGTGCTTGTGCTTGAAGTGGCCGAGCTCGTGCGCGAGCACGGCCTCGACCTCGCCGGGCGCGAGCTGCTTGAGCAGGGTGTCGTAGAACACCACGCGCTTGGCCGCGCCAAAGCCCGTGAAGTAGGCGTTGGCATGGGCGCTCCTGCGGCTGCCATCCATGACGAACAGGCCCTTGGCCTTGAAGCCGCAGCGCTGCATGAGGGCCGTCACGCGCGCCTTGAGCGCTTCGTCCGCCAGCGGCTGGAACTTGTTGAACAGCGGTGCGATGAACAATGGAAAGACCACCATCAGCAGCAGGTTGAAGCCCATCCATACGCCCCAGGCCCACAGCCACCACCACGGACCCGCCGCGCCCATGAGCCACAGGATCAACGCGGCGATGGGCAGGCCGATCACGGCGCCGACCAAGGTGGACTTCAGCAGGTCGGCCAGCCACAGGCGTGGCGTCATCTGGTTGAAGCCGAAGCGCTGCTCGATCACAAAGGTCTGGTAGAGCGTGGCCGGCAGGTCGATGGCGCCGCTGATGAGCGCAAAGCTGGCCAGCAGCGCCAGCTGCTGCGCCATGCCGCCGCCCAGCCAGGACAGCAGTGCCTGGTTCAGCGCGTCCAGTCCGCCCAGCAGCGTCCAGCCCAGCACCACGGCTGTGGCCAGGCCCAGCTCCAGCAGGCCGAAGCGCACCTTGGCCACCGTGTAGTCAGCGGCCCGTTGGTGTGCGGCCAGGCTGATATGGCCGGCAAAGGCCGCCGGCACGGCGCCGCGGTGACGCGCCACATGGCGAATCTGGCGCGAGGCCAGCCACAGGCGCAGCGCCAGGCCCGCCAGCAGCAGGGCGGCGAATACCAGCGTCGTCAAGGTCGAGGGCGTGAGCAAGGGAGCAGGGGAGGGCGGCATGAGCTTGGAAGTTTAAGGCGACAATCCGCACCATGTCTGAAACTGCCACCCCTGCCGAGTGCACCCTTGCCAAATCCGACCAGAACCTCGTCTGGCTCGACTGTGAAATGAGCGGGCTCGACCCGGAAAAAGAGCGCCTGCTGGAGATCGCCGTCGTGGTCACCGGCCCCTGCCTGGAGCCGCGCATCGAAGGCCCGGTGTTCGCCATTCATCAGTCCGACGCCGTGCTTGACGCCATGGACGCCTGGAACAAGGGCACGCATGGCAGAAGCGGCCTGATCGACAAGGTGCGCGCATCCACCATCACCGAAGCCGAGGCCGAGCAGCAGCTCATCGCCTTCCTGTCGCGCTACGTGCCCAAGGGCAAGGCGCCCATGTGCGGCAACAGCATCGGCCAGGACCGGCGTTTCCTCGTCAAGTACATGCCCAAGCTCGAAGCGTTCTTTCACTACCGCAACGTGGACGTCAGCACGCTCAAGGAACTGGCCAAACGCTGGAAACCCGCGGCCTATGACTCCTTCAAGAAGGCGCAGCGCCACACGGCACTGGCCGACGTGCATGAGTCCATCGACGAACTCGCACATTACCGCCAGCACCTGCTGTCGTTGTAAAGAGCGCTGGTGTGATGTGATAATTTGCGGCTGTCTGTATCCAGACTTCCCGTCCTCGGGGCCGGGGCGACCCGCCCGGCAACCAAGGACATTTCTTGCGCAGTCTCAACCGGAGTGTTCGCCATGCAATATCCCTTTCTGAAGTCCACCCTCGTGGCCGCCGCGGCCCTGGCATGTGCCACCGGCGCCTTTGCCCAGGAGCAGATCGTCAAGATCGGCCACAGCGGTCCTCTGTCGGGTCCCAACACCTTCGCCGGCCGCGACAATGACAACGGTGTGCGCCTGGCCATCGAGGATCTGAACGCGCGCAAGATCAACGTGGGCGGCAAGACGCTGAAGTTCGAGCTCGTGTCCGAGGACGATCAGTGCGACGCCAAGGCCGGCGTGGCCGTGGCACAGAAGTTCGTAGACACGGGCGTGCACTATGTCATGGGCCCGTACTGCTCGGGTGTGACCATTCCCGCTTCGCGCGAGTACGACAAGGGCGGCGTGATGGTGTCCACGGTCGGCACCAACCCCAAGATCACGCAGGCGGGCTATAAGAACCTGTTTCGCATCGTGGCCAGCGACGTGCAGGCCGGCACCAACATGGCCACCTATGCGGCCAATGTGCTCAAGGCCAAGAAGGTTGCCGTGATTGACGATCGCACGGCCTTTGGCCAAGGCCTGGCCGACGAGTTCGCCAAGGAGGCGCAAAAACTCGGCATGACCGTTGTAGCCCGTGAGTTCACCACCGACAAGGCCACGGACTTCATGGCCATCCTCACCAACATCAAGGCCAAGCAGCCCGAAGCCATCTTCTATGGCGGCTACGCCCCGCAGGCAGCGCCCATGGCGCGCCAGATCAAGCAGCTGGGCATCAACGCCAAACTGCTCGGCGGTGACACGCTGTGCAGCCCCGAAATGCCCAAGCTCGGTGGCGACGCAGTCAACGGCGTGGTCTATTGCGCCTACGCCGGCATGCTGACGGACAGCGATGCAGGTGCCAAGGCCTTCCAGGAGAAGTTCAAGAAGCGCTTCGGCCAGAACCCCGATGTCTACGGCCCGTTCTACTACGACCAGACCATGAACATCGGCGAGGCCATTCAAAAGAGCGGCTCCATCGATGTCAACAAGGTCAGCGCCTACATGCATCAGCACACCTACAAGGGCGTGATGGGTGAATATGCCTACGACGACAAAGGCAACCGCATCAAGGCCCCCGTGGTCGTGATGACCTTCGAGGGTGGCAAGGCCAAGCCGCTCGCCAGCTATTGATTCAACGGCGCGCCTTGCGGGAAAACCCCAGGCGTGCCATAATGCCCAGCTTGCACCGCCATGAGCGCGGTGCAATTTTTTTGTGCATCTCCCTTCACACATCGGGCACTGCACGCCAGCGTGGCAGCCACGCGGCGCCATGCAACCAATGCCCACCCGAGCCGTCCGCTGCGGCCCGTTGGTTTCGTTTGATGGTTGATGTTTTGTAACCATCGAACGAAGCCTGCCCAGGAAAGCGCCTGGGGCCGTCTTCGTGTGAGCAAATCATGACTGAGCAAGTTCTGGTGCAGGGCGATTGCGCGCCTGTTGATTCCGACGTTTCCGCCACTTCCGCCAACAACGCCACGCCCCAAACGGCGCTGCCCGAAGGTTTTGTGCGCCTGGGCCTGGCGTCCGAGCTGGTGCAGGCCGTGGCCGACCTGGGCTACACCCAGCCCACGGCCGTGCAGGAAAAGGCCATTCCCCTGGCCATGGGCGCGGGCGACGAGGCCGGCCGCTTCATCGACCTCATGGTCTCCAGCCAGACCGGCAGCGGCAAGACCGCGGCCTTTCTGCTGCCCGTGCTGCACACGCTGATCGGCCAGCAGGCCGAGGCCGAGGCCGCAGCGCGCGCCGAGTACGAGCGCGCCGCAGCGGAGGCCGCCGCACGTGGCGAGGCGCTGCCTAAGCGCCCCAAGCGCAAGAACCCCATGCAGGCGCGCAACTTCAAGGCCGCCGTGCCCGGCGCCCTGGTGCTGTGCCCCACGCGCGAGCTGGCGCAGCAGGTGGCGCACGATGCCATCGAGCTGGTCAAGCATTGCAAGGGCCTGCGCATCGCCAACGTGGTCGGCGGCATGCCCTACCAGCTGCAGATCGCCAAGCTGCAGAACGCCAACCTGGTCGTGGCGACGCCGGGGCGCCTGCTGGACCTGCAGCGCTCCATGCAGATCAAGCTCGACCAGGTGCAGTTCCTCGTGGTGGACGAGGCCGATCGCATGCTCGACCTGGGCTTCTCGGACGACCTGGCCGAGATCAATGCACTCACGGCCCAGCGCAAGCAGACCATGATGTTCAGCGCCACCTTTGCGCCGCGCATCCAGCAGCTGGCCATGCGCGTGATGCACGACGGCGGCGCCAGCGTGAAGAAGATCCAGATCGACACGCCCCAGGAAAAGCACGCCAATATCGAGCAGAAGCTGTACTGGGCCGATAACGCCCAGCACAAGCGCAAGCTCCTGGACCACTGGCTGCGCGACGCCTCGATCGACCAGGCCATCGTGTTCGCCAGCACCCAGGTGGAGTGCGACGGCCTGGCCAACGACCTGCAGCAGGACGGTTTCAGCGCCGTAGCCCTGCACGGCGCCCTGAGCCAGGGCCTGCGCAACCGCCGCCTGATGGCGCTGCGAAATGGCCAGGTCCAGATCCTCGTGGCGACCGATGTGGCCGCGCGCGGTATCGACGTGCCCACCATCACCCATGTCTTCAACTTCGGCCTGCCCATGAAGGCCGAGGACTATACGCACCGCATCGGCCGCACGGGCCGCGCCGGCCGCGATGGCCTAGCCGTGACCTTTGCCGAGTTCCGCGACCGCCGCAAGATCTTCGACATCGAGGGCTACAGCCGCCAGTCGTTCAAGGCCGAAGTGGTCGCAGGCCTGGAGCCCACGCAGCGCTTCCCGCAGGGCGGCCGCCCCGACTTTGGCGGCCGCGGCCGTGAAGGCGGACGCGGGCGCGAGCAGCGCTTCGGCGGCGGTGGCCGCGGCCATGGCGACCGTGGCGGTTTTGGCGATCGCGCAGGTTTTGGCGATCGCGCAGGTTTTGGTGATCGTGCGGGCTTTGGCGACCGCGGCGGCCGTGGCGATCGTCCCGCCCATGGCGGCCGTCGTGACGGCGATGGCTATGGCCGCAAGAGCGGCTTCGGTGAAGTGGCGCGCTTTAACGAATCGCCACGCTTTGGCCGCGGCGACGGTGCTGCCCCGCGCGGCGATTTTGGCCGCAAGCCCGAGTTTGCGCGTGGCGGCTTCGTCAAGCCCCAGGGCGGCGGCAAGCCGTTCACGCCGCACGACGCGCGCAAGCGCCAGGCTCCGCGCGGCGGCCGCTGATGGCCGCCGCGCCGTAGCGCACGCAGCCAACCCGAGCCAGCCCCATTGCCGAGGCTGGCTTTTTCGCATGTGGCAAGCCCGGAACGCACCAATAATCCCGGGCTCCTGGAGAAGAACATGTTGTCACCCCTTGCCTTGACTGCCAATTTCGAACATATGTTCGAAATCGCTCCCGTCTCGCTCTGGCTGGAGGACTACAGCGCCGTGCGCGCCCTGTTCGCACAGTGGCGTGAGCAGGGCGTGGTCGATGTCGCGGCCCATCTTCGCGACCACCCCGAATGCGTCGCGGCCTATGGCGCCAGCATTCGCCTGCTGCGCGTGAACCAGCGCACGCTGGAGCTGTTTGCCGCGCCCGACCAGGGCACGCTGGAGGCGTCGCTGGATCAGGTGTTTCGAGACGATATGTATGAGAGCGCCGTTGCCGAGTTGCAGCAGCTGTGGGACGGCGCACCCGAGTTTTCCAACCAGTCGGTGAACTACGCGCTCGACGGCCGACGCCTGGACGTGCGCATACGCGGGCGCATTCTGCCCGGCTATGAAGACTGCTGGAGCCGGGTGCTGGTGTCGCTGGAGGATGTGACGGAGCAGGTTCAGGCACGCCTGCGTCTGCAGCGCAGTGAGGCATATGCGCGCGGCCTGTTCGAACATTCGCCCGTGTCGCTGTGGGTCGAGGACTTCAGCGCCATCAAGCGCCTGCTCGATGGCTTGCGCGCCCAGGGCATCAGCGACTTTCGCACCTTCCTGAAGGTGCACCCCGAATTCGTCGAACGCTGCATGCGTGAGATCCGCGTGCTCGACGTGAATCAGCTGACCCTGTCGATGTTTGGCGCGGACAGCAAACAGGCCCTGCTGGCCGGGCTGGACAAGGTGTTTCGCGGCGAGATGCACGACTCGTTCACGGAGCAGCTCATCGACCTGTGGGACGGCAAGCTGTTCCAGCAGCGCGAGGTGGTCAACTACAACCTCGCCGGCGAGCCGGTCCACATCCACATGCAGTTCACGGTGCTCGAAGAGCGCAGCCATGACTGGGGCATGGTGCTGCTGTCGCTGGTGGACATCACGGCGCGCAAGAAGGCCGAGGCCTATTTGGAATACTTGGGCAAGCACGACGTGCTGACCGGCCTGCGCAATCGCGCCTACTACGTGGAGGAAATGAGCCGCCTCACGCGCAAGGGGCCGTGGCCCGTTGCGGTGATCGCCATAGACTCGAATGGCCTCAAGGCCATCAACGACGAGCAGGGCCATGCCGCGGGAGACACGCTGCTGCGCCGCGTGGGTGAGGTTTTGGCCAAGGCCGTCGATGCGCCGATCTGCGCCGCGCGCATCGGGGGTGATGAGTTCTGCGTGCTCATGCCCATGACCGACGAGCGTGGCGCACAGGCCATGGTGGAGCGCATCCGCAACCTGCTGGAGCTCAACAACCAGTTCTACCCTGGCCAGGCCCTGAGCCTGTCCATGGGCGTGGCGATCGCCGCCTCGGGCGAGCAGATCGAGGCGGCTGCGCACCGCGCGGACCAGGCCATGTATGCCGAAAAGGCCCGCTATTACGCGGCGCTAGGCATAGACCGCCGCCACGACTGACGCCTACGCATGTGCCGCGGTGCGCCCGATCTCGGGCCAGCGGTGGTGCAGGTAGACCCAGGACAGCAGGCCCACGCACATCATCAAAAGCGAGGCCAGCGCCAGGAGCACGGTGGAATGCATCACCAGCGGCGCCACCACGCCGGCCACCAGCCCGTTGGCCGTGGCGCCCACGAAGGCCTGCAGAGACGAGGCCATGCCGCGGCGCTGCGGGTACAGGTCCAGCACCAGCAGCGTGACCACCGGCACCATCAGCGCCCAGCCGAACGAGAAAATGCCGATGGGCCATACGGCCCAGGCCACGTGGGCCTTGAACAGCAGGTTGGCGCCCAGGTTCAGCAGCGCCATGGCCAGCATGATCACGAAGCCGTGGCGGATCTGGCGCTTCGGGGCGATGCGCCCCGCCAGCCGACCGCTCATCCAGGCGCCGCCCATGATGCCCGAGATGGTGGCCAGAAAAAGCCAGAAGAACTGCGTGGGCGCCAGGCCCAGCAGGTCACCCAGGAAGGCCGGCGCCGACAGCACATACAAGAACATGCCGTTGAACGGCACGCCGCTGGCCAGCGCCAGCAGCAGAAAGCGCGGACTCGTGCCCAGCTCCCAGTAGCCGCGCATCAGGTGGCCCAGGTGCAAGGGTTGGCGCCCATGTGCGGGCAGCGTCTCGGGCAGCAGGCGCCAGTTGGCCAGCCACAGGAACACGCCCACGCCGGTCAGGAACCAGAACACGCTGTGCCAGCCCAGATGCACCGACAGCCAGCCGCCCACGATGGGCGCGATGGCCGGCGCCACGCCGAAGAAGATGGTCACCTGGCTCATCACGCGCTGAGCCTGGGTGGGCGGGAATACATCGCGAATCACCGCGCGCGAGACCACAATGCCCGCGCCCGCCGACAGCCCCTGCAGCGCCCGGAAGGCCACCAGCTGGCCAATGCTCTGCGCCAGCGCGCAGCCCATGGACGCGAGCGTGAAAATCGCCAGCCCCCACAGCACGACCGGGCGGCGCCCGAAGCTGTCCGACAGCGAACCGTGGAACAGCGTCATGAAGGCAAACGCGAACAGGTAGGCCGACAGCGTCTGCTGCATCTGCACCGGCGTGGCGGCCAGGGCCTGGCTGATGGCCGGGAAGGCCGGCAGATAGGTGTCGATCGAGAAGGGCCCCACCATGCCCAGCAATGCCAGCAGGATGGCGAGAGCCCAGCGGGGGCCGCGCCAGAGGGTTTGGGCGTCAGGGTGCATGGTGACAGGCGGTGCAGGCGCGCGGCATGGGCGCCGTGCAAAGCGATTGATTATGGGTCAAGCCGCCGCCGTGCACCGGCTGGCGGTTGATGCTGTCACTATGAAAATCGAAGCTGCCAGCGCTCTAGAGTAAAGCGCTGGAGCCGAAAAACACGAAAACTCTCAGTGCCCGCCGTGCTTGCCATGCCCCATGGCGGGCGCGGCCGTGGCGCCCAGGGCGCGCACGGGCAGCTGCAGTTCCTGCGACTGGCGCTGGCCGTCCTTGCCCTCGAACACCAGGGTCAGCGGCACGGTGGCGCCCTGGGCCACGGGTTGCTTCAGGTCCAGCAGCATGATGTGGTAGCCGCCGGGCTTGAGGTCCACCGCCTGGCCGGCGGGCAGGTCCAGCGCCGGGACGGCGCGCATCTTCATGACGTTGTCCACGAGCTTCATCTCGTGCACCTCGGTCACGCCGGCAGCGGGGCTGCTGGCGCCGACCAGGCGCATGTCCTGCGCGGCCGTCAGACGCATGAAGGCGCCGGTGGCCTTCTGCTGGGGCACGGTGGCGCGCACCCAGGCGTCCTGCACCGTGACCTGAGCATGGGCCAGGCCGGACAGCAGCAGGGTGGCGGCGAGTGCCAAGCGGGTGGTGAGTCGTTTGCTTTGCATGGGCTTCCCTGGAGTCAAAAACGGGTAATGGGCAGGCACTGCGCCTGTCGTGCCGGCCATTATCGGCGCCCGTTGCCGGGTGGGCCGGATCCCGCGCCTAGTTGGGAGTGGGCGCAGTGGCGCTGGGGTGTCACGCAGGTGCCGGTAGCGTCGCCGAGCCTCATGACCGCGGAGGGCCTGACCGTGCTCGGTGGGCGCTACCTGCCAAGCCCCTGCGGCGGCGACATTCGGCACAGCCCGCCCCTCGGTGTTGCGCTCCTTGTGCGTACCGACGTACGCACAGCGTCGCGGGCCTTGATGGGCGTGCTGTGCCGAGCTTCGCGACCTCTTGCATAGCGTTAACAGGCCCTAAGGGCTCTCTTGCGCATCGCTGACATTGCAGGTTAAGATAGTAATAAGTTACTTACTATCGGGCGCTGTGCAATGAACGAATACCCCAGGCATCTTCCCGCCGAGGAACGCCGCGCGGCGACGGTGGCGGCCATGGTCGAGCTGGCCGCGCAGCAAAATCCCAACGGCATCAGCACCACCGCCATCGCGCAGCGCATGGGCCTGACCCAGGGGGCGCTGTTTCGCCATTTCCCGACCAAGGACGCCATCCTTCAGGCCGTGATGTCCTGGGTCGCCGAGCGCCTGCTGGAGCGCGTGGACCGCGCCGCGCAGGGCGCAGCATCTCCGGTGGCGGCGCTTCGGGCCATGTTCATGGCCCACATCGACTTCGTCACCGAGCACCCGGGCGTGCCGCGCCTGCTGTTTGGCGAGTTGCAGAGGCCGGGCCACACCATCCCCAAGCAGCGGGTGCAAACCTTGATCCAGCACTATGGCGAGCGCCTGCGTGGCCTGCTGGAGGCCGGCAGGGCCCAGGGCGAGCTGGATGCGCGGCTGGACGTGCAGGCCGCCGCCGTGCTGTTCATAGGCAGCATCCAGGGTCTGGTGATGCAGTCATTGCTGGCCGGCGACGTGGCGCGCATGCGCGAGGATGCGCCCGGGGTGTTTGCCATCTATCTTCGCGGCATCGGGAGCGGGCGATGAGATTCCCGACCCTGCAGCGCCGTACGCTGGCGCTGACGGCCATCATGGCGCCGCTGCTCCTGCTATTCGCCTACGTCGCCCTGCGCTCGGGGCCCCTGGCACCCGTGGCGGTGACCGTGGCCACCGTGGAGTCGCGCGCCATCGCACCCGCCCTGGCGGGCATCGGCACGGTGCAGGCGCGCTACACGTACAAGATCGGTCCGACGTTCGCTGGCCGGGTCAAGCGGCTGGACGTGCATGTGGGCGATGCGGTCCGGGCCGGCCAGGTGCTGGGCGAGATGGACCCTGTGGACCTGGACCAGCGCATCGGCGCGCAGCAGGCCGCGATCAAGAGCGCCGAGGCCGCCCTGCGGCAGGCCGAGGCCAGGCAGGCCTTCGCGCAGACGCAGGCGGCCCGCTATGCGCAGCTCCTGGCCGTGCGCGGCACCAGCGAGGAAAGCGCGGCCATCCGGCACCAGGATCTTTCCGTGGCCTTGGCCGCCACAGGTGCCGCGCGCGAGGACACCAACCGCCTGCGCGCCGACCTGCAGGCGCTGCATGCGCAGCGCGGCAACCTCAGGCTGGTGGCCCCCGTGGCCGGACTGGTGACCGCGCGCAACGTGGACCCCGGCACCACCGTGGTGGCCGGTCAGGTCGTTGTCGAGCTCATCGATCCCACGAGTCTGTGGGTCCATGCCCGCTTCGACCAGATCAGCGCCGAGGGGCTGGCCGCCGACTTGCCCGCCCGCATCGCGCTGCGCTCGCGGCGTGGCCACGGTCAGCCCGGCCGCGTGCTGCGGGTCGAGCCGCAGGCCGACGTGGTGACGGAGGAAACGCTGGCCAAGATCGTCTTCGACCAGGCCCTCAGGCCGCTGCCGCCGGTGGGCGAGCTGGCCGAGGTCACCGTGCAACTGCCTGAGCAGCCCGCCGGGCCCAGCATTCCAAACGCGGCCATCCGCACGGTCGGCGGCCGGCGCGGCGTCTGGAAGATCGACGGCGACGGGCTGCGCTTCACGCCGCTGGTGCTGGGCCGCTTCGATCTTGATGGTCATGTGCAGGTGGAGAAGGGCATCGCCGCTGGCGATCGGCTGGTCGTCTACAGCGAGAAGGTCGTCACCGCGCGCAGCCGCGTCCACGTGGTCGAGCGCATCGCCGGGGTGTCGCCATGATCAGCCTGGCCGGACGCGACATCCTCCACGCCTGGGGCAAGTTCGTCTTCACCGGCATCGGCCTGGGCCTGCTGATCGGTGTGACGCTGACCATGGCCGGCGTGTACCGCGGCATGGTGGACGACGGCCGGGTGCTGCTGGACAGCAGCGGCGCCGACCTGTGGGTGGTGCAAAAGGACACCCTGGGCCCCTACGCCGAATCGTCGAGCGTGCCCGACGACCTGTGGCGCAGCATACGCACCATGCCTGGCGTGGCGCAGGCGGTCAACATCACCTATCTGACCATGCAGGTGCGCCATGGTGGCAAGGACGTGCGCTCGATGGTGGTGGGCATCACCGCAGGAGAGGCCGGCGACCCGGGCTGGCCGCCCCATCTCGTCGCGGGGCGCCAGATCACGCGCGGGCACTATGAGGCGGTGGCGGACCTCGCCACGGGCCTGCGGCTAGGCGACCTGCTGAACATCCGCCGCAATCACTACACCGTGGTCGGCCTGACGCGCCGCATGGTCTCGTCCAGTGGCGACCCCATGGTGTTCATACCGCTCAGGGACGCGCAGGAGGCGCAGTTCCTCAAGGACAACGACGCCATCCTCATGCAGCGCCGCCGCACCGAGGCGAACCCAGCCTTCAACCGCCCGGGCGTGCCCGGCCTGCTCGATGCGGTGGTGGCCTCGCAGACCAGCAACGGCTACGTCAATGCCGTGCTGGTGCGCATCCTGCCCGAGTTCACGCCCCAGCAAGTGGCCGAGCCGATACGGCGCTGGAAGCGCCTCACGGTGTACGACCGCGCGCAGATGGAGGACATCCTCGTGGGCAAGCTCATCGCCACCTCGGCCAGGCAGATCGGCATGTTCCTGGTGATCCTGGCCTTGGTCAGCGCGGCCATCGTGGCCTTCATCATCTACACACTGACCATGGACAAGATTCGCGAGATCGCCGTTCTCAAGCTCATCGGCACACGCAACCGCACCATCGCCGCGATGATCTTGCAGCAGGCACTGGTGCTGGGCGTGATCGGTTTCGTCGTCGGCAAGATCACGGCCACCTTCGCCGCACCGCTGTTCCCCAAGTACGTGCTGTTGGTGCCGTTCGACTCGATCGCGGGCTTCGCCGCCGTGCTGGCCATCTGCGTGCTGGCAAGCATTGTCGCCATCCGCGTGGCGCTCAAGGTCGATCCGGCAGAGGCCATTGGGTAAGAGGTAAGAGCATGGGCACGAGAGGCATCCGCATCGAGGGCCTGAGCAAGCGTTTCGGCTCGGGCGATACCGCCTTCCTCGCGCTCAAGGACGTGAACATGCAGGTGGCGCCCGGCGAGGTGGTGGGCCTGATCGGCCCCTCGGGTTCGGGCAAAAGCACGCTGCTCAAGTGCCTGGGCGCGGTGATCGACCCCACGTCCGGACGCATGACGCTGGACGACCAGGTGATCTATGACGATGGCTGGTGCGTCGCGGACCTGCGCGCCCTGCGCCGCGACAAGATCGGTTTCGTGTTCCAGGCGCCCTACCTGATCCCGTTCCTGGACGCGACCGACAACGTGGCGTTGCTGCCCATGCTGGCCGGCGTGCCCAACGACGAGGCGCGCCGGCGCGCACTGGATCTGTTCAAGGCGCTGGACGTGCAGCACCGTGCACAGGCCATGCCTTCGCGGCTGTCGGGCGGCGAACAACAGCGCGTGGCCATCGCGCGTGGCCTGGTGAACCGCCCTCCGGTGATCCTGGCCGACGAGCCTACGGCGCCGCTCGACTCGCAGCGCGCCATGACCGTGATCCAAATCCTGAACGACATGGCCAGGCGCTTCGAGACCGCCGTCATCGTGGTCACGCACGATGAAAAAATCATCCCGACGTTCAAGCGCATCTACCATATCCGCGACGGCGTGACGCACGAGGAAGCCGGTGAGGGCCGCGGCTTCGACTGATTCGCGCATCGCGCCTCTGCCACCGCAAGCAAAGTCATTGCTGGCGGATTTTTGTTTGCCATCTGCCCACAAAGGAAGACAAATGCGCCACATCCAGACATCCCGCCTTCACTTGCGAGCCACCCTGTGCGCAGCGCTGCTGTGCGCCGCTGCCGCATCCGGCGCACAAACCGTGGAGGCCTCAAGGCCCATGGCCCTGCGCGAGGTGATGGACCAACTCGGGCGCGACATGCAGGCCGTCACCGGCGCCATATCCAAGGAGGACTGGGCGCTGGTGGCCGAACTGGCGCCGAAGATCGCGCGCCACGCCGAGCCGCCGGCGTCCGAGAAGATCCGCATCCTCGCCTGGCTGGCCACCGATGCCGGCAAATTCCGTGGCTTCGACGCCCAGGTGCACGACGCCGCCACCGCCATGGGCGAGGCCGCACAGCACAGCGACGGCCAGGCCGTCATCGCGGCCTTTGCCAAGGTGCAGCAAAGCTGTCTGGCCTGCCACCAGGGCTTTCGCAAGCCATTCGTGCAGCACTTCTACGAAAAGCGTTGACAGCGATGCCGACGGCGCGGGTGCGCTGCGGCTGGGTTGACGTCGTTGGTTGAAAGGCAATGTGCCGCGCGCGCTGCCGCCATGAGCCGACCCCGTGAGTGCCAAAGGCCTGGCTTCAGAATTCACGCATCCACCCGTGGTTGTTGAGCCCGGTTGCAGCTGCACGCGAAAAACCTGGACGTTTGCGGGCCCGGCGCACGGTTTGTGTTCGGATCGAGGCACGCGGCAAGGTGGAGAAGAAAATGGGCCTTGAGCCTATCCTGAGGGAGTGGCCGGCGAAGAAACATGGTCGGTAGCTGCACGACAATGCATGTCTCGATACCGACGCGTTCAACCGGTCGATTGGTCGGCCGGTGATTCGCGGGCCGCACGAGGTGATACGGCCGGCCTAATGCGGCCACGCGGTGCGGCACCACGCTCTCGTGCAGACATGCCGCCAAGTGGGGCGGCGCGCTTGTGTTGTGAGTCGTACCAAGGGCGCGAGCGAAGCGCTGACCCCGGCCTGCGGCCAGAACGAGCACAGCAGACGCGTGGTGTCTGTGGTGTCCCCGCACGTTGCGCTACGCCACCGTGCGCACCGGCAGGCTGCGCACGCGCTTGCCGGTGGCCGCGAAGATGGCATTGCACAGCGCTGGCGCAACCGGCGGCACCGGTGGCTCGCCCACGCCGCCGGGCGGCAGGTCGTGGTTGTCATTCACCAGATGGGTGCGGATCACGCGCGGCGACGCGTGATGGCGCAGCACTTCGTAGTCGTGGAAGTTGCTTTGCTTCACGCGCCCCCGCTCGAAGCTGATCTCGCTCACCAGCGCCAGGCTCAGGCCCATGATGGCGCCGCCCTCCATCTGCGCGCGGATGCGCTCGGGCTTGATCTGCGGGCCGCAGTCCAGCGCCATGTCCACCGCCACCACGCGCACCTCGCCCTGCTCATTCACGGCGACTTCAATCACGGTGGCCGTATAGCTCATGAAGCTGTAGCAAAAGGCCAGACCCAGGCCATGCCCCTTGGGCAGAGCACGGCCCCAGCCTGCGCCTTGGCACGCGGCCTCGATCACCCCGCGCAGGCGCGCCGTGTCGTAGGGATAGTGTTCGGGCGATTCGCTGTAGTTCCAGCCGTCGGCCAGTGCGCCGGGGTCGATCTTGCGGCCCGGGCCGATCAGGTCGAGCGCAAACTGCCGGTGGTCCTTGCCGGCGCGATGCGCCAGTTCGGCAATGAAGCACTGCGCCGCGAAGGCGTGCGGAATATTGGCCACCGATCTGAACCAGCCGATGCGCGCATGGGCCTCGACCTCGGCCGTTTCCACGCGCACGTTGGGAATCCGGTAGGGCATGTTGATCGCCGACATGGCGGACTCTGACGCCGACTGCCCCTTGGCCCCCAGCGCGAACAGCGAACCGATGGTGGGCGCGGCGCTGCGGTGCAGCCAGGACTGCACCTGCCCCCGCGCATCCATGACCGCCTCCAGCCGCTCGACCGAGACGGTGTGCAGGTAATCGTGCTGGATGTCGTCCTCGCGCATCCACACCAGCTTGACCGGCGTGCCCTCGGGCATGGCGCGGGCCACGATGGCGGCTTCTTCGACAAAATCTGGCTTGGACTTGCGGCCGAAGGCGCCACCGAGCAGCAGATTGTTGACCTTCACGTTCTCGGGCTTGAGGCCCAGGCGCCTGACCACGGCTGCGTGGGCCGCCATCGGGTTCTGCACCGAGGTCCAGACTTCGGCACGGCCGCCCTGGATGCGCACGGTCGCCACCGGCGGCTCCATTGACGCATGGGCCAGGTGAGGTATGTAGTACTCGGCGGCGAAGCGCTCGGCCTGTGGTGCCTGAGCCCAGGTTTGCACTACATCCCCCTGGTCGCGCATCACTTTGCCGGGCTGGCGCGCGGCCGCCTCCAGCGTTTGCCGGTAGGCCACGGAGTCGTAGCTGCCGTTAGGGCCATCGTCCCATTCGATTTCGAGCGCATCGCGACCCTGACGCGCGGCCCAGGTGTTGCGTGCGACCACGGCCACGCCGCCCAGCGGCTGGAAGGCCGGCGCACCCTGGTACGCGGCTATCTCCACCACCTTGAGCACGCCGGGCACGGTCAGCGCACGGCTGGCGTCGAAGTGGCGCAGTTTGCCGCCGACCACCGGCGGGCGTGCCAACACGGCATAGACCAAGCCAGGCAGGCGCATGTCCATGCCGTAGATGGCCTGGCCCTTGCCGATGGCTTCCAGGTCGAACAGATGCACCTCGTCCTTGCCGATGTAGCGGAAATCCGCGCGGGCCTTGAGCTTGAGGGCATCGTCCCGGGGGACGGGCTGCCTGGCCGCATCCGCTGCCAGTTCGCCATAGCCCAGGCGCCGGCCGGTGCGCGCGTGAAGTACCTCGTGCCGCACCGCCTTGACTTCGGCAAGAGGGACGGACCAGCGTGCGGCCGCTGCGGCTTCGAGCATCTGGCGGGCCGCCGCACCCACGCGCCGCATGGGCATCAGGAAGTGGCGCACGCTGCGCGAGCCGTCCACGTTCTGGTTGCCGTAGCGCGCCTCGTTGGCCTCGGCCTGCACAACTTGCACGCGCTCCCACAGGGCCTCCATCTCGTCGGCCACCACCATGGGCAGGCTGGTGCGCACCCCGGTGCCCATTTCGGCCCGGTGCGCGACGATGGTGACGGTGCCATCGGCGGCGATGGAGACAAACGCCAGCGGATCGTCCACCGTAGCGCCCGGCATGGAGTCGGCGCCGTACTTTTTGGCGGGTGCATCGGCCGCCCATGCGGCGCTGACCAGGCCATCGGCCGTGACGGCCAACGCCAGTGCGCCCAGGCCGCCCTGCAGGAAGTTGCGGCGGGAAAGCGAGGTCATCGAAGTCACTGCGAGCCTCCTTGTGCAAGATGGCCTGCTGCCTGTTGAATGGCGGCGCGGATGCGCGGATAGGTGCCGCAGCGGCAGATGTTGCCGCTCATGGCCTCGTCGATCTGCTGCTCGGTAGGGCTGGGCGTGGATTTGAGCAGGTTCGTGGCCGACATGATCTGGCCGGCCTGACAGTAGCCGCACTGGGCCACGTTGTTCTCGACCCAGGCACGCTGCACTGCCCGGCCCACCGGGTCGGCATCCATGGCCTCGATCGTGGAGACGGCATGGCCGCTCACGGCCGAGATCGGGGTGACGCAGGCGCGGATGGGCGCGCCGTCCATGTGCACGGTGCAGGCGCCACACAGCGCCATGCCGCAACCGAACTTGGTGCCGGTCATGCCCAGTTCGTCACGCAAGACCCACAGCAGGGGCGTGTCATCCGGCACAGCGACGGTCACGCTCCGGCCATTGATTTGAAGTTGTGTCATGGAAAATCCTGTTTCCGTATCCGGTCAGCATCCCCTGCGGGAGGGTTCATGGGGACCGCAGTCCTTCGACGATTTTGGCCCGGGTGTTCCCGGCCCGGTGGCGAATCCCGATGATGGACGGGGCGCCTTGTTCATCCGGATAGAGCTTAGGCTGCCGGTAAAACGAGGGGTTGGAAAGAGGCGCTACGAGCTTTGTCAAATACGCCACGTCCACCGGGGCGCCACCTCACGTTCATCACGGTCATTGGTGGCGATGGCATTCCGCCTTGCCGCGCGCAATGCCCGCTGCAGTCGATGAACCACCCAGATCGTCAAGGCATCAACAAGGACTTGATCGCGCAGCGTTCGTCCATCGCGCGGTAGCCCTTTGCCACCTGCGCCAGCGGCAGCGTCAGATCGAAGACCTTGCCCGGATGGATCTCTTCCCGCCACACCAGATCCATCAGCCGGGGCAGAAACTGGCGCACCGGCGCAGGCCCGCCATGGAGATGGACATGTTCGAAGAACAGTTCTTCGCCATTGAGTTCGACGCCATGCGGCACGCCCACGTAACCCACGTACCCGCCCTGGCGGGCGCAATGGATCGCCTGCATCATCGACTCCTGGGTGCCTACGCACTCCAGCACGGAGTCCGCGCCCAGGCCTTTGGTCATGTCCATGATGCGTGCCACGCCGTCTTCGCCGCGCTCGCTCACGATGTCGGTCGCGCCGAATTCGAGCGCGAGCTTCTGCCGGGAGGCGTGCCGGCTCATCGCGATGATCCGCTCCGCGCCCATCTGCCTGGCGGAAAGCACACCAAGCAGCCCCACCGCACCGTCGCCCACGACCACGGCGGTTGCGCCAGGCTGCACGTTGGCCGCCACCGCCGCATACCAGCCCGTGCCCAGAACATCGGACGTGGTCAGCAGGCCTGGAATCAAGGTGTTCGGTGGCATGCCCGGCGTGGCGACCAGGGTGCCGTCGGCCAGCGGGACACGCAGCAGCGGGGCCTGCGCTCCACCGACAAACTCCGCCTGCTGGCAGGACGACTGGTAGCCGTGCTGGCACACGGGGCAGGCGTTGTCCGAAGCGAAGAAAGAGCCGATGACGAACTGGCCCGGCTTGATGTGGCGCACTGCGCTGCCGACTTCTTCGACGACGCCGCAGTATTCGTGCCCCATGGGCATGGGTTCCGTGATGGCTTGAATGCCACGGTAAGGCCACAGATCCGAGCCGCACACGCAGGCTGCGGCAATGCGGATGATGGCGTCCGTGGGTTTGAGAATCTTCGGATCGGGGCGCTCCTCGAAGCGGATGTCGCGCGGGCCGTAGAGCATCGTGGCTTGCATGGCTATTGAGTTCCTGATGGGGTGGCGTGTTGTCGATCCAGCGCCTGGCTGCGCTTGAGCACTGGCTGCATGGATCTCATGTTCTGATGCAGGGCCGTTCAGCCGTGCTGCGGCCCGGCGAGGTATTGCGCGTCGGTCACATGCTCCATCCACTCGACATTCTTTCCATCGAGGGCTTCCTGGATCGCGATGTGCGTCATGGCGGTGGTCGGCGTGGCGCCATGCCAGTGCTTGTGACCGGGCGGACACCAGATGACATCGCCCGCACGTATTTCGACAATGGGCTCGCCTTCGCATTGCGTCCAGCCGCAACCTGCGGTGACGATCAGCGTCTGCCCGAGCGGATGGGTGTGCCAGGCCGAGCGTGCTCCCGGCTCGAAGGTGACAGCGGCACACGACACACGGGCCGGCGCAGGTGGGTTGTTCAAGGGGTCGATGCGCACCGTGCCGGTGAACCATTCGGCAGGCCCCTTGGCCGAGGCTTGTGATCCAACGCGTTTGAGTTCCATGGGAGGCTCCTTTCAAAAGTCAGGGTCCACTCGCGCTGGCCGCCAGAGGGATTCGCGTGCCTGGAACGCCTGAAAGGGGCGCTTGGAGTAGCGTGATCGAAAACGACGTCGCGAGCGCTCGCTCAGGTCACATGAGCGCGCCTGTTGAAATTTAGTGGGAACGGCTTTGCGTGACTAGACGCAAGAAACGACATGGCGCCATAAGCAATGTTCATGAATAACCACGTCGCCGTGCCAGGAGCAGAAGCCGCCCAAGGCGACGCTGAACAAGTCCCCGCGATGCGGCACGCCCTGCCAGGGCAAAGCGCAGCCATGGCCCAAGCCATGGCGAGCATTTGCAACGCCGCAGAACGCCCCACGCAGGGATGTGCCGCGCGCGAGGGACTTGTTCAGCGTTGCCCTAACGCCGATAGCGCAGCGCTTCAACAACCAGCGACAGTGCGGGCGACGACTGACGCTGGCTGGCAAAGAAGATGTGCAGCCCGGACACGGCCGGGCACCAGTCCTGAAGCATGGCTTGCAGTCGGCCGCCTTGGATATGCGGGCGTACCAATGCCTCAGGCACGTAGGCCAGGCCAAACCCCGCCAGTGCGGCGTCGATGGCCAGGTAGATGCTGTTGAAGGTCCACGCGCCGTCCACCCGCACCTGCACGCTTTGCCTGCCTTTTTTGAGCTTCCAGGCGTACACCTCGCCGGCCTCGGAAAAACGCAGCTTGATGCACGCATGCCCGGTCAGCTCGGAAGGGGTGCGGGGCACAGCGCGTCCTTGCAGGTACGACGGCGCACCCACGATCACCATGCGAATGTCCGGCGCGAGCCGAACCGCCGTCATGCCCTTGGCGATCTGATCGCCCAGGCGAACGCCTGCGTCAAACCGACCTGAGGCGATGTCACTCAGCCCCGGCGCGATGGCCAGCTCCATCTTCACGTCGGGATACTGGGGCTGAAGCCGCGAGAGTGTGGGCCAGAGCATCGTGTGCACCGCGAAATCAGACGCAGCGATGCGCACGACGCCTGCGGGCTTGTCGCGCAGCTCCTCGAATGCCGCGAGTTCGCCGGTGATGGCCTCGAAGCGCGGAGCCACCTTCTGGATCAGGCGTTCGCCCGCCTCCGTTGGCGCCACGCTGCGCGTGGTGCGGGTCAGCAAACGCAGTTCCAGCCGCTCTTCCAGCGCGCGGATGGTGTGGCTCAGGGCCGATTGCGAGACGCCCATTTGGGCCGCCGCGCGGGTAAAGCTGCGCTCGCGTGCCACCGCGAGAAAGGCCTGAATGGCGCGAAAATTTTCACCCGACATGGCTGGGGCTCCTCATGCTGCGCTATGGCCCATGGCGCAAGGCTTCGACCAGCAAGGCCATGGCCCGCGAAGGCTGGCGTCGGTTCGGATAGTAGAGATGCAGACCGTCCCACATCGGGCACCAGTCCTCCAGCACGCAAATGAGCTGCCCCGTGGCTACCAGGGGGCGAACCATGTCCTCGGGCAGGTACGCCAGGCCAAAGCCGGCCTTGGCCGCCTCGAAGATGTCATAGGCATTGTTGAAAGTCAGCGTGCCATCCACTCGCGCATTCAGGCTGCGCTTTCCCTTGGCAAACTCCCAGGCATAAATGCCGCCATGGGTGGAGGTGCGCAGGTTGATGCAACTGTGTTCGGCCAGGTCATGCGGTGTTTTCGGGGGGCGCCGCCCCGCGAAGTAGGACTTCGACCCCACCACCTTGTTGCGCACGTCCGGGCCGATGCGCACGGAAACCATGTCCTGCGCCAGCTCCTGGCCAAAGCGCACGCCCGCGTCGTAGCCGCGCGCCACGATGTCCACGCTCTCGTAGGTGCTGATCAGCTCCACGTGCACCTTGGGGTACTGCAGCAGAAACTGCGCCAGCCTGGGCCACAGAATGCTGCGGATGGCGTAGTCGATGGCCGTGATGCGGATCGTGCCTACGGGCTCGTCGCGCAGTTCGCCCAGTGACTGGATGTCTGCCTCGATGGCATCGAACTCGGGCGCCAGGCGATCGAGCAGCCGCTGGCCCGCCTCGGTGGGCGATACGCCGCGCGTGCTGCGCGTGAGAAGGCGAACGCCCAGGCGCTCCTCCAGCGCCCGGACGGTGGAGCTCAGTGCCGGTTGTGTGACCCGAAGCTGGGCTGCCGCGCGCGTGAAGCTGCGTGCACGCGCGACGGCAATAAAGGCCAGCAGGTCGCTGAAGTTGTCGCGCGACATGAAGGCACCTCCTGGAAAGAATGTGCGTTGCGGGAGGGTGCCGGCCCGATGGTCGCCAGGGTATGCACCGTACTGGAGGCTTTATTCATGAATACGTCTTATACCGGTATTCAAATTATGCAGTCTACTCAATATCTGGTGCGGAGCCTACAGTTCACTGCCGCCCACACTCCTAGCCCTTGTGGCCCATGACAGCTCGCAGGGTGCAACAGCGTCGTCGAGTCGCCGTGCGGCGCATCGTGTCCCCTGGATATTGAAGGAGCAGCCCCGATGAACGAACCCATTTCCACCAGCCGACGCGGCCTGTTGAAGGCCAGCGCAAAGGTCGGCGCCGCCGTGTGTGCCACGCCTGTCGTGGCGGGCGCCGCCATGGCACAAACAACGTCCACCACGTCTTCGGAGAGCCCTGCCATGGACCTGCCACACATCACCCATCAGCGCAGCCTCGGCTCGGGCAGCGCCCGCATGGAGGTCTCTGCCCTGGGCTTTGGCGTCATGGGCATGAACTACAACCGGGGCCACCATCCCGAGCGCAAGGCCATGATCGAGTTGCTGCACCAGGCGGTCGAGCGCGGCGTGACGCTGTTTGACACCGCCCAGGTCTATGGGCCGCTCATCAACGAGGAGCTGGCCGGTGAAGGGCTGCAGCCGTTTCGGGGCCGGGTGAGCGTGACCACCAAGTTCGGCCACCGCATCGTCGATGGCAAGTACATCCATGGCGAACTCGACAGCACGCCCGCGAACATCCGCCGCGTGGCGGATGAGTCGCTCAAGCGCCTGCGCGTCGAGACCATCGAGCTGTTCTATCAGCACCGGCGCGACCCCGCCGTGCCGATCGAGGATGTGGCGGGCACCGTCAAGGACTTGATCCGCGAAGGCAAGGTCAGGCGCTTCGGCCTGTGCGAGGTCAATGCGCAAACCATTCGCCGCGCCCACGCGGTGCAGCCCGTGACCGCCGCGCAAAGCGAGTACCACGTGATGTGGCGCAACCAGGAGCGCGAGGTGTTCCCGGTGCTCCAGGAACTGGGCATTGGCTTTGTGCCCTACAGCCCGCTCAACCGGGGTTTTCTCGGCGGCGGCATCACCGAGTACACGCTCTTTGATTCCGGCAACGACAACCGCAACACGCTGCCGCGTTTCACGCCGCAAGCCATACGCGCCAATCTGGCGGTGGTGGAAGTGCTCTGCGCATTCGGCAGAACCCGGGGGCTGACCTCGGCCCAGGTGGCGCTGGCCTGGATGCTGGCAAAAGCGCCCTGGATCGTGCCGATTCCGGGCACCACCAAGCTCGCCCATCTCGACGAGAACCTGCGCGCCACCAGGGTCACGCTGACGCCGGCCGAGGTGCAGGAGCTGGAGGCCGCCGTCGCCAGGATCCAGATCGTGGGCGACCGCTACCCGGCGTCGCAGCAGCAGCAGGTGCAGAGCTGATGCAGGGGCGCAGCGGCAGCACAAATCAAAATTGATAGCTGTCAGCGATTGCTGCACCAAGGCTGCAAGCCCATAGCGCTGAAATACCGGAATTCATTTCGCAAGCGCCTGCGCACGAGAAGCGGCGGGCGACCACGGGGCTGACGACTGCAGCGCTGGCCCCGTCACCCAAGGCAAGGCTGAACAAGTCCCCCGCGTGTTGCGCATCCCAAACCGGGGCGCGCGCCATCGCTCGGACTCATTCAGCGTCGCCCTAACTTCCACAGAGGAAATCACACCGTGAACATCTCTTTCGACAAGCAAGTGGCCCTGGTCACCGGCGCAGCCTCCGGCATCGGTCTGGCAACCGCCAAGGCCTTCGCACAGGCGGGCGCCAGCGTTGCGCTGGCAGACATCAATGGCGACGGCGCGCGTGCCGCCGCCGACGCGCTGGCAGCGGCCGGGTACAAGGCCATCGGCATCCGCTGCAACGTGGCCGAGCCGGGCGACATCGAGGCCATGGTCCAGGAAACCGTCGCCACCTTCGGGCGCCTGGACGTGGCCTTCAACAATGCCGGCATCCAGAACGCCCTCGCCGAGACCGCCGACGCCACGGTCGAGGACTTCGACCGTGTGAACACGGTCAATCTGCGCGGCATCTGGGCCTGCATGAAGTACGAGCTGCAGCACATGCGCCAGCAAGGCAGCGGCGCCATCGTCAACTGCTCGTCGCTGGGCGGGCTGGTGGGCGGTGCCCAGCGCGGCACCTACCACGCGGCCAAGCACGGCGTGCTCGGCCTGACCAAGAGCGCGGCACTGGAATACGCCACGCGCAACATCCGCGTCAATGCCGTCTGCCCGGGCCTGATCTGGACCCCGATGGTGGACCAGATGGTGGCTTCGGGCCAGAAGGAGGCGCTGGAGGCCATGGTCGAGGGCATCCCCATGCGCCGCCACGGCCGCGCCGAAGAGATCGCCGACACCGTGCTGTGGCTGTGCAGCTCGGCGGCCAGCTACGTGACCGGCCAATCCATCGCGGTGGATGGCGGGCTCATCATGCGCTGATCGAACGCCGCGCCAGGTTTTCAGCCCTCATCGTCGTGGGCACTCATCGTGTCTCCTGGTGGCCATCGTCCTGGTGGCGTTGTCGTCGTTCGCGAATCAGGGGTGCACGGCCGTACCCATCCGTTGTCGGTGCGCTTTGCACCGATAAGCTTCTGCAAATGCTCTGCGCCTCATCCGGGCTTTCGAAGATGCAGGGCGCGACGGCGCGCCACCTCAGTTCACTGCCCACAGCCATCGCAATCGCCAGCGCTTCCCATTTCATTGGGGCGTTGCCAATCGGATCGACGTTGGACGCGCGAACGATGCCCACGTGGATCGGGAAGTCCATGCAAAACAGGTGCTGGGAGTTCGAACAGGAGTTGCCTGGCAGCAAGCTGACGCTGCGCAGCGGCACGCCGCAAACCGTGATGCGCGAAGTGCGGGGCACCCTGTTTGCCTGCAACCTGATCCGCCTGGAGATAGCAGAAAACGCCAAGCATGGGGGAGCGCCACTCGTGGTGTGAGAAAACCGCCCGCACGCTGTCCGTTCAAGCCTGTTCGCGTCGCAAAGTGAACGGTATTGCCTCCTGTGGAGGCTTGTCTTTATGTGGGCTGCTATGTGGCGCTGTTTTGAAAATCAACGATAAGTTGTTGATTTATAACATCTAATGGCGGAGACTGTGAGATTCGAACTCACGGACGGTTGCCCGTCGGCAGTTTTCAAGACTGCTGGTTTAAACCACTCACCCAAGTCTCCTGACAACCGGATATTCTAAGCGGCGGATTCACGCCTCCAGCAGAAGCGCTGCAATCACGTTGCGCCCTTCGCCTGCCAGGATGTTGTAGGTGCGGCAGGCGGCCAGAGTGTCCATGGTTTCCAGGCCTATGCGGCGCGCCATCAGCGGCTGCAGCCAGGCCGGTGGCGGGAAGCGCAGGCGCTGGCCGCTGCCGAAGATGACGACCTCGGCGTCCATCTCCGCCAGCCGTGCGAAATGCCCCGGCGCGAGGTCTTCGAAACGGCTGCAGTCCCAGGCGATGCGCTGGCCGCGCGCGCCCACGATGACGCTGTGGGCGATGCGGTCGGAGTCCGCCTGTATCCAGCCTGGCCCGTAGGCGGTGATGGTCTGTACGTCGAAGCGGTCTGGCTGGAATTTCATGGGCGCCGTGCCGTGAGGCAGTGAGGGTGGCGGGCCTCGGTGGGGAGCACCGCGGCCTCGGCCTGCGAGTGGGAACTGTGGTCAAATTATAGGTTTCCCCTGTTTACACCTCCCAGGCCTGTGCAATGAAGCCTATCCACAAGTCCGCCAAACTCGCCAATGTCCTCTACGACGTCCGGGGCCCCATCGTGGACGCGGCCAAGCAGATGGAGGACGAGGGGCAGAAGATCATCAAGCTCAACATCGGCAACATGGCGCCGTTCGGCTTCGATGCGCCCGAGGAGATCCAGCAGGACATGATCCGCAACCTGCCCAATTCGGCGGGTTATTCGGACAGCAAGGGCATCTTCGCCGCGCGCAAGGCGGTGATGCACTACACCCAGCAGCTCGGCATTGCCGGCGTGACGCTGGACGACATCTACCTGGGCAATGGCGCCAGCGAACTCATCGTGATGGCCACCAACGCGCTGCTCAACGACGGTGACGAACTGCTCGTGCCCATGCCCGACTATCCGCTGTGGACGGCGGCGACCTCGCTCTCGGGCGGCAGGCCCGTGCACTACCGCTGCGACGAGGACCATGGCTGGCTGCCCGACCTGGATGACATGCGCGCCAAGATCACGGCGCGCACGCGCGGCATCGTGGTCATCAACCCCAACAACCCCACGGGCGTGCTGTACCCGGTGGAGCATCTCCTGGGCATCATCCAGATCGCGCGTGAGCACAACCTGGTGCTGATGGTGGACGAGGTGTATGACAAGGTGCTCTACGACGGCGTCAAGTTCACGTCCATGGCCAGCCTGTCCACCGACGTGCTCACGCTGACGTTCAACTCGCTGTCCAAGGCGTACCGGAGCTGCGGCTACCGCGCGGGCTGGATGGTGGTCTCGGGCCCCAAGCAGGACGCGCGCGACTACATCGAGGGCCTGAACATGCTGGCCAACCTCAAGCTCGGCTCCAACGTGCCGGGCCAGTGGGCCATTCAGACGGCGCTGGGCGGCTATCAGAGCATCAACGATCTGGTCAAGGAGGGCGGGCGCCTGTGCCGCCAGCGTGACCTGGCCTATGAGCTCATCACGCAGATTCCGGGCGTCACCTGCGTCAAGCCGCATGCGGCGCTGTACATGTTCCCGCGCCTGGACCCGGACATGTACCCGATTGCCGACGATCGCCAGTTCTTCATGGAGGTGCTGCGCGCCACGCGCGTGATGCTGGTGCAGGGCTCGGGCTTCAACTACCCGGACAACCAGCATTTCCGCATCGTCTTTTTGCCGCACGAAGACGACCTGCGCGAGGCCATCGGACGCCTGGCAGGCTTTCTGGCGGCCTATCGGCAGCGCCGCGCCAAGGCGGCATGAAACCCTATTTTTAATAGCTTAAGGCGCTTGTGTATCAGGCGCTACAGGCACTTTTGACTGGTAACCTCGATATGAAACCCATCCAAGTTGGCCTGCTCGGCATCGGCACCGTGGGCAGCGGCGTGTTCAACGTGCTGGCTCGCAACCAGGAGGAAATCCGCCGCCGCGCGGGCCGCGGCATCGAGATTGCCATGGTTGCCGACCTCGACACTGCCCGCGCCCGATCCATCGTGGGCGAACAGACCCGCGTGGTGGGCGACGCGCGCGAGCTGATCGCCAACCCCGACATCGACATCGTCGTCGAGCTCATCGGCGGCTATGGCATCGCGCGCCAGCTGGTGCTCGAGGCCATTGCCGCGGGCAAGCATGTGGTGACGGCCAACAAGGCGCTGCTGGCCGTGCACGGCACGGAGATCT